>JACRKD010000010.1 GCA_016215345.1 Candidatus Vogelbacteria bacterium | reverse complement strand
TCAAGAAGAATTAAATCGCCAGTTATCATCCGAAATCAAAAAAGTTTCTTTGCCCAAAGACTGGGCGGAGGAACTTAATCGTCTTGCGTTGCAAGACCACGGAAAATCCGCCCAGTCTTTGACTGCTTGTGTGAAAGAGAAACAAGAGAAGATTTCTTCTTTGTCTCAAAAGTTAGAGCGACTTCTTAATGGCTATCTCGACCAAATAATTGATAAAGAAGATTATCGTTTGCAAAAATCAAAACTGCTTTCCGAAAAGAAGTCGCTCGAAGAAGAAGTCTCTACTTTTTCACACAAGCAGAATGATTGGCTCGAACCTTTCCAAAACTGGTTAGAAGTCGCACAGAATATAGACAAAATTGCTTCTGATTCAGACCTTTTTGCGAAAAAGGTCTGTGCCAAAGAAATCTTTGGCTCGAACCTCCTCCTCGGCGAAAAACAGGTGCGAGCCAGCGCGCCAAAAATTCTGAATTCGTTTGGGAAAATGGGGGGAAATCAGTGGGACGCGCTTTGCGCGTCCCACCTTCTAGCTTTGGAAAAGCCGTTGAGTTCTGTATTGGTGCGCAGGAGAGGACTCGAACCTCCACACTCTTGCGAGCTCTAGCTCCTAAGGCTAGCGCGTCTACCAATTTCGCCACCTGCGCGTTATCGAATATAGAATATCAGAAATCCATTGTCTTATCAATCGTTTATAATTTCTGCGCTGGACAAGATCATAAAAATAGTACATAGTACTGACAGGAAAATAGACAGGTTGTCCTTCGACAACACAGGAAGTCACCGTAAAAATACCTACCAAGGGTAGGAAGGGAGAAAAGATGGACATGGTATCTAGTATCTTAATTTTGGTTATCATCATTACCGCGGTCGCCATTATCGGGTTGATTCGAGGTGTATGGGACTGGAATGACATCAAAACCACGCTTAAGAAGACCGGGGGCTTCTTCACGAAATCTACGGCGACCCCCGGGGGGACTCTCGGTAAGATAGCAATCGTCATTCTCTTGGCAGTAGTCTACTTGGTATGTATTTTTATCTTCTTTATCCTTGGGGCGTTCGTCTCCAGGAGCTTCACGCCTTGGGTCGGCTGGCCGATGTTCGTCTTACTAACGATGCTCTTCATCGTAAATAACTCGGTCGTGATACCACTGAAGAAATTTGGCAGGCTGGTTGTATGGGGCTTCCCCACCAACATATGCTTACCTACAGGAACTTACCCCATCCCCATCCCGGGGTACTTCTCGGGAATTCAAGAGTTCTCCACCGAAGAGTTCCCTATTACCTTCTCGATCAATAATGTCCCTCTGCCAGATGGCACCGAGGCCAAGATCACGATCAAGGGTTCGGGAATTCCGGACAGAGACAACATAACGACATTTTCAGATATCGGAGAGGTCGCCGGAGTCCAAAGGAATCTCGCGACGCGCGCCGAACCATGCGTGAGAGATTGGTTTGGTAATACCGACCACGGCCCTCAAACATGGCAGGAAGCCAAACAAACCGGCTCGGCCGTACTACCGATGGTACTCAAGGCGATACTTGGCGACGCGCAGTTGCCGAAGATCCCTTCGACCATCCCGACGGCCGCCTTACTTAGAATCTTTACAACCCCAATTCCCAGACAGACCCCGGGGGAAGAGAAGCAATGGGGGGCTGACTGGGTGAGGCTTCGAGCGCTTCTGCCTAGAAACCTAGATCATTTTAGAAGACTTAAGGACGCTGTAGAAGCAAGGAGACAAACTATCGGGAGCCTTACCAACGGCACAGCCTCATTTGTCGATCAGGCTACCGGGGCAGTCGTGAAAACGCTTGGATTCGAGAATATCGAAATACTAAACGGCGTCGCCGAAGAAGCGGTGAAAGCCGCGAAAGAAGCGGCTCGGGGCAATGCCGGACTGACGGCGATAAAAGAAGCGATCGAACAGGCGAAGACAATCGTAGAAGCCGCAGATGGTCTTAGTCCAACACCACTCACCCCAGAGCAAAAGATGGACCTTTTCCATAAGGAGCTGGACAGAATTACGGCCGACCTCAAGCTGGTTGATAAGGGCGCGGCGACGATGCACATAATCCCAGGTCTTCCGGAACTGGGACAAATCATCGCGCAGTTCATGAGGAAGGGGACATCGACACCATGATCACTAAAGACAAGGTTAACAAGTTCATCTGCTTAGTTGGAATACTTTGGTTCATCGGACTTTTTTTCCACTGGCTTTACACTAGCCCCAAACCCAGGGAATTCTGGCGTAGCTGGTCTTCAGACGAACCAGTGGCAACATCGACCATTGACCCCACGAAGGTTCCGTGGGTTATAACCTGCGATCATCTCCAGGGAATTGAAATTGGAAGGCCAGGATACATATACCCAGATTCAGATGTCTGGATAATCGGTTATAGTGACAAAAGCTGGACGTTCTCACGCTATTTCTCAACGGACAGGAAAAAATCCGTCGGGCTATTCTTCTGGGACAAGACCAACCACATGGAAGAAGGGTCGTGGTCCCAAGAGTATCCGTTTGATCACGGGAAGTGGAAAATGGAAGGAACCCCCGAGGGGGGGTTTACCGGCTGGCTCACCAACAAGGATGGGCAGAAACTAAACTTTTCTCTGACAAAAAAAGAGGCGTAACAACCACGGCTCCGAGACGAAATCGGGGCCTTTTTATTTTTTAACTCGGTTCTTCTGCTATGCCCCAATAGTTGAGGTAATGGCCTCTATTATCCCAGAGACCGAATAGATAATTACCAACCCCAGAAGTCCCCAGATTATGTGGCTCTTCGCTCGGTCGAGTTCCTTTTCATTCAGTCCGGACTGGAAATAAAGGAGGACGCCGTACAAAAAATAAATTCCGGAGACGGCGGCAAGTAGGGCGGCCACTGGATTAAGTATCTCTGATTTAATTTTGTCCATGACAGAGGCGACGTCCGCAAGGGCTACCGTCACGCTAGAAACTCCGACCAGAACCCCCAATCCAAGCTTTTTTATAAAATTAATTATTTTCATAATTACTTAGAGCCCAACGATATTTTGAACTTCTCCAACAAGCCCCCACATAGCGACCATAACAAATATGCCAATCAAGCCATAGACAATCTTCTTCTGCGCCTCTTCCCTCGTCTTCTCATCGGCCCCTGTGGTATATTGCATAACGGCAAACAGAAAATATATAACCGCAACACCGATTAAAAGCACTGGTATTCCAGAAAGCTCCGTGATTATACCGCTCACAGCGCTTTCGATCGTCGCGCCAAAAGTGAGGCTAGGCAGTATTAACCCAATTGTCGCTATAAATTTTACCACAGATTAGATGGACGGATATGCCGGCGCGCCCGTTCCTGTACTAACTCCGGTAATAGAGCCAATTTCTGCAATGAGGCCCCAGACAGCGACCATAACGAAAAGCGCTATAAGACCGTAAACGATCTTTATCTTAGCGTCGCCCCTTGTCTTCTCGTCTCCGCCGGAAGCGTATTGCCATACTCCAATCAAAAAGTAGATTACAGCGAGGCCTATTACTAACGCTGGAATATTAGTGATAGCTGTTTGAAGATTTGTTACCGTTGTGTCTATAACATTAGCCAAGGCTAAAAGCGGTGTTATAGACACAGTTGCTATACCAAACTTTACAAAATTTTTCATTTTAATAATTATTTTTGATAATCTAATAATAAATTAACTCCCCAGTCCGGAGACTGTCTCTGAAACGGTACTGACTATAATGCTTGCCCCCACGATAAGCGCTGTACCAATTACAGCGTTATAAAAGGCAGATTTCGCGGCGTCCAACTGTTTAGGCTCGCCCGTGGAACTCACGAACAGGTAGCCGGCGTAAACAATATAGATTCCAGCGATCGGGATGGCAATAGTGGGAAGAACAGATAGAACCGCCGTAACTATTTCCCCCACACTGCCGAATGTTGAAAAGCCGGGTGGCGCTGTAAAGGCGAAAGTAAAAGTCGGGACAGACAATCCAATGTTTATTATAGCCCTAAAGAAGATTTTGTGAAAATCTTTTACTTTGAAACTGTGGATAAGATTTTTCATATATTTGGATATATTATCTAACCATTAATATCGGGAATACTGCTCCCCGCGCCCAAAGTTGAGAATATAAGTTGCACTATAATTATAGCACCGACAGCGACCGCAATACCAAGAAGCACGTTCAAAAGAGACGCCTTGGCCTCGGTCGTCCCCTTGGCATTATCAGCAGACATAACGAGCTTCACGCCGACTATAGAGATGCCGATAATCGCAAGTGGAAGAAGAATGGAAATCAAGAAGGCCAGCAGATTCGTACCAAGCTGTTGAAAGTCCGCAAATTTACAGACCCCGAGCGGACAACTCGGAACAATTCCATCCGCATACGCGGTTACAGGCAAATAGGCGTAAAACATAATCGCGACCCAAAACTTTTTAAAAAACAAGTTACCAAGAAATATCATATCTACAGGGACTTCGTTACTCTAGTTATTAAAGTAGCCATCTCTACTCCGGCGCTTTTCGTGGCAGACTCTTCCGTCTTAACCCCCGAAAGAATCGACTCGATCAACTCTTTAAATATAGCGCCAGTTTCCTCGGGATCAGGGTCTAGCCAGCTCCTCGCCATAATAGCAGAATTATAAAACACAGACATAACCCCATCCCTAGTTCCATCCTGGAGAATATCACGCCTCGCTGATGGCAAGTACAAAGCGTCAGACCAAGCCTTAGACGCGTCAACCCCTGTCAAAGTATTGACGACCGCGAACGCCCCTCCGAAATTCTTAGTGTTCTTAGCAATTGCCAAGCCATAAAGCTCACCGTAAGTAATTCGCGTTTGCGCCAAGTCCCTTTGTGGCACGGGTCCGACATCGAAGTTTAGGTGAGGATTCGCAAGCTTTATCTGGTTATAATCGCTAGCAAAGCCAAAGTAGATGCCTAAGATTCCAGACTGAAAGGCGTTTTTAGAAATTGGCAATTCACTATTCCAAGAGTAATTTTTGTTGGCTGGATTCGAAAAGCTATTATAGAAACGAACCCCGGACGGCACGATCCCGGGATCTTCGGCAAAGGTTTGATCTATGGCAATCGGCCCGGTTGATCTTTTCTCACTCGTGTCTCTCTTTACGATAGGATCTCCAGCCTGCATGAAAAGAGTTGCGAGAATCTCCTTGGCATTAAGAACATTCCTATATCCGCCCATCGCGACGGTTGCTTGAGTTATGTTCCCTATTCGACTACTTACCGTAATCTTCTCGGCTATGTCCAAAAATTCGCTCCACTTCTTGGGCGCGGCCGGAACCCCGCTGGATGACAAAATATCTTTGTTCCAGTACATAATGAGCGGGTCAGAATAAAAAGGCAGAGCCAAAATACCACCATCAGTCAAAAAAAGAGAAGATTCATCAACGAAAGTGTCCTTAAACTGCCTTTCAGAAAGTTTTTCATAGGCGATTTTAGCAATTTTGTTACTCTCTCTAACTATCTCTCTTGACGGAATTAGAAATAAGTCTGGACCCTTACCTGAAGCCAATGCCGATACAAGTTCTGCATCAAAGGTATTCGCCCTTTTTTCCTTGTAGACAAGATTGAAAAGTTTTTTGTTGTCATCATTAACTTTCTTAATTATCGGAGCTACAAGCTCGGCAGATGTCGTCCCCCATAGCTCCACATCGCCCAAATAACCCACGCCTTTGCTGCCAGCGAAGTTAGCAAAAAGGATAACCGCGACTATACCTATGGTTCCAAAAACAAATAAAGTTACCGTCTGAACAAACGACATAGACTATAATTTCTTAAACACTAAACCAAAATGATGTTCGCCGGCGTTGAATTTCCTAAACGGTGTAAATCTAGACTTGGTAAAAATCTCCTCTACTTTGTCGACCGTTATCACCTGACTTGAAGTCGGACCAAGCCCCGGGAGAGCTGTATCCCAATCTATAATCAAGGCCTCACCGCCAACTTTAAGAATTCTCCCGGCCTCCTTAACCATATTGTCTTTATTTTCAGATTGAAACAAAACATTAGATAGAATAACCGCGTCCGCCAAATTATCCTTTAACTTAGTTCCGCCGATTTCATCGGCGTCGGCCCATATCACATCCACATTGCCAAGGCCAGCATCTTTGGCTTTAGCAACCAGATGTTCAAGCGAGGCCTTATTGACATCAATGGCATAAACGATTCCCTTGTCTCCAACTCGTTTGCCAGCCTCCACGGCATAATGTCCGCTCCCCGTACCGAAATCAACAACGATATCCCCCTCTTTGAGATCTAGATTTTTTATATTCTCTTTAGGATCCGCGAATGTCATTAATGAAATTATACACCACCCCCGCTCTACTGTCATCAACAATTAAACAATAAGCACACAGGACCGACCTGTGTGGTAACCTTTATTTAGCTTTCTCAACAATTCTTACCACCCCCCTCTCCGCATCTACCTCAACCAAGTCTCCATCTTTCAAAACCTGGGTGGCGATTTTAGTACCGATGATGCAGGGTTTTTTGAGTTCACGCGAAACAATAGCGGCATGGCAAGTGATGCCGCCTTCGTCGGTGACAAAAGCGTCGGCCCTTTTCATCGCAGGAAGGAAATCTGGACGAGTCATAGGGCTAACTAAAATATCTCCGTCTTCAATCTTACCTATATCCTTATTTGTTAAAAGAATTTTTACTTTTCCATTGACCTTACCCCTACAAGCAATTTCTCCAGTAATTGATTTTATCTTGCCCTCTGGTAAATCACTTTTTAATTCAATACCGAGCTTGGACAATACCACCTCTTTGGGCGCGTTATAAATAACTCCATCAAACCAAATGTAACCTTTTTTGTTTCTTTCTGCCTCGATACGTAATTCTTCGACTGACGCCCCGGAAAACACACTTCAGGAACTTATGAAATGCACAAGCTCGCCAAGTTCAGGAAACAGTTTCTTCAGGTTATACTCCATTACTTCGTCACGAAGATTCGAAAGTTCTTGGACTTCGCTTCGTGCTTCAAGGGCAAGCTTTCTAATCGGCTCCGGAAGAGACTCAACGAGGGGGAGAACCCACATTACAGAACCACAATAATAAAAATCTAAGAAAAGTCGATGTAGGTTCTTAAATTCTTCCAGGTTCTTTGCGTAAATTTCTTTTTTTAGATAGGGAAATATTTCCTGCGATAAACGGTGGAGCGAAACAATTATTTGCTTAACGACCCTTTCGTCACTATACAGCTCCGAAATTCTCTTAAATATTTTAGGCCTGTCATCTTCCGCATAGTAGCCGCTCGCCATAGGTCCGGTCTCATATATCCATAACGGTCGGCCGAAGTATGGCTCTTTGTCAAAGTTAGAAACTCTCTGCAATTTCATATCAGAAATAATCGTCATGTCAAAGTTAGAAACTCTCTGCAATTTCATATCAGAAATAATCGTCATTTGGAACAACGGATAGTTCCTGGAAAATTCTTTTATATACTTGGTCATTTTATTTCTTCACAACCCCCTTATCCGCCCGCCACTCCAAAACTTTAGTACCTAACTAGCAATCTATAGTCCTTCATACTTTCTGTGTTCCGGATGAAGTTCCAAATAATATTTTCTAGCTTCATCAAGTTTAGAGAGATCCAAATGCATATCACCCTGCGGACGAGCGGCGTTATCGAATGTTACTTTTATTTCTTTCAAACCGCCCTTATCGTCGGTCTCGATGGTAACATTAAAGGCTTCGGAAGGATCGAACTCTCCATTTATCGCATCGAGCAATTCGAAGCCGGTGTGTTCCACACCATCCCTATCTTTATAGACAAGCGCCTTTTGCAGGAGAAATTCCATCGTTCCCCCATGAGTTCCAGCGGGCATAAGCACCTCCGAGCCGGACTCAAGCCGTTTCGTCATTTTTATATACCAGTCGATAATATAAGCAAAGGAACCGGCAACTTCATTTGTCGCCGCTTCCCCTTCCGGAGTCTTATCAGAAAAGTACCGCTCCAGCATTTGTCTTTGGGCGTATTTCGCGGCCTTAGCCTTTTCTTCATCAGAAAGTTTCTCGAAGTCGGGTGGTAAAAACGAATTATAAACCGTTGTGTGGTCAAAGTGCGCCGGCGATTTCAAATTTTCATAATCCAGCACATCAGATCCTCTAGTCTCAAGCGCCCCATCGCCAGCAATCTCATGAGCATAAATATCAGCCGACTCAAGCGAACGCTGTAGACCACCTGGGCCCTTCGGCCCCGCGGTTGAGCCGATAGCCTTAACGGCGTCGAAATCTTCCGGCTTAATACCACTTTCTTTAGCGCAAATGGCCGTAATTTTCCTACCATAATCCGTGAGTTGTCCCTCCTTGGTGCGTTCCCCGTGTCGAATAAACTTGAGAACAATCTTAACGTTCTTCCCCCTTTCTTTTGTCTCTACTTTATTCGTCGGATATTCAATACTATTACTCATATTTTTATTTATTTTGTAATTCTTGCGCTTTTCCTATTATTGTAACCACTCCCCGCACCGCGTCCACCTCAACCAAATCACCATCTTTCAAAACCTGGGTGGCGATTTTTGTACCTATTATACATGGCTTCTTTAGCTCTCTCGCAATAATAGCAGCATGACATGTTAAACCACCCTCATCAGTGACAATCGCCACAGCGTCCTTGAGAAATGGCAAAAGCTGCGGGTTCGTCATGCCGGCGACGACGACTGTTCCATGCGGAACCGTCTCGCTCTCTAGGAAACTCGAATAAATTTTTACTCTGCCTTGAGCCTTCCCCTTGAAGGCTGGCGTCCCTTTAATCTCGCCGTTGTTTACGTTTTCAATTTTAGTTTTCCATTCGACATAACTGTCGCCGGTTAAAAGCAATCCGCCTTCTCCACCTTGTGGCATAAACACGAGACCGTTTAAACGCTCATCCAAAGTCTCCTTAGGCAGAAGCGCGCTTGTTTCTAAAAAGCTTGATACCTCGTCCGCGCGCAAGACACTCATCTGGTCAAACGAATAATCGCACTTCGTAGCCAATTCTCTCAAGAGATTGATACACTCAACCCACAGGGGCTCAACCGCCTTGTGCAAATCAAATTTTAATTCGCCGATTTTTATAAGAACATTAAGGTACCCCTTGTCTCTGGCGTAAATTTTAACTCATCAGCATACTGTGGTGCCCTTAACACCTTCAAGAGATTATCCTCGAACGAACAGGCTCTTAAGATTTCAGTCTCGATCGCCGAGACCACTGGATGTTCACAGTACCGATACAAGCGGGCGAACCGGTCAGAAATATCCTCAACTATTCTCCAGCGTCCAGCGTAATCATCCTTTTGCAACTTATGTAGCGAATTGAAAATCACACCGCTCCTTAGGTCGCCAAGAAGCAATTCGAGTTCTTCAATTTTATTCTGCGATTCAGTTTCGGTGAGCCATGTTTTTCCCATCTCATGCGCCTGCTTCCACCCCCCAATCGTCAGATAAGCAGCCATGTCGCCACCATTCTGCAAAATTACATAATCGAAAGCACCATTTTTAGGATTAAAATTTATATCCGTAAAAATAAACAGGAAGCCGCTTTGTCTAAAATGAAGCTCGTAAGACGCTTCCGGCAGAGTAGCCGGGGAACTATTTGGCAACACGCCTGTTAACGTCGTTATCGGCCTACTTTGGGTGATGTAGAAGGTTGAACCTTCTACTGTCCACTCAATGTCGCAAGGGAAGCCGTAGTGATTTTCGATTTTTATAATTAAGTCTGAAAGTTCGAGAATCTGACCGTCGGTTAGCTTTTGGACATTTTGCCTTGCCTTCGGAATATCTCGCCATTCGTCTCCGCCGCCTTCTGCCCTGTAAATAGCCTTAGTCTGTTCCGCTATGTTCTTATCTATTATTCTTCTCGGGCTTTTCTCAACAACATAGCTATCGGGAGTAATTGAACCGGAAACTATCGCTTCTCCGAGGCCAAAACCGGCTTCTATTATCAGCTGGTTATAATCTTCAGTCACCGGATGAACGGAAAAGACCACACCGGAAACATCAGGGGCAACCATCTTCTGAATAATAACCGCGACAGAAATTTTAGTTTTGTGTAAATCTTTTTCAAACCGGTAAAATATCGCTCTCGGGGTGAAGAGAGATGCCCAACACCTCTTAACATTCTTAAGAAGAGTTTCCTCCGTCGTATTTAAATAACTATCAAGTTGCCCGGCCCAAGCGGCACTTGCCGAGTCTTCGGCGGTGGCGCTCGACCTAACAGCAACAAAAAACCCTTCATCCATAGAAGGTTGAACCTTCTTCAGGTCTCCGTAGGCATTCAATATAGCAACTTCAATATCTTTAGGCATATCGACTGACATAATCAGCGCCTGGATTTTTTCCGAGGCAAATTCTACAGTATGAACCTCGTTGTGATTTACTGAATCCAAAATCGCATCAACTTCAATATCGAGGTCGGTCTCTTCCAGGAATTTTTTGAATGTGCCCGCGAGGACAACAAACCCCGGCGGCACCGGAATATTGGCGGTTGTCATCTCTCCGAGCGAAGCGCCCTTGCCGCCCGCCAGGTTAGCATCATTTTTCGTAATATCTTTAAATTCTCGAATGAGTTCCATCAGTTTTCGTTTTTCTCCTTATGTCCGCCTGCCCGCCGGCAGGCAGGTGAGCGGAGAAAGTAACCTCGGTCTTTGAAGTTCAGACATAGATTCTATAAACAGGTCAATGAAGCTATACTATCCCCCTCTCTTAGCTTCATAATGCGAACACCTTGAGTCTGGCGGCCAAGTACCGGCACTTCACTAATCCCAATTCTTATAACCTGGCTGTTTTTTGAAATTGCGATCAGTTCCGTCTCTGATTCAGTTATAATCTTGCTCACTATCACATTGCCAGTCTTTTTTGTAACCTTCGCGGTCTTGATTCCTGATCCACCGCGCTTCTGGATCTTGTACTCCTTAAGGGCTGTCATCTTCCCATAACCATTGGCGGCCATAACTAGGAACTTCGCGTCTTTCGTGTCCTTCTTTATAACGTCTGCGCCGATAACCTCATCACTTTTCTTAACTTTCACCGCGCGGACACCAGCGGCATTTCTTCCCATCTCCCTTATATCAGACTCCTTAAATCTAATAGACTGGCCGGCTCCCGTTGCGAGAATCACACTGTCTCCACCCTCTACAAACTTCGCCGACATAAGCTTGTCTCCATAATTCAACTTAATAGCAATGAGCCCACTCCTCCGCACATCCTTAAAACTCTCGGCAGAAACCTTCTTGGCGACCCCCATCTTGGTAACCATAAGCATGGAGAGCTTCAGGTCTTTTAACCTCTTCGGCATAGCAAGGACGGATGTAATATTTTCTCCCTCCGATAGCGGCAAAAAGTTCATTATTGACTTCCCCCTCGTAGCGCGTTTACCTTCAGGAATCTCATACATCTTCGTTTGATAAGCCTTGCCTTTATCGCTAAAGAACAAAAGATCACTGTGGGTATTCGCATTGAGGAAAATAGTTATGAAGTCCTCTTCTTTAGTATTGAGATCCATAACCCCAACACCGCCCCTCTTCTGTGCCCTATATTCTGAAGGGTCTGTTCGTTTTATATACCCGCCGGAGGTCAAAACCAGAACGCTCTCGGCCTCTGGCACCAGATCCTCATCCGAAATCTCGCGAACCCCGCCCTTAATAACGCGCGTCTTTCTCTCGTCACCATACTTAGTGATAAGATCTGAAAATTCATCCTTGATAACCTTCAAAATCTTAACGGAACTCCCAAGGAGAGATTTCAACTCTTTTATAAGCGCCTGAACGGCGTTTAATTCATCCTCTATTTTTTTCCTCTCAAGGCTCGCCAGCTTCTGAAGTTTCATCTCAAGAATCGCTGTTGCCTGTATCTCGGAAAACTTAAAGGCGGAGATAAGATTCTTAGATGCGTCCGCCACGTCTTTAGATTTCTTAATTATCTTTATTATCTCATCAATGTGATCGAGCGCCTTCTTGAGCCCCAACAAAATATGTTCCCTCTCTTCAGCCTTCTTAAGATCAAACTGCGTTCTTCGTTTAACAACAATCTTTCTGTGATCTAAAAATTCCTCCAATATCCCCTTGAGCGAGAAAACTCGGGGGACGCCGGATGTGAGAGCCAACATATTGAAATTAAATGTCTGCTCAAGATCGGTATACTTGTATAATGCATTCAAGACTTTTTGCGGATAGGCTCCGGATTTAAGATCGACAACGATTCGTAAATCGTCGGTTGTGGTAGACTCATCGCGAAGATCTTTAATCCCCTCAATCTTTTTTTCATGTACGAGATCGGCCATTTTGACAATCATCTCCGCCTTATTTACCTGATATGGAATTGAAGTTACAACAATCTGGAACGTTCCATTTTTATTTTCCACAACTTCGGCCACGCCTCTTACGACTACGCCACCCCTACCCGTCGCGTACGCGTGAGCTATATCTTTTTCATTGTAAATTATTCCGCCAGTCGGAAAATCCGGCCCATTAACAAATTTGAGCAAGTCTTCGTTTGTCGCGTCGCCGTTATCAGCCAAATAAATAAGAGCCTCAAGAACTTCTTTTAAATTATGAGGGGGGATCTTTGTCGCCATACCGACAGCGATACCAAGCGTCCCGTTTAAAAGAAGATTGGGCAGAGCGGCGGGGAAAACCGACGGCTCCTTTATCGTGTTATCGTAATTAGGAACAAAATCCACTGTCTCTTTGTCGATGTCACGGAGCATCTCACTAGAGATCTTGGCCATCTTAGCTTCCGTATATCTGTAGGCCGCGGCAGAATCTCCATCTATGGAACCGAAGTTTCCTTGTCCAAAAACAAGAGGGTAACGAGTAGAAAAGTCTTGGGCGAGTTTTACCATCGCGTCATAAACAGAAGTATCACCATGTGGATGGTAATGTCCAAGCACGTCTCCGACGATCATGGCCGATTTTCTAAATTTCGCGTTGTACTGAAGTCCAAGCTTGTGCATAGAGTAAAGGATTCTTCTGTGTACTGGCTTTAGGCCATCCCGAACATCCGGCAATGCCCTCGATACGATGACAGACATCGCATAGTCGAGGTAGGACTTCTTCATCTCCGGAACGATATCTATCTCCTTGATATTTTCCGCGATTGGCAAATTGGTCGCATCATCTTCGCCACCATTCTTCCGGTCTTTATTTTTACTATTTTTCCTGTCCATCATATTCCTGTCCCATGCTATCATTTATATATTGCATCCTATTTTCGGCCTCACCCCAAACCTCCGAAAATTTATCTTGAATAGCGGCGATGGAACTCTTTTTATTCCCCGAACTGTTGCCATCTTGATAAATAGACACCAAATTATTCGAAATATCTATCATGCCGACGGAAATGACAACAAGGCCGACGACAATCATTACCGAGAGGAGAATGTTTCTCTTCTCCGCCTCGCTCTTTTGCCTATTTTTTTGTATAAAATCGTTTACCGCTTTCATCTTGTTAAAATTAAACTACCGGCTCTAAAACAACGACCTCGCCCTCCTTGATTTCCAAATCTTTCTTCTTTATCGTAAGCTTCTCCACCGGCTTCACATCTTCGCTTCCCGTTTCTTTCAAAAATGCCTTGAGGGCAGGAGCTTGCGGGCCTCTTTCATCACCATGGACCGGGATCACAATCTTGGGCTCAAGAGAGGTTGCGATTTTCGCGGCGAGGGAGGCAGAGATCAATCCTCCGCCGGTCACCGGAACAAAAAGTATATCAATCTCGCCAAGCTCCTCTTTAATCTCCGAACTTATCTCCGGAACTGAAAGTGCGCCAAGATGACAAATATTTACATCCTCAAAAAGAACAGAGTATATCGTGTTGATTTTACTTGCCATAAGACGCGCTGGTGAGGTCTCTTTATCAACTTCCTCTCTAATGCCAAAACCCTTTATATATGTACTAGATATTTCATACTCACCCGGACCGTCAACCACAAACAGCTCCTTCCGGCCGCCAGAAACTTGGGCAACACCGTTATAGTTTTTATCGTTAAGAGAAATTACAGCGATATCGGAAGAAAATCGGGACGGCTTCAAATCAGAATCTTTACTTATGGGATTGAAGGCAAGAACCGAATCGCCAACCTGTGCCTTAAAACAGCTCATTCCATAATAAGTGATTATCATGTTGTGAATTATAACAAAAAGCCATAAAATTTACAATGAAAATACCGCGCGAACGAACCGCGCGGTACACAAATTTTCATTCTTATACAATCTGCGGCGAGAGCTTACCCGGTCAGCCCCAAGGATCCAAATCATCATTAAGTGACGTCCCCCACAGTCCGAGCTCTGGCTTACATCGAATAGCTTCTCGAAGCCAGTCAACGAACCTGGCAGAATCTTCCGGGTGATAATCCTCCGAGAACTCTTCTGCGTAGTCCTGCAGGGACATATCAACCTCGGCTCCAACTATCTCTACTTCAATCTTGATTATCCCACTGCTGTGGTAAACCGTAACACTACCATCATCTTCAACCACCATTCTCTAGGGGATACACTGAATTTCCTCCGCATAACTTTCCGCTGCCAGCCGCAAATAATTCCACACCTCAAAGAAAACAATCGGGCGACAACGGCTCCCTATGCCGAAATTGATCGGCAAAAGAGAATCGCACCGATTAATAACTGCTGACACAGCTTCTTCAATCCTGCTGATCGAAGCCAAATAGGCCACCTCTTCTCCGGTCATGATTACCTCGCCTCCTTTCCATTTCCATTCCACCAAGAACACTATCACACCAAAAACTGTTTGTGAAGATTGTAACAAAAGTGCTAATATGAACCTATGATATTTATAAAATATTTATCTTCTTTCGCGATACTGGCAATTATTATTTTTTCAGTGCTAAATATAACCGCCAAAATAACATCAAGAAACATGGACCGCGGGGTGAGTTTAATCGCGGCTATAGCGACAACAACCACAAAACAATTCGACTACGATCTAGCCACCGGTTCGAAAAGAAGCGCGGACATATTTTACCTCCAAGAATTCTTACGCAACCAGAAACTATTCACTTACCCGACCTCTACGGGAACATATGGCCCCGCTACAGCAGAAGCTGTAAGAAAATTCCAGATTATGAACAGTATTCCAGCTACTGGAATCTTTAATGCGACTACACGCATTCTGGCAAACAGGATAATCGTTGCTAAAAAAATTAAGTTCGCCCAGGCTCCCGCGTCGGCCGTAAAGACTGCCACAACAACCATCGCAACTCCAAAGCCGACCACTACCATCTCTGCAACCTCTACCGCCAGAGACAAAATAAAGATTGCGAATGTCGCCAGGACAAGTACAAAACCGGAAGGACAGTACATCGTAATCAGAAACACGTTGGGGAAACAGCCAATAGATGTAACCGGCTTTAAAATTGTAACCTCTATAAACAACCAGTACATAATCCCACGCGGACACACTATTCCAGGGATAAATCCAGTGCCTCAAGATAATGTTATTTTAAAACTGAATGATACGATAAAGATTATTGTCGGCCGTCAAATTAACCAGATAAATTTCCAAGAAAATCTCTGTACGGGATACTTTGATGAAAAAGTTAGCTACGGAGACGCCTTGTCCCACAACTGTCCCAAGCCGGACTACCTCTCTAGAGTGGCCATGCTCCCCGACTACTGCGTAGCAGTCTTCGACAAAACACCGGCCTGTAAAACCATAGACACCCAAGAGACTCAACAAGAAAACTGCTTACAATTCTCAACAGATCATTTCAACTATCAGGGCTGTCTAAGGGATTTTAGAGACAAAACCAACTTCTTAAAAGGCAATTGGCTCGTCTGGATGCAACGCGCGACCACCTTCTTCAGACCGCTTCACGATATGGTAATTCTCTACGACAAAGAAGGAAAAATTGTGGACCAGTACAAATACTAGACACCCACCATCTTTTAATATATACTTCAACACACATTATTTATAAGAACTACCAAGGTCTGGGTAGACAGTAATATGGGCAGGCCTCTATAAAAAATATGACAACCAGCACAAAGGATGAGCTAATTTCCAGCGCGCCACAAGGCGTTATGGATAAATTCGTAAAGAACATTCTCACTCATCCACAAGTCGGAGACCTCATTGAGGGCATGGTTTTGGGACAAGATAGAATGGCTCTTTACGTTGATTTATCTCCCATAGGAACAGGAATCATCTACGGCCGAGAATACCTCAACGCTAGAGACATCATAAAGAAAATCAACGCCGGCGACGTTATAACCGCGAAGGTTGTAGAAGCCGAGACCGAAGACGGCGGATATGTTGGCCTTTCTCTAAAAGAGGCCAGGCAAGCCATTGTCTGGGCAGAAGCAGAGAACGCGATAAAAAATAAAACGATCCTCGAGATCCTGGTTAAAGACGCGAACAAAGGCGGACTTATTTTAGAGTGGCAAAATATTGTCGGATTCCTCCCTGCCTCACAGCTTAAGGCCGAACACTACCCGAGAATAAATGATGGAGACAAGGACAAGATAGTGAACGAATTGCGCAAGCTTATCGGTACGAAAATTTCCGTCTCGGTCATAACCGCCAACCCCAAAGAAGGCAAACTCATTTTCTCCGAAAAAACCGGCGCGCAAAAAGAAAGGGTTGAGATGGTAAACAAATACAATATCGGAGACATCTTAGATGGTGAGGTTACAGGTGCTGTAGACTTCGGAGTATTCGTGAAGCTAGAAGATAGCCTCGAGGGACTGGTTCACATATCAGAGATCGATTGGGCACTTGTAGATAATCCGAAGAAACTTTTCAAACAGGGAGATAAAATTAAGGTTAAAATTATAGATATCAAAGATGGAAAAGTTTCTCTCTCCATCAAAGCCCTAAAAGAGAGTCCGTGGAAAGCCGCCGAACTAAAGTATAAAAAGGGGGCTAGAGTTAATGGCGTTGTCATCAAATACAACAAGCATGGCGCCCTAGTTTCTATCGAAGAAGGTGTCGCTGGCCTAGCACATATCTCCTTATTCGGGACTGAAGAAAATATGAAAAAGAGACTTGAGCTTGGTAAAAGCTATGATTTCGTAATCACCCTATTCGACGCCAAGGAACAAAAAATGACCCTTATTCCGGCTGATCTGTACAAAGAGGTTCCGGACACAAAAACCGAAGAAAAGAAAGAGGAAGCTTAAGTAAAACTGCTCACAAGGCTCGATTGTAGACGCTCATCGCCTTACCCATTCCTTCAGTTAGCATACAAACAATCGCTTCGCTTACTTTTTTACCGACCTTTTTAAGTATGTCCGATTCCGGTTTTTTGAATTCACCCAGAATAAATTTCTCCACGTCCTTATCCCCTTTGGGTTTTTTCAACTTCCCCGACGGAGTCTCTGTTGCAATTCCAATTCTAATCCTTACAAACGCCTCGGTCTTAATATTTTTTATTATGGATTCCACGCCTCTATGCCCGCCCGAACCACGATTAAAGGACATTCTTACGGCGCCAATGGGGAGATCAAGGTCATCGTGAATCACGACAAAATTTTCGGCGTCTTTGGCGTTTTTTATAAAACTCTTAAGCGACCCGCCGGAGTTATTCATGAAATTATCTGGCATGACCAAAATGACCTTCTTCCCCGCTATTGTCCCTTTTGAGATTATTTTCCTGCCTGCCGGCAGGCGGGTCTCGTCAAGTTTCCAATTCGAAAAATCCCCAATATTTTTCCTAACAAGTTCTAAAATTATCCTTCCGGTGTTGTGCCTTGTGTTCACATATTCTTCACCGGGATTTCCAAGCCCCGCAATTAAATACGCCATAATAATAATTTATACCACGTGATCACACACTATTCAACCCTGTTAACCCACCTAGCGTCCGGGGCCAAGGGAAATTTGCATAGTTTAAATTTTTCATGTAAAATTGGTCGGATGAATGAAGAAGATATCACCATGTGGGGATTTATAAAGGAAATTCTCAAGTTCACAACGCTATCACTTATTATCGTTATACCGATAAGGACATTCATCGCCCAGCCATTTCTGGTCTCCGGAAGCTCTATGAAGCCAACGTTCATGGATGGCGAATATCTCATCGTGGATGAACTATCATACAATTTTAAAATACCGGAAAGAGGTCAAGTTGTGGTTTTCAAATACCCCAACGACCCATCTAAGTATTTCATAAAAAGAATTATTGGACTGCCCGGTGAACTAATAGACGTCCAAAACGGTCAAGTCGTGATAACAAACGCGGAAAATCGGGGCGGCTTCAAACTTGAGGAGCCTTACATCAATAAAGAAAATTGGGGCTATAGAAATATAAAGATGCAACTCTCTTCGGACGACTACTTTGTAATGGGTGACAATAGAAACGCCAGCTCCGATTCCCGCGAGTGGGGTGCGCTAAACAGAAAATTCCTAACAGGTAAAGTCGCCCTGCGTCTATTGCCAATCAGTAGGGCCGAGGCCTCGCCAGGCAGTATAAAGTACTAATATAATTTAACATGCCGATGAAAAAAGAAAGCAAAAATGAAGTTCCGCAGGCCATTAAGGGTATGCGCGACCTACTCGGAAAAGAATACTACGCCTATCAAGGATTCTTCGAGAAGGCCGCGGAAATTGCAACCTATTACGGATTCAAACCGATAGAAACACCGATCATCGAGGAGACGAGATTGTACACATCTGGTATTGGAGAAACGACGGATATTGTTGGGAAAGAAATGTATGAGATCAAATCCAAGGGGAGCGCCCAGCTTGCGCTTAGGCCTGAATATACTGCGGGCGTTTTACGCGCCTATATAGAAAACGGCATGCAGAGCTACTCACAGCCGGTCATGCTCTACTATTTTGGAAACTGCTATCGGCACGAGAGACCTCAAAAGGGAAGGTTTCGAGAGTTTCGACAGTTCGGACTTGAAGTTTTAGGCACAGAAAAAAGTATAGCCGACGCGATTGTTATAAAGGTTACCACTACAATCCTCGAAGAATCCGGCCACAAAAATCTTTCATTGCAGATAAACAGCATTGGCGACAAGATTTGCAGAAACAATTATAGAAGAGAGTTGGTAAACTATTACAAGAGGCACGTTGGATCGGTATGCAAAGACTGCAAAATTCGGGTTAAAAATAATCCACTTAGACTCCTGGATTGCAAGGACCCAAAATGCGCGCCCACCAAAGAGGCGGCGCCGCAATCGGTAGCCTACCTCTGTGACGCTTGTAAACAACACTTCAAGGAAGTTCTGGAATATCTGGAAAATCTAAAAATCGAATACACAATAAACCCTAGTCTCGTTCGCGGACTTGATTATTATACAAGAACTGTTTTTGAAATTATATCCAAAACAGAACCAGCAGAAGTCAAGGAAACGAACGCCAACCAAAAAAGTGACGCTCCAGATGCGCCGAAAACAGATGATAAGCGAAAGCCTGTCGGCCTCGCCCTAGCAGGCGGAGGACGATACGATTATCTCGCTAAGGCCATAGGCAACAAAAAAGATGTACCTGGAGTCGGCGTGGCCATAGGCGTTGACAGGGTCGTTTTATCGGAATCATTCAATGAAGATCTAGTGCCAAGAATATTAAAAAGGCCAAAGGTGTTTTTTATTCAACTTGGGTTTCCCGCCAAACTCCACAGTTTAGCCATTATAGAAATACTGCGTAAGGCAAAGGTTCCCCTACTTCAGTCACTTAGCAAGGATAGTCTCGGAACGCAACTGTCCACCGCCGAAAAACTGAAAATTCCATACACAATAATTCTCGGCCAAAAGGAGGTCATCGATAGGACGGTTATTGTGAGAAATATGGACAACAGATCGCAAGAAGAAATACAGGTTGATAAACTGGCAGACTACGTAAAAAAGTTGAAATAATTAGCTAGCTGTGATATCTTACTCTTTACTCAAATGATACAAGTAGAAGTGGTAAAATCCAATAACGAAACGCCAGCCAGCCTCATAAGAAGGTTTACGAAGCGCGTCCAGGAGTCCGGCGTTGTAAGAAGGGCCAAATCTCTAAGATATAACGAAAGAAATAAATCTGACTACAAAAAGAAAAAGGCCGCACTCAAACGCATAGCCAATCGAAAGAATAAAGATAAATTAAGGAGGTTAGGCAAACTCGAAGATGCTCCATATAAAAAAAAGAACTAAGTCCGCGCTCCCAGAGATACCATTTGAGAAAATAAAAAATTTTGTGCTAGGACAAGGCTATGAACTTAGCCTTGTTTTTGTCGGAGATAAAGTGTCCAAACAACTTAATGATAAATTCCGGAGGAAAAACAGGCCAACTAATATCCTTAGTTTCCCATACTCCGAAACGGATGGAGAGATTTTTATAGACCCAAATGTTGTAAAAAGAGAATTAAAGTTCGAGAGGACAACTCTTCGAAGTTATTTGACATATATATTTATCCACGGATTGTGCCATTTGAAAGGTTTTGACCATGGGAGTAAGATGGACGTAGAGGAAGAGAAAGTGAAAAAGAAATTTGCTGATATTTTTGTTTAGAAAATTCCTCTGCAATCAGAGTGAAAAGAAAAATCGTAACTGGCATAGACATAGGGACATCCGTAATAAGGATTGTAGTTTCCGAGTACCTAAGAGGAGAGAGCGCCCCAAGAATTTTGTCACTGACATCGAAACGATCCAGGGGGCTAAGACATGGATACATAATAGATATAAGCGAAGCTAAAAAATCTCTAAGAGAAGCTATCGCGGATGCCGAGAGAACATCTAACACCAAAATAGAATACGCGTACATCTCAATGGGCGGTATAAGTTTGGAGTCATCTTTAGCCGATGGTTCGGTCGCAATTTCCAAGGCGGATGGAGAGACTGGCGACACCGACCTAAGAAGAGCGATGGAGGCCAGCGAAGCCAACCTTAAAAAGTCAATCAACCGCCACATACTCCAATCGATATCGATCTCTTACAAACTTGACGGCAAGAGAGTCATCGGTCGCCCAATCGGGATGAGGGGAGAAATCTTGGAAGTAAAGTCCCTATTCATAACCTGTCTGGAACAACATTTCGAGGATCTTATACACATCGTTGAATCCGCGGGGATAATGATAGAAGATATTATTCCGTCTCCCATCGCGGAGAGTTTCGTCGTGCTAACCAGGATACAGAAAACTGTCGGCTGCATCCTGGCCGACATCGGCGCGGAGACTGTTTCAATTGTCGTCTTCGAAGAAGGCATACCGATTTCTTTGAAAGTATTTTCCATTGGTTCAATGGATATAACAAGCGATATAGCCCTTGGACTAAAAATCTCCTTGGACGAGGCGGAGGAACTGAAAATTCATAAAGAAGGAAACAATTACAGTAAAAAAAAGTTGGATGAAATTATCACCGCTCGTCTCAGTGATATATTCGACCTAATAGAAACTCAACTAAAAAAAATGGGCAAGAATAGCCTACTGCCAGCGGGCATAATTATAACGGGAGGAGGTTCTAATATTGAGATGATAGAACATTTAGCAAAACACTCTTTAAATATACCAGCCAAAATCGCGTCTATCGGGATCACTTCCGTGGTACAAATGCCGAAGTCGTCTGAATCTCAAATAATCAAAAAAAATATCGACCCATCATGGGCTGTGGCTTATGGACTATGCACCGCTTCGGCCGATAAAGAGCCCGAGGAGTTCTCCGGAACACGCTTCGTAAGGCAAACCGGCAGTAATTTAACCAAGTGGCTAAGGCAGTTCCTGCCATAAGGCGCTCACAAAGTCCTCAATAAAAATCGACAATCGGCAAGTTGCGTGACAACCTGTTTTTGGTAGTATGTATCCAGCCATCAATAACCTAAAATAACATGCCAAAAATCAATCCGGAAATAGAAGCTTTCGCAAGAATAAAAGTAATAGGCGTAGGCGGATCGGGAGGGAACGCAATAAACCATATGGTAAGTTCGGACGTAACCGGCGTTGAATTTATCGCCATGAATACCGACGCCCAAGACCTTCATAAATCTCTTGCCAACAAAAAGATACATATCGGGAAAAACTTAACCCGCGGATTGGGAACGGGCATGAACCCGGAAGTTGGGAAAAGGGCAGCAGAAGAAACCATTGAAGAAGTTCAGGGGATAACAAAGGGGGCTGATATGGTGTTCATAGCCTGCGGTATGGGTGGAGGAACAGGGACGGGGGCCGCGCCAATCATTGCGAAAACCGCCAAGGAACAAGGCGCGCTAACGGTAGCAGTAGTTACCAAACCGTTTTTCTTTGAGGGGTCCCAAAGAATGAGACTCGCGAGCGAGGGTCTCGCGAACCTCGGGTCTGAAGTGGATGCCATGATAGTCATACCTAACGATAGGCTACTTGGTATAATAGACAAGAGTACAACCTGCCTATCAGCCTTCGCCATGTGCGACCAAGTTCTACGACAAGCCGTAGAGGGTATATCCGACCTAATCACAACACCCGGTATAATAAACGTGGACTTTGCCGATATAAAAGCCATCATGCAAAACACGGGCTCGGCTCTAATGGGTATAGGTTCGGCCGTAGGTGAAAACAGGGCTGAAGAGGCCGCAAAAGCCGCCATTAACTCCCCTCTTCTGGACATTTCTATCGAAGGAGCCAGGGGCGTCCTCTTCGCCATCGCCGGCGGAGACGACATGACGATGTTTGAAATCCAAGAGGCCGCTAAGGTTATTACGGAGTCTATCGATCCGGATGCCAAAGTAATTTTTGGCGCAATCAAAGACGGAAAACTTAAGAAAGATGAGATCAGAGTAACAGTGATCGCTACAGGCTTCCCGAATAATAATTTCACCAAGTCTCTTACCGCTTCATCACATAAGGAAAAAGCTGAACACGCAGAACCCCCAACTCAAGGTAATAACCAAAAGCAGTTCGCTGGAGAAAACAAAACTTTTAAGAAAGAGGACGGCAAAGAAGAACAGCCGGCAATATCTTTCGGCGGCAACGAAGAGGAGGAAGAAAACTGGTCTTCCGTCCCCGCCTTCCTTAGGAGATCAAAGAAATAATCGGCAGTTTTTTCTTGGTCAACCTTTCAATCTCTTTAACGTCATACTTCTGGCTGTGTTCCGCGAAGGAAACGGCCTTGCTCGATTTACCGGCTCTTCCGGTACGGCCGATTCTGTGAACATAATCTTCCGGATTATCCGGCAAGTCATAGTTTACAACGAGGACAATATCATGCACATCTATTCCTCTGGCCGCGATATCAGTCGCAACCAAAATTCTGAATTGATTTTTTTTAAAGCCGTCCAGGGCTGCCTTCCTTTGAGATAACGATTTATTAGAGTGTATATCAGCTGCGGTGTATCCCATATTTTTCAATTTTATCGCCAACTTCTTAGCGCCATGTTTGGTTCGAGAAAAAACCAAGGCCTTGCCCGGATGGCTAGAGAGCAGTTTATGAAGCAAATTTAGCTTCTCATCCTTCGTAACAAAATATAGTTCTTGTGTAATGTTTTCGGCCATAGTTCCCGCGGCTGCGACTTCAATAGAAACCGGAGTCTTCATATAATGACGCGCCATAGATCTTATCTTATCCGGCATGGTCACGGAAAAAAGCATAGTCTGTCTCTCCTTGGGAACAACCGCCAGAATTTTTCTAATCTGCGGTTCAAAACCCATATCGAGCATCCGATCGGCTTCATCCAAAACTAAAACCGAAACGGTAGATAAATTTATAGTTTTGTGTTCCAGGTGGTCATTAAGCCGTCCGGGAGTCGCGATTATAACGTGAGGGTTCTTTCTAATCATAGATATCTGGTTACCCATAGCGGCGCCCCCAACGATTATGGCAGTTCTAAGACCCATGCTAGCGCCTATCTTATTTAAGGTCTCATCAACCTGTATCGCAAGCTCTCTTGTTGGCAAGATAACCAACCCCATACCTTTTTTTATGGCCAACTGTTGAATCATGGGCAAACCAAAGGCCAGAGTTTTTCCGGTACCGGTTTGAGCGATGCCTATAATATCTTCGCCCTTAGTCGCGATAGGGATAGTTTTTTCCTGAATCGGAGTTGGGGTACTGAATTTACAGCGCCCAACGGCATCCAAAAGCACAGGAGCCAATCCAAGTTCACTAAACGCTAAATGCCTAATTTGTGTATTTTGTGTCATAAATTTCTTTATCTGACCCGACATCTTCGTGGTCAAATAAGTGACACTAATAGAAGTTCGAGCCTTATTCCGCAGTAGCGGAATATTTGATTGACTATAATAGTATATACTATTAATACATCTGTGTCAAGTCATATTAAAAAGCCGTCGAGAGATTCGACGGTTATAGGGCGAGAACAACTTTATCTGTCCAACCATAGGTTTGATTTCGTAATGAGTAGCGGGACAATTCCCATCTTTTACAATAAGCATAGAGACGCCAGGGAGGGAATAAGTGTCCATGATAAAATCTTCGGGAATATGCATAACAATGCGGATTACATGTTTCTCCGATTCGCTCCAGCCGATGATTTCAACGGAGGAGAACCTATCGATCAATCTCTTGGCCAGAGACATTGCCTTCTTCAGACTATTAACCCCATAGAACCGAACGAAGCATCGCCATATCGTCGGTCTAACATTTTCCACTCGAATCACCTCCAAAGAATATAATACCACCTTTTTGAAAAGACGTAATATTAACAGAAGTATCCAGAACAGGTAAAATTTTCTATAGACTGAACGTTTAATTATCTAGGCGGTATTTGAGTCTGCCGACAATTGAGAGGTGTCGCATGGTAGGAAAAATCGTTTACCCTATCGTTCCGTCGAGATTCAACATGGAAGCCTGGGACAAGATACTGCAATCTATCCGCAGGCAGGGGTACACTCCGTTTGATCATAGGCGCGGCGCGTCATTTAAAGACTTCGAAATTGGACTAGGCAGAGCTAAGACACTAAGTTTCCTCATAAACATGAAGCAGTGCGACGCGGTTTGGATATTCGGAATATCAGAAGGAGCCATGGGCGAATTCAAGGTAGCGATCGAAATGCAAAAGCTAAACCGGAACGTGGAAATCCGTTGCTTCCAAAATTTCGATCCTGAATGAGAAACTTTCTACAAAGGTCTCCTGCCGAAATATGGCGACCTGATCGCGGACCTTAGGGGTAAAAACCGACTTATAGCGCTCATGGGGCCAAGAGCCGTTGGGAAAACATTCTGGATAGACTATCTTCTAGAAACATACGGTAGCCGCTTGGGAAGGGTGAAAAACACCACGACGAGAGCTCCCCGCGACGAGAGAGATCACATGTCTTACAACTTTATTTCAAAGAAGGAGTTCAGAAACGGATTAAGGGGACATCGATTCCTGTAGCATGATCAAAATGACGGACAGCTATATGGTTCGTCGATGGATTCTATTCGCGAAGTCTTAGGGGTGAGAGATGGCATATTCGCGATAACGCCGAGAGGCGCCAAAGAACTCTGGAAAAGGCGCCTCGAGATAAACCTTTCCATCATCTTGCTCCGAATTGAGTCAGAGGCAGTGTTGAGGCGTAACCTTGTTGGTAGAGGGATAACTGACCCTGCCGAACAAGAAAAGCTCTGTGAGAGAGCCAGTGAATTTGTTGTCCCAGCCGATGTTCCGTATAGAGTCGTAAAGCTGAACGGAAACGTGCGAACTGACAGGAGACGACTTATCTCCGCCTTATATCCCAAAAGTTAATACCCATACTCGTAGCCGCAACTTAGGCGGCTTTTTTAATATCCTTAATGTCTTACTATAATCCACGGTCGTAAATTATAGTAAGACATTGAAAAAGCTCTCCGATCGATCACAGTAGGGAACTCATCGGTTTTTTGGAAGCCAAAATGCGGGACGCGCGAAGCGCGTCCCAAGGATTCCCGCCGAATTTCCCCAACGAATTCAGAATTTTTGGCGCGCTGGCGCGCACTAATTTTTCGCCAAGAGACAGGTT
>JACRKD010000009.1 GCA_016215345.1 Candidatus Vogelbacteria bacterium | reverse complement strand
GCGGGGAGATTGGAAAGCGGTCGAAAGATATGTCGCCAATCAAGGAAAGACGAGGTCAGAGGAACCACGTCAGCTTAGATTATTCGTTTAGGTCATGCCTCAGACCATACCTCGTCGGCTTGCCGCGGGGTTGTTGATTCTTAGTATATTGGATGGTTAAACTAGCTGACGGTTGTATGTTTTGGAGAGATGCCAGAGCGGTCGAATGGGCTACCCTGGAAAGGTAGTATATCCGAAAGGGTATCGCGAGTTCGAATCTCGCTCTCTCCGCCAAATTATGGCCAATCAGATCACTCATATAGTTTTAAGCGAAAGGGTTGCTGACGAGTTGTTTCCACGGTTTAACAGAAAGGATTTTTTAATTGGCACGGTTTTCCCGGATATTAGATATTTGGGTGTAATTCCACGAGAAAAAACTCATTTTGTCGGGCTATCCTTGGCTGATGTTTTGGCCGAGACGAATTCATTTATGGCGGGAATGAAATACCATAGCCTTGTGGATACAGTTCGAGAGGCTTATGTGGTTAGGAATGACATTTATAATAAAATTCCCGCTTCTAAGTTTAACACTCAAGCCTTAAAGACCTTCGAAGACGAAATTCTTTATGAAAAAGTGTCGGGCTGGGATAAGGCGGCAGGTTATTTTAACTCTGTTTTACCGGAGGAGAGGGAATTTGGAATTAAGGAGGAGAATTTAAAAAAGTGGCACAAGATACTTCAGGATTATTTTGTTCCACCGCTTAGCGATAGAAGTTTACGATTGATGATTTCTGGTATTGTTTCTGCGGAAGTGGCAGATGAGATGATGGGTCTGATTGTTGAAATGCGCGGGAATAAAAGTTTGCGGGAATTGGTAGAAAAGATGCATGAGAAGTGGGGCGAGCTTCTTCTCGAACAATAATATGAACAAAAAGTACGCCGGTTATATACTCCTCGTGATTCTTGTCTTGGCGGGATTCCTGCGTTTGTATGGGTTAAATAGGGGAGACGCGATAAGTGATGAAGTTTTACTTGCGTTCCGCGCGATTAAGATGCTCGATTTCGATGAGGGCGATTTCCAGACGACGCCCTTGGAATGGTTCGATAAGTCAGATGGCGGGATCCCGTGGTGGACCGGCCTTTCTTTCCATGACCACCCACCAATAGTGTTTTTGATCCAGCATGTTTTTATGCGGATATTTGGGGAAAACAGCGTCGCGTTTCGACTTCCATCTGTCCTTTTTGGCCTCGGTTCCGTTTTCCTAATTTATCTGCTCGGAACACTTTTATTTTCGGTTGAGGCCGGTTTGTTATCTGCGCTTTTGCTCTCAACTACAGTGAACCACGTTTATGTCTCTAGAATAGGCCTCCAGGAATCTTATGTCATATTTTTTATTCTGCTCTCGCTTTATTACTTCTTTAGGTCCGATAAAAATGATAAATATTTTTTGCACTCTGGTTTGGCTTTAGGTTTTGGGCTTCTCACTAAATACACCGTTGGAATAGTTATCCCGATTATTTTAACCTATACGCTTATCTGGCAGAGGGGCTATCTCAAAAACAGAAGATTTTGGCTTGGCGGGCTTTGGGCTATCGTCACATTTTCTCCTGTAATTATTTACAACATAGAGATGTACCGCGCCGTGGGTCATTTCGACTTTCAGATATCCGCTATGATGGGGGACAGGCCGGCAAAGTGGCCGGTTCAACCGGGGAAAGAGATTGGTAGTATGACCGACAGGCTGATGGTTTACTTGCCAAACTTATTTGCAACAAATTCTCCGATTTTTATTCTTCTTCTTGCGCTTTCCGTTGTGTTCTTTATATACCGCTTTTTCTTCAAGGTTGAACCTTCCAGAAACACTGGATATTCGGGCGGTGGGATGAGATTTTTCTTGGTATCTTTCGGTTGGGTTGCAATTCTTATGCTCTTTATCGGTCCGCAGTTTAGATTTTTAACCATGCTTACGCCATTTATTGCGCTTGCCATCGGTCTTTCTCTATATAATGCCTACGGTTATTTACTTGGACACTCCGTTTCCAAGTTTCTAAAATTTTCCATTGTTATTGTTTTTTCCGTATTGTTGGGGTTCGAAATTTTTTACTCGTGGAATAGCCAAATAGCGCTTTATCCGGTTGGTGGGATGAATACTTTTTGGTCAAGACTTCGGTTTGAAAACTATAACTGGGGCTATAATGAACTTGGTAAATTTTTAGATGAGGAGCTTGAGGGTAAGGTGCCAGCTCTGACATTTGATCTGAAGTACGATTTTTTAAGTCGCATCCGAGATGAGGCGGTGACTGGGGCGATAGATTCAGGGGCTGAGCCTTACCCTGCCCTTATTGTTTGGGGCGGTAACTTTGATAAAGCCGGCAAACTTTGGACACTGGATCGCCTTCACATTTTTCACGGTTGGCCGATAATGTCGGTCTCAACTTACTTTAGCATGTTGGAAGAGAGAGGGGCTGATTTCTTTAAAAGGGGAGGCTTTACGAAATCTTATTTTATATTTATAAATAATAAGGTCCCGGATGGTAACGATAGGGCGCTTTCGAACGGCGCCGAGGGGGTAACTATTCGCAACTCCAATGGTGATGATGTGTTCTATATATATCGCAAGGAAATATAGACTAAAAAGAAGGGGGTCAGGCCTTCTTTTTAGTCTATCCTCTTTGATTTCGTGGTTATTATTGTACTTGTTGGCTTCCTGTCGAACAGCTTTTGCATCTACAGCCGATGATCATTATGATTGCTGATAGACCGATCAATAGGTATACAATACCTGAAACCCACAGGGGTAGGCTTTGAAGGAGCATATGAATGGCTCCAAAATTGAAGTAGTCAGGGAGAAAAAGGCCCACACTTACAACACCCCAGTTTAACCCGCCGATAATAACCAAGACCCATGAAAGCCAGTGGATCTTGCAACATTTTTTTCCACCTTCGCAAGTCATCATACTTTTATTTAATTAACTTTAATAATAACAATATACATTATATCATGTTGTAAAGTTTGCGGATGTATATCTGTGGATTACTTTTTTCTACAGAGACTGTTTTTTGTGTTAAAATATGGCGATGCTTGAGGCGGTTATATCTTTGGACTATAGTATCGAGGCGATTCTAGAAAACCTATATAATCCTGGTCCTTTTTCGTTTTTTTTGTTTATAACGAAGCTGGGTGGTACAGCTGTTATAGTTCTGGTGTCCGCCTATATAGTCTACTGCCTTTGGCGAAAGAAAGATAAGGAGCCTGCAAAGAGGTTTGTCGCCTTTTTTCTACTAAATGAGCTGTCGGTGTTTTTCATAAAATGGTTTATAAACAGACCAAGACCGTTTGCCGCCTCTATCCTGGGCGAGGTAGATGGTTCGTTCCCCAGTGGGCATGCCGCATCTATTTTTGTATACGGTTTTCTCATTTATTATATTCCAAAGACCAAATTCAAGCGAAAGAAGATCATTCGTCTTTCACTTGGTGTTCTTGTCGTACTCATTGGGGTTAGTAGGTTGTATCTCAACGTCCACTATTTCTCGGATGTCATTTTTGGATATCTTGTCGGTCTGACATTTCTGACATTCCTTTTACGTTCCAAAAAATAGCTTTTTTGGAACAAATATTTTACATTCGTTTCAATTTATTTTGTAGGATGCTTTTTTTGGTTATCCACAATTTTTTCTTGCGAGTTAGAGGTTAGAATGTACTCATATTAATTAACTTTTTATAAAAATGGGCGAAGAAAGGAAGCTTACCAAGAGAGAGCCTGCCAAGATGCCAAGAAAGGTCATGAAGAGGGACGGTGTAGTTGTGGATTTTGATATTTCCAGAGTTACGAACGCTATTTCCAGGGCCATGGTCGCCTCTCAAGAGGGTAAGGAGGGTGACCCAAGATTTATTGCCTATAATGTCGTTAAAGAGATTCTTCGTGTCGCTGCCGGTGATAAGGACTATGTTCCGTCCGTAGAGGAGATTCAGGATATCGTGGAGAACGAGCTCATACTTATGAACTTTGTCAAGACGGCAAAGGCCTATATTCTTTATCGAGAAAAAAGGGCAGAGGCCAGAAGACAAAGGGGGGGGACTGTGCCAACGAGTATAAGGCAGGCTGTCATAGAGAGCCAGAAATATTTTCAAAATCAGCTTTCCGAATACCTGTTTTATAGCGCATATTCGAAGTGGATGGACGCGAAAGGGCGCAGGGAAACTTGGGCCGAGACGATAGATAGATATAACGATTTTATGAGATCCAAACTTGGCAATAAGTTATCGGAATCGGAATACAAAGAGGTTCGTGATTATATGCTAAATATGAAAGCCCTTGGCTCAATGAGACTGCTTTGGGCCGCTGGCTCTGCTGCCGAAGTTACGAATGTTTGTGCTTACAACTGCGCCTTTATAGTGCCGACAAAGTGGCAGGACTTCGGAGAGATTATGTACGTTTTGATGTGTGGAACTGGGATCGGTTTTTCGGCCGAGAGACAGAATGTTGAACTTCTTCCAATAATAAAGAGACAAATAAAAAAGAAGGCTTCTCTGCACGTCATCGAAGATAGTAAGGAGGGGTGGGCGAATGCCTTCGTGTTGGGGCTGACAACATGGTCTAGCGGTGAAGATATAACTTTTGACTACAGTAAGGTGAGGCCACAGGGCGCAAGACTAAAAACTATGGGAAGCCGCGCTTCCGGACCGGAACCGCTTAAGGCGCTTCTGGATTTTTCGCGAGGAAAGATGTTGTCTAGACAGGGCAGGCATCTTACGACTCTTGATGTTCACGATATGGTGTGTAAGACCGGAGGGGCTGTAGTTATGGGCGGAGCGAGAAGGAGCGCCCTTATTTCACTTTCGGAACTGGACGATTTTGAGATGAGAGACGCCAAGAATGGCCAGTTTTATCTTTCGCATCCGGAGAGGAGTATGGCAAACAACTCGGTCGCCTATAATGAAAAGCCCACAGTATCTCAATTTTTGGAAGAGTGGATAAATCTTGTTAAGTCCGGTTCTGGCGAAAGGGGTATTTTTAATCGAGGCAGTTTACAGAAACAGGTTCCGGCGAGGAGGTGGAAGGTGTTTGAGAAAGACGCGGAGACGGCTGGGATTAATCCTTGTGGGGAGATCATTCTTAAGTCCAAACAATTTTGTAATTTATCCCAAGTTGTGGCGAGGGCTGGCGATACCGAATCAACCCTTATTGATAAGGTAAGAGTTGCAACCATCCTCGGTACGTACCAGGCATCTTTAACCTATTTTCCATATCTGTCCAAAGAGTGGAAGAAGAATTGCGACGAGGAGGCTCTTCTCGGTGTTTCGATCGATGGGCATTGGGATTGCAAGGCGCTACGTAACCCGGACACGTTAAAGAGACTTCGGGACGTGGCCATCGAGACCAACAAAAAGTATGCCAAGAAATTCGGTGTTAATCCCTCTACCGCCATAACCTGTGTTAAACCTTCGGGGCAGGGGTCGCAACTTTTCAACTGCGCTTCCGGATGTCATCCGAGGCATGCCAAGTTCTATATAAGGAGGGTTAGGATAGAAAGCCATAATCCGCTATTTATGATGCTTCGTGATACCGGTGTGCCTTATTTTCCCGAAGTCGGACAGGATGAAAAAAATGCCACCGCCTTTGTTTTGGAGTTTCCGATTGCTTCACCCAAGGGGGCTATTGTAAAGAACGATTTGACGGCGCTTGATCAGCTTGAATACTGGAAAATGATAAAAGAAAACTTTACTGAACATAATCCATCGGTCACTATTTCCGTTAGTAGCGACGAGTGGTTCAAGGCCGGTAGTTGGGTTTACGAAAATTGGGATATGATCGGTGGATTGTCGTTCCTGCCCAGGAATGACCATGTTTACAGATTGGCTCCGTATGAAGAGATTACAGAAGAGAAATATAATGAGCTGGCCAAAAAGTTTCCTAAGATCGATTTCTCGAAGTTGATTTTATATGAATATGATGATCAGACCAAGGGCGCGAAGGAGTTGGCCTGCGTGGCTGGACTTTGCGAGGTTGATCCTCTTACTGGCGACCAGAGGGCGGATAATAAATAAACAAAAGACCCTCGGCAATACCGGGGCCTTTTGTTTATTGCCTCTATATCTATAAGCCGAATTCTGTATTCGACGATTATTTATCTGTCGCGTCTGTTGCCAGACGGATCAAGCGGCACAAACCAATGCATAGCATTGGAGTACGGCCTTGCACTTGGATAGGAATTTAGCACGTTTCAGCCGGACTTAACCGGGTCGTTTCTGTTCGCATCCCGAGGGTCGCCCCTGGTGGGTGTTACCCACTACCTTGCTCTCTGCCGGAGGCAGAGAAGTGTTCGGACTTTCCTTCACCAACTTTGTCCACCGAAGGTGGTTACAAAATTGGCGCAATCATCCAATATAGAGACTAATCGATTATACCACTATATAGAAATATTGGCAAGAATATGAAAGCTACGTTGCAACTTGTACACACGTTGGTCTTTTGATAAAGTTGCGCTATTATTATAGCATGTGAGATATATTAGCAGGTTACATTATATTATGAAAAAAGATTTAGACATGAAAATTTCTGACGATATTGAGGTCGTTCTAGAAGACGAGATGGAAGAAGTTTTCCCCGCACAGATGGAAGAGTCGGTAGACGGGGACGTTCGTCGCTTGTTGTTTTTTAGGAGAGGAATACCATTCGTAGAAAGTTTATCACTCGCGGTGTTTTTGGCTATGATATTTTTGGTGGTTGTTGGATTTTTCCCTTCTTCTAATTTTCCATCGGAATTTCTTAAAAAGGCCATTTTTACAGGTGGAACACTTCTGGCTTTCGCCCTTTGGCTTGTAACCAGGCTTGAAGATGGACGTTTTATTTTTCCCGGAGGGCTTGTATTTTGGTCTAGCTTAGGCATAGTAGGCACGACGGTTCTATCTTCGATACTTGCTCCATCCGTAGCCTCTTCAATATTCGGAGTTGGACATGAGCAGGATACACTTATTGCGATACTGGTGTTCTTTGTCGCCGTATTTCTGTCTTCAACTTACTTTGAATCGGTGAAAAGATTGGTCTATCTATACGCTTCTCTTTTAACGGCGCTTGCGATTGTCGCTGTTACGGAGTTGATTCAGCTTTTCTCTGGCGGCAGTTTTCTGGGTGGCGGGATGATTAATAGCGTTGTCGGTAAGTGGTACGATCTGGGCATCCTATTTGGACTTGGGATAGTAACATCCCTTTCCTGCTTGGAGCTTTTCAGTCTAAGCTCGAGATTAAAGAGACTGTTCACAACAGTGCTTGTTGTTTCCGTTTTGATGACCGCCATTGTAAATTATGATTTTGTCTGGTTGACAGTCGGAATTTTCTCACTGATATTGTATATTTACAGACTTGCGTTCAGTGGCGCCCTGTTTCGCGGATTAGATCGTGATTCCCTCGATACCCCAAGGATAGTTGACCTATATACATTTCTCAAGCCGTCTCTAGTAATTGTGGCTTTATCAGCCACACTGTTCTTTACTTCTGGTACCAACGGGGAGGTTCTAAAGAATAGGTTTAATATTTTCCCTTTTGAGGTGAGGCCGTCTTGGCAGTCGACGGTGGATCTAACCAGAAAAGCCATAGATCAGAACCCGTGGTTTGGAACCGGCCCTAATACCTTTTCGTTGTCTTGGGCGGCCCTAAAACCGGCTGGTGTTAACGATACTGCGTTTTGGGGAACTGATTTTAATGTGGGTTACGGACGGGTTGTTTCAAATGGGGTCACACTTGGACTCGTGGGTCTCGTGTCGTGGCTTCTGTTTGTCTTCTCACTCCTGTACCTAGCTTTCAGGGCTGTGTTTTTTAGGTTCGAAAACAATAGTTCTCGCGCGGTTGTTTTAACTTCTGCTCTCGCCTCTCTTTATCTCTGGGTGTTTTCTGTCTTTTACGTTACAGACACCGCGGTACTGGTTCTTACGTTTGTGTTAAGTGGTGTGTTTATGGCGGTTCTCGCTAAGGAGGGCGTTATAAGGAATTATGAGTTCTCTTTCTTGAGTGACCCGAGGTTAAGTTTTGTCTCCGTTCTTTTGGTTGTTGTCTTGCTTATTTCTTCCGTCTCGGCCGGTTACCTTCTGTTTAGAAAGTACTCTGCCTTGTATAATTATGGACAAGGCCTATACGCTGTAAATGTTTCTGGGAATGTTACCGACGCGGAAACAAACCTAATTAGGGCCATCCAGTATGACGAACAAGATCTTTATTATAGAACCCTTTCCAGTATAGAGGTTGCGAGACTTCAGTCACTCTTTGGTAGTTCCGATATGCCTCAAGATAAACTGGTGGAAGCAGTAAAGACTACATTATCCCAGGCATCCGGTGCCGCCAGACGTTCCGTCGATATAAATAAATCGAACTATCTCAATTGGATGGCCCTTGGCCGAGTTGGAGAGGTCGTAGTTCCTCTTAAGGCTATAACCGATGCCTACAAGTTGGCTTCTGATTCTTACAATACCGCAAGAAGTTTAAATCCTAACAACCCGGCGATTGACTTGAGTCTGGCTCGCCTTGAAGTCGCCAATAACAATTTGACTAAGGCTAAGGATTACATCAATTCCGCGATACAGAAGAAGAGTAATTATACCGAAGCTTATTTCCTTCTTTCGCAGATTTATGTTTCGCAAGGCAATATATCAGAGGGGGTGGCCAAGGCTGAACAAGCTGTCTTATTCTCGCCAAACGATGCCGGTGTGCAGTTCCAGCTCGGTTTCCTTAAGTATTTGGGAAAGGACTATGTTGGGGCCGTGGACACGCTTAAGAAGGTGACTTCGATTCAACAGAATTATTCCAATGCCAAATATTTCTTGGGTTTAAGTTACAGTAAACTGGGAAAGGTGTCGGAGGCCATCGCCGAATTTGTAGATATTGCTAAGTTTAATCCTGACAATAAGGAGGTTGATGATATATTGAACAATTTGAGATCCGGCAGGGGCGCCTTAGATGGCCTTGGCGCAAACGCGGAACCCGAAAAGAGGAGCAAGTTGCCCGTCAAGGAACGTTAATGGAGTTAGAAAAAATTAGAAATTTCTCTATCATTGCCCACATTGACCATGGGAAGTCTACTCTGGCGGATAGGATGCTTGAATTGACTGGAACCGTAGAGAAAAGAAAGATGGTAGCCCAAGTATTGGATTCCATGGAACTTGAGCGTGAAAAAGGTATCACTATAAAAATGCAGCCCGTACGTATGGCCTACACTCTTGGCGGGGTGCCATATATTCTTAACCTCATAGACACCCCCGGACACATAGATTTTTCTTATGAAGTCTCCAGGGCCATCAGGGCTGTTGAAGGAGCAATTCTTCTTGTGGATGCGACTCAAGGCATACAGGCTCAAACTCTCACGACGCTCTCCACGGCCAAAGAGAGTAGCCTTACAATCATTCCTGTTATAAACAAAATCGATCTGCCATCGGCGGATGTCCCCGGAGTAGCTAAAGAAGTTGTCGCTCTGCTTGGTTGTAGCCCGGAAGAGGTGGTTCTAACGTCTGGAAAGACCGGCGAAGGCCTGTCGCTTTTACTAGAGGAGGTTATTAGGAGATTTCCTCCGCCAAAAGACATTTTTGTGAATACACAAAGTGGCCAGGCGTTGGTCTTTGATTTCGAATATTCGTCTCACCGCGGGGTGATCGTGTTTGTGAGGGTATTCGATGGTTCATTCAGAAAAGGCGATCGGCTAATTTTCGCCGCGTCCGGAGAGAGTTTTGAGGCAGTTGAGGTAGGTATTTTTTCACCGGAGAAAAAGTCGGTGGAAGTTTTAGGTCCCGGAGAGATTGGTTATATTGTTACCGGTATAAAAAAGATTGGCAAGACTAAGGTGGGTGATACCTTGACTTTCGAGACTAGGCCACTCTCCCCACTCTCGGGCTATATGGAGCCCAAGCCGGTAGTTTGGGCCTCTGTTTACCCAGAAAGCCAAGATGATTTCGTTTTACTGCGTCAAGCGTTGGAGAGATTAAAATTGTCTGATGCGTCAGTTGCTTACGAAGAAGAGGTCTCTACCTCTCTGGGGAGAGGATTCAAGTGCGGGTTTTTGGGTATGCTTCATCTGGAGATAATTAGTGAACGGTTAAAAAGAGAATTTGGTCTCAACCTCGTTGTTACTTTGCCGACGGTTTCCTATGAGATTGAGAGTCTGGAGACAGGGAAGAGAGAAACCGTACGCACTGCGGCCGAATTTCCTGATGATTCCGTAAAAAAGGTGACATATGAGCCATGGATTTCGGCCAAAATAATAACACCACCGGAGTATTTAGGGTCCATCATGCAGATATTTCATGATCACGAGGTCGTTGTTGGAGAGACGGAAGTCTTCGGTGACAAAAGAAACTCGATAGATATTGAAATGCCGCTTCGCGAGCTTATGAGGAACTTTTTTGACAAGCTGAAGAGTGTCTCATCTGGCTTCGCCTCCATCTCCTATCAGTTGATTGGAATGCGCGTATCGGACGTCGTTCGTTTGGATGTGATAATCGCGAATGAATTAGAACTTCCATTTTCCAGAGTGGTTGCCCGGAGACGGGTGGAAGCGGAAGCGGAAGCGATAGTAGATAAACTCAAGAATGTCCTTCCCAGACAGCTTTTTGATTTCAAGATTCAGGCGCAGGCGCTTGGCAGAATTATCGCCTCCAGATCGATGTCTGGTGTGAAGAAAGATGTCGCCGGTTATCTATACGGTGGCGACATAACAAGAAAAATGAAGTTACGGGAGAAACAGAAAAAAGGCAAGAAGAAAATGAAGGGGTTGGGTCGGGTTAATATTCCCCAAGATGTTTTTCTTGAGGTCATGAAATCAGAGTAATTCTTTTGTCGCGCCGTGATTATTGGAAAATTCCGGGGATATAAAGAACCACCATACTGATCGCGATCAGTATACAGATTACTGACCACACGGTGTTAACTCTTTTTCGGTTCCCTTTTATGAATAACATAATAGATGTAATATAATATTTTTGTGGGATATTTACAAGGACATAGGATGGGTTTAAGGCGCAGATTTTGTTCGCCGGTTCTCGCCCTTATTTTAATTACTGTTTTTTTTGTTGTTTTAAGGTCGACTTGGGAAGTTTACAAAAAAGATAGAATGGCTAGAATCAATAGGGAAGAGTCGGAGGAAAGGCTCAATAACTTGGTTACTAGAAAAGAGTATTTAGTCAATCAACTAAAAGTCTTAGGTACGGACAGGGGTATCGAGGCAGAGCTTCGGAGCAAGTATCAGATAACTAAGGATGGCGAGAGTGAGCTGGTTCTCGTGGATGTCGCCAGTGCAACCGATCGTGGTAATCTGCCGGAGAATTTTGATGGTAAATCTTTTTGGGACGATTTTGTAGAGTATATTAAATTTTAAAAATTTTGCGGTCGTAGTTTAGTGGCAAAATGAGTGCTTCCCAAGCATTAGATAGGGGTTCGATTCCCCTCGACCGCATATGACATTTATAAGAACAGTTGAAGATTTCGTTTGTGGACATTGCGGGGTTAAGGTAATTGGCGATGGGTACACCAATCACTGCCCGTCGTGCCTCTGGAGCAAACATGTGGATATAGATCCAGGTGACAGAAAAGAATCCTGTCACGGTCTTATGGAGCCTATTGGGGTAGAACTTTTTGGACAAGAGACGAAACTGATTCAGAAATGTGAAAACTGTGGCTTGGTTAGAAAAAATAGAACAGGTGATAAAGACTCGAATACGGCAATCGTTGCCGTGTCGAACAAGATATTATGAACAAGTTACTACTGGTGCCGAGGGGCGGACTTGAACCGCCGACCCCATGCTCTTCAGGCACATGCTCTACCAACTGAGCTACCTCGGCAAATGTCATATTCTATTCCTTAAGAAATATTCCCTTTCTACCTATTCAATAAAGATTTTAACTCTGGCGGAAGATTATTTACATCTATATTCGGCAGACTACCAACTCTAGATGCGGTAGAGTTTATCTGATTGTAAACTCTCATTAGTTCATCTATATATGGCTGGAGATAATAATAGGCGCTGACTGTCGAACCTATTATCACCGTCCAGTACACGATCTTAAGGAACTTTCCCGTCCTGGCTGACCTCTGCATACCCTTCAAAATCTTATTATTGTTTTCGCAAAGGGCTATAACTTTATCTAATTTATCTTCCTCCATACTCATTTAGAAGTATAACAAAAATCAATTTGTTCGCAAATTGACTAAACAATAAACCATGCTCGTTTCCGCAAAAGAGATATTATTGATTTAAGATATTTACGGTAAAACCCCGTCCACCGCCAAGCACGACACCAATTGCAAACGACAAACTTTTTCGAGGTTCAGTTCCAGCCTTCTCAAATGTAAGTGCTATCATCGGCCCCTGATTAAACTCTGTGTCTTTCGACCAACCCCTCTTCGTCATTTCACTTATATAGTAATCTTTAATTACTGATGGATCTTCGTCTGATGTAAAAAATGCCGAATGCCCATCAAAAATCTCCGGAGAATTATCAAACTTCGCTCCAGGCATTATCGGCACTTCTCTGCTAATCTCTTCAGACAAAACATCTGAACGAAAATCGCCGCTCCCTATATTGTCTGCCCCGGAATCATCTTTAAAAAGATCCCCGACTAAAGACCACTGCCCCGTAAGGTACAGGCCACCGAAGAATACCGCCAAAACAAGAACACTAAAAACCAAAAAAAAACTTAAAAATTTTACTCAACATGAATATGGATTAGTATAATAAAAACTTCTGTCATATTATACCATAAAGAACGGTAACAACGTAACAAATTGCGACAATGTGGATAACTTACATAATAATTCCCCGACATTATTTACACCATAAAATCATGCCTGGTCTTGCGAGCAGAACAATTATAAAGTATATTTTGTTTACATTGCCCTCGTAGCTCAATGGATAGAGCAATCCCGTCCTAAGGGAGAGATGGAGGTTCGATTCCTTTCGGGGGCACAATTCATAACTTGGTCGGAAAATTCCCCCGCGCGCTTGCGCGCGGTAAGGAGAAGGGGGTGGGCGAAATCCGAATCTGTCTTGCAAGCAAATGCGAATTCGGTGGGCGGGCAAAATGAGACGGAGACGGATTTGTCTCGCAATTGTAGGTTCGTTCCAACTTTTTTGAAATAATCACGAATTTCAAAAAAGTTGTCGTTGGAAACCAATTGCGTGGCTTTTTTCATATCCAAAATCCATTCCCGCAAAGGTTCGACCCAATTCTTTCTCTCCTGTCGAGCGGAATCCATTTTGTGAGTGAGAGAGATTTTTTGCAAGAGAAGCTCGTCCTTTTTGGCGAGATAATTTACTTTTGGAATGTCACCGTCAAGATAGAGCGTAATCAAATTATTGAGCTTCTCTTGCGTCTCTCGCTCATTGCCTCTAATCCGCTCGACAACGCTT
>JACRKD010000008.1 GCA_016215345.1 Candidatus Vogelbacteria bacterium | reverse complement strand
TATATAATATTGTTGATGTCAAACCTAAATTTGGCTTGCGTTACATTACTCTGTCTGACACTATTAAGGAGGAAGCACTCTGAATCTGTTTACCTAATAAGGTATGGAAGGAGGTGGTTTGGGTGAGTACCAAGGGAAGGATCCTGCTTCTCATAACTCTTATTGATACCTTTGTGACCGCTGTCGGTATAAATCTTGGTATTCTCCGTGAGGTTAATGCCAACCTTCTTTGGATTATAAACCATGCCGGACTGTTTCTTTTCGTAATGTTTAAGTCCATGTTTTCCCTCCTTGTGATAGCTATTCTGGATCGCAGAATTTCTCAAGGTGGCGACAAGGAGAAGGACGCGTCTCGTGGTTATAATCTGGCAATAATAGTTTACGGACTAATCTGCGTTCTCTACTTAGCTCCTATATTTTTCGCCTATCTTCGCTTCTGTCACCTCTTGTGACCTCGTCCCAATGATCCGGGACGTTTTTACTTGCAATTTTTTTGAGGGCGGGTTATATTATCGCCTACAACTATATCGCCCATGTTACTAAACTGTGGCGTGTTACAATATGTCAACAATAAATCAGTTAGTTAGAAAGGCCCGAAAGCCTATTAAGGCGAAGTCAAGAACGCTCGCTTTAGCCAGGGGGTTCAATACGAAAAAGAACAGACCTATTTTTTACCCGTCTCCATTCAAGAGGGGTGTTTGTGTCGTTGTAAAGACGACAACCCCCAAGAAACCTAACTCTGCTCTGCGAAAGGTGGCTAGAGTGAGGCTGACAAACGGCATGGAAGTGTCCGCTTATATCCCGGGTATCGGTCATAACCTGCAGGAACACTCCGTCGTTGTCATAAGAGGGGGAAAGGTTAAGGATTTGACGGGAATGAGATACCACATAGTTAGGGGTGTTCTCGATTCGGCCGGTGTAGAAACCAGGAGAAAGGGCCGAAGTCTATATGGTATGAAGAGGCCTAAAGTTAAGAAAGTCTAAAACTTAAAATATAATGAGACGAAAGGTCAACAATCGAAATATGCCGCCGGCGGACTTCATGTATAAGTCCAAGGATTTAAGCAAGTTCATAAACTATGTTATGGAACGGGGCAAGAAGAATGTGGCCGAAAAAATTGTTTATGGGGTTATGGATGATCTTAAGGAGGCTGCGAAGGTTAAGGATCCCATAGAGGTTTTCGATTTAGCCTTGCGCAACGTTGGTCCTATGATGGAGGTAAGGTCGAGGAGAATTGGTGGCGCGACTTATCAGGTACCGAGAGAGTTGAAGCCGGAGAGGAGGATCGCGGTTGCCATGCGTTGGATCGTCGCGGCCGCTAAGTCTAAGAAAGGATCGCCGATGAGGAAGAAACTTACAAATGAACTTATTGCCGCTTCGAAAAATGAGGGCGATGCCATTAAGAAAAGGGACAATACACACAAGATGGCCGAGGCCAACAGGGCTTTTGCCCATTTTGCGTGGTAATATTTACATATGGAACGCACATCTCCTATCGAAAAGGTTAGGAATATAGGAATAATAGCTCATATCGACGCCGGCAAGACAACAACTACCGAGCGCGTTTTGTTTTATACCGGAGTTTCTCATAAAATTGGAGAGGTGCACGAGGGTTCAACTGTTATGGATTGGATGGAGCAGGAAAGGGAGAGGGGGATTACGATTACCGCCGCCGCTATTACCGCTTTTTGGGTGCCTACTTATGCGCCCAAAGGAGATAAAGCTTTTGAACATCGTTTTAATATTATTGATACTCCCGGACATATTGACTTTACAGTTGAGGTTAAGAGGAGCCTTCGTGTTCTTGATGGCGCGGTTGTCGTTTTTGATGGTGTCGCCGGTGTCGAACCGCAGTCTGAAACGAACTGGCGCTATGCTGACGAGGGAAAGGTTCCAAGAATCTGTTTTATAAACAAACTTGACCGAATGGGTGGTAATTTTGAACATTCTTATCAAACTATTTTAGACAGACTAACTAAGAATGCCGTGAGGATGCAGATTCCGATAGGTGAAGAGGAGAATCATGAGGGCATTGTGGATCTTCTTAAAATGAAGGGCTATCTATTCGAAGGTGAGATGGGTAATCTGGTTAAGGAGATCGGAGTTCCGGAAAATTTAAAGGCAGCCGCGGCTAAGTATAGGGCGGAGCTTGTTGAAAAGGTAGTAGCGGAAGACGATGCGCTTATGAGTGATTATCTAGAGGGTAAGGAGGTCTCAATTAGCGATTTGAAGAAAACTCTAAGAAAATCTTGTATAGCCAATAGAATCGTTCCGGTCTTTTGCGGTTCAGCTTTGAAAAATAAGGGTGTACAGCTGGTTCTCGATGGCGTTGTTGATTACCTGCCGTCGCCTCTAGACATCCCGCCGGTAAGGGGTTTCGATCCAAATACAAACGAAGAGATTGTCAGACAGGCTTCTGACTCCGAGCCATTTACGGCGCTCGCTTTTAAATTGCAAGCGGATCCATTTGTTGGTCAATTAACTTTCTTCAGAGTTTATGCTGGAACGATAGAAGCCGGTTCTTATGTCTACAATGCCACGAACAATACTAAAGAAAGAGTGGGCAGAATTTTACGAATGCACGCCAATGATAGAGAAGAGGTTAAGCAGGTTTTTGCGGGGGAAATAGCCGCTATGGTTGGTCTCAAGAGCACAAAAACTTCCGATACACTTTGCGATGATGCTCACCCGATAATTCTTGAAAGGATTATTTTCCCCGAGCCGGTTGTGTCGATGAGGATTGAACCGAAGACTAAGGCTGATCAGGAAAAGATGGGGCTTGCTATGAAGAGGCTCTCCGATGAAGATCCGACTTTCAGAATAAAAACTGATGAAGAAACCATGGAAACCATTATCTCCGGAATGGGGGAGCTTCACTTGGATATTATCGTCGATCGTATGAAAAGAGAGTTTAATGTTGACGCCAATGTCGGGAAACCGCAGGTGGCTTACAGGGAAACCGTTACTAAGCGCGCCGAGGCTGAAGAGAAATATATCAGACAGTCTGGGGGCAGGGGTCAGTATGGACACGCTGTTCTAACTGTTAAGCCCCTCGAACCGCTGGAAGAAGGCGCGAAAATTTCCAAAAATACTAAACGAGAGAAGGGTTATGAATTTATAAACTCAATTAAGGGAGGTGTTATCCCACAAGAGTTTATCCCAGCCGTTGAAAAGGGTGTCAGAGAAGGTTTGTCTCGAGGGGTTGTTGCCGGGTTCTCTATGATGGATGTATCGGTAGAGTTGACTTTCGGTTCTTCCCACGATGTGGACTCCTCGGAAATGGCCTTTAAGCTCGCTGGTTCTATGGCGGTACAAGAGGCTTGTAGAAGGGCCGGTCCAGTTATTCTTGAACCGATGATGAAAGTTGAGGTTGTTACTCCGGAGAAGTTTATGGGGGATGTAACCGGTAACTTAAGTTCCAAGCGCGGACAGATAGATGGTATGGAAGATAGGGGACAGAATAAAGTTATAAAGGCTAAGGTGCCACTATCAGAAATGTTCGGATACGTTACAGCGCTTCGTTCTATGACCGAGGGACGGGCCAGTTATACGATGGAGTTCTCTGAGTATGCCATCGTCCCGAAGAATCTCGAAGCCCAGATCGTGGCGTCGAGGAAATAGACTCTCTTGTTTTTATTTTGAGCTACCATATAATCTAGCTATGAGGAGCCAAAAAGTTAAAGATGTAACGATAAATGACCTAGCCGTCATGGTTAAAAATGGTTTTGAGCATGTCGATGTGAGGTTTGAACAAGTTGACAAGAGGTTTGAACATCTCGAGGGGCGGATGAATAATTTGGAGGGTGGCATGGACCAACTCAATAGTCGCATGGTCAGTCTCGGGGGTCGTATGTCGCCTGACTTCCGCAATGCAGCACCCGCGACTTTCACGACTTTCTGTGGATAACATCGAATAATTCCTGCTGTTCCGTATCCATTTTCAAAATCATCCCTTCTTTTTTCCGCGAATGAGGCAACGTGTACGTGAGCTCATAC
>JACRKD010000007.1 GCA_016215345.1 Candidatus Vogelbacteria bacterium | reverse complement strand
CACCAGAAATACTCTCAATTGAATTATCATTGTTTAAAGACTTATCAAGGGAAAAAATAATGAGCTTATTACCAGACCCCCTAAGTAAGTTCAATAACTCATTCCCAAGCGAACCAGTAGCGCCAGTAATAAATATTTTCATGTTAAGGAAAAGGAAAGAAAACGACCGATCAAATCATTTTTGCCATACAGTGCGATCGATATAATCAGTATAGCTCAAAATAATACGTAAAACCTTTTTGGAAACATTATCTACGTCATAATCACCAACAATTTTAAACCGTCTGGTGTCCGAAGAATGCTGGGCAGTCACAATTTCAATGGATTCTATTACCCTGTCTGCCTTAAGCCCGCACATTATCAGCGTGCCCTCATCCATCCCTTCCGGTCGCTCATGTGCATTGCGGATTGTAACAGCTGGAAAGTTTAAAATAGAAGATTCTTCGGTAATCGTGCCGCTATCTGATATCACACAAAAGGCATTCATCTGAAGATAAATATAATCGAAGAACCCAAGTGGTTTTAAAAACTTAATTTTTTCATTTTCGTCTAACACATTCAACCCCTCAAACCTTTTCCGCGTGCGCGGATGCGTTGAAAAAATTACGACTTTGCCGTATTTATCAGCAATGGCATTCAAGAATTTCAATAAGTCATCAATATTTTCTTTATTATCGATGTTTTCCTCGCGATGCGCGCTGACTACAAAATATTCACTCGGATGTAAGATTAATTCCTCTAGTATTTTAGACTGTATTACTTGAGGCATATAATGCAAAAGAACTTCTTTGACTGGAGATCCGGTTTTTATTATCGTTTCTGGCCTTATCCCCTCGGCTAAAAGATATCGGCGCGCATGTTCTGTATGAACCATGTTAATATCGCTTATATGATCAACAATTTTTCGATTGATCTCTTCCGGCACACGCAGATCGAAGCAGCGATTGCCTGCTTCCATATGAAAAATCGGGATTTTATGACGTTTGGCTGCGATCACAGCCAAACAGCTGTTAGTATCACCAAGGATTAGAAAAGCATCTGGCTTTTCTTTTATAAACAAATCATCTATTTTCGTAATTACATTTCCTATCGTCTGCGCAGCTGTTTCGCCAGCTGCATTCAGGAAATAGTCTGGTTTTCTGATATTTAATTGCTGAAAGAATATTTGATTAAGCTCAAAATCATAATTCTGTCCTGAATGCACCAAGATGTGATTTGTGTTGTGATCAAGCTCGTAAATAACTCGGGAGAGCTTGATTATCTCCGGGCGAGTACCGACCAGTGTCATTACTTTAATTGGCATAGCTTCCTTTCAAAGGTCATCGCAATAGTTCCTCTTGGCTCAACAGATCCACATCTTTAATCATAAGTTTATGTTTTTTTAGCAATTTAATGGTCCCTGCAAGATCGAGAACATTATCTTGGGAACTAAACTCTTTATGGAAATGATTGGTTTCTGTCTTAGTTTTATCCAGCAACTCTGGCAGCATGGGCAAAATAGCATAATAATTGCCCCTTTTGGCACAATGAAATATTTCTTCTTCCGAAACCATGATTTCATGCATTTTTTCCCCGGGCCTTATCCCAGTAACTTTAATTTCAACCTTCCTATCACCGATAAGTGCTTTGACAATATTTAATACCGTTGCCGATGGGGCATTAGGCACATAGGTTTCGCCACGTTTTGCTTCATGCAAAGCGGCAAAGACGGTTTCGCAAGCTTGCTCAAGGCTCAAGAGAAAACGAGTCATCTCGGGAACGGTTATTGTTACCGGGCCACCATTTCGTATTTGATCATGAAAGAGAGGTATGACCGAGCCGCGAGAAGCTAAAACATTACCGTAACGAACACAAATAAAACGGGTGTTAGGATTCAAGATATTTGCCGAAGTAAAAACCTTTTCCTGAATCGCTTTGGTCATTCCCATGACATTGACCGGCTTACTGGCCTTATCTGTACTGATGCCAACAACAGTTTCTACTGGATAGCCATTTTCCTCAATGGCACGTACAATATTGTATGCGCCAAGACAGTTGGTTAAAACGGCCTGCACAGGGAAGTATTCACACACGGGGACTTGTTTTAAGGCCGCCGCATTAATGACTATATTCGCGTTCTTTACTGCCGCGCAAATATCCGCATAATTACGGACATCCCCAATCCGAAACTCAAGCGTGTTCATAAAATTGCGATAAATCACTTCATCGGTTGAGACAAGTTTATGTAGATATGACATCCGCATATCATGCTGTTTTGCCTCATCTCTGGATAGAACAATAACCTTTTTGGGGACACCTAAATTACCGGTAAGAATACGGCGAATTAATGTTTGCCCCATCGAACCGGTGCCGCCGGTCACTAAAACTGTCTTATCTTGAAATAGTTCCTTCATAATCCTTTAAATGTTTTGCATAATCTTCATACATTGAGTCAATTAGCTTGGGCCAGGTTTGAGCCAGGTATCCAGTTTTGGCGGAGAATTCGGAAGAATCCAGCGACCGGTCTTGAATTATATCATCAACCGGCACGATTTTAATTTTTTTGCCGTATCTTTTAGCAACTAATTTAAGAAGATCATATTTTGAGATCGGCCTTGAGGCAACATGGTAAGTCCCTGAAATTTCTTGGTTGGGCAAAACATAATCACTGATCACTCTGGCCAATTCAATTGTCGGCAGGCCAGAATACCTAACATTCTTATACCCATTAGCACATTCATTCTGAGCCAGAAACCATTCCAGCAAACCATGTTTGCCTTTTAGTTCGTGTCCAATCGCCGGAGCTCTTAAGGTTAAGCAATGAGGATAATTAACCTCCCCCAAATATTTTGTTCTCCCGTAAAGGTCTTCGGCATCTGAAGGATTAGTTTCTTTATACATTCCTTTATTGCCATTAAACACACAATCCGTACTGATATGGATCAGGCGAGCCTTTCCCGTGCGGCAAATCAGTGAAATACGATGAGGCAACAAAGCATTTATGTTAATTGCCGATAATGGGTCGCTGGAGAGGGGAAGCTGTTTTATTAAACCAATGCAATTAATAACAATATCCGGCTGGATCGAAGCCAGGGCGCGAATAACGCTGTCAAGGCTATCGGTATCGACATCATATTTTATTTTAGCTTGGAGGCTTTGGGGAAAACGCTCAGAGCTTCCCTGCGGACTTCGCACAGTCGCATAGACTTCATATTCTGGCTTGGTCGAAAGCCAGCGAAATATAACATGCCCAATCATCCCCGTCCCGCCCAAAATAAGAACCTTTTTCTTCACCCTCATATTATACTTTTTTTTGCATCAATTTTCCACCACTTGCTTAATCAGGCCGTCAAGTCTGTTTAAGAGCATTTCTCTTGAGAAATTTTCATCAAAATATTTTCTTCCGTTCAATCCCATTTTATCAATCTCTTCTTTTGGCATACGATAAGCTTTGAGAACCGCGTCAGCTAAGGCAGTTGAGTTTTCCGCTGGACAGATCAAGCCAGCCCCGGCTTCGGTTATAATCCTCGCTCCTTCGCCGTTGAGAGCGGCAATAATCGGTTTGGCGCAGGCCAAATATGATTGAACTTTGGCTGGGACGGTCAAAGCAAAAATCGGTTGATTTTTCAATGTGACCAGCATAATGTTCGCCTGTGCAAAAAACTTAGGCATTTCCTCCGGCGGGAATCTGCCAAGCAGATGCACATTGTTTTTTAGCCCGCGTTTTTCTACCTGCGCCTCAACCCAAGGCCTCATTCGTCCATCTCCGAGAATGATCCAATGAATGTCCTTAAATATTTTAAGTTTCTCGCAAGCAGCCAAAATTGTTTCGAAATCCTGCGCCACCCCCATATTACCGGCAAACATGATTCGAAAACCTTGCGCCAGACCAAATTTATTTTCTAACTCCCGACCTGAACTAATTGGTTTATAAAAATCCTCCACACTATTAGGCAAATATGTTATTTTACCGTTTTTAATTCCATATTTTTCTATGGCAGCTGGAAAGGTTTTTGATTGAACTAATATTTTATCGCTGTTATGATAAATAAATCGAACTAATGCCTCTAATAATTTAATTATTCGATTCGAACACAGAGCTCCTACCGCTGTAATACTTTCCGGCCATAAATCCTGTACCCATAACACTATCGGGATAGAAAATATTTTTTTTAAGACTAGCGCGGGCAAACAAACAGTAATTGGGGAAAGTTGATACACTAATATTTGATCAAATTTATTGGAACGCAAATAAAAAGAAGCTAAAATACTGGAAAAAAAAGCAAATGAAAGATAGTTTAATGCCAACCTTATCCCGCTGCCGCTGCCTCTGGGAATTTGAGGCATTCGAATAATTTTAATGCCATGATAATCCTCCGTTCTTTTCTTAAAAAAACCATATCTCGCAAAAAAGCGGCCACGCGGATAATTTGGAATACCGGTCAAAATTGTTACATCATGGCCTTTTTCCTTTAAGCCGACGGCCACATCGTTGATGCGAAAATTCTCGGGCCAGAAATATTGCGTCACAATTAGAATCTTCATCTCTGTTTAAGTATCTCGCCGTAGAGCTTGATATATTGATTTACTATAACAGGCCAGGCAAATCGCGCCCGAACATATTTATAAAGATTATTTCCCAGTGACTTTAATTTTTCGCGATCAGGGAGGATCTCGATTAAACCATTTTGCAGTCCCTCAACCGAAGCCTCAACCGCTAATCCTCCCGCGATGCTGTTTATCACATTGAAACCGCACTGATCGGTCAGTAAAACGGGAATGCCATAAATGCCCGCTTCCAGAACAACGATAGACATGGCTTCACTCCGCGAAGGTATCGCAACCAACGCGGCAGACCGCAAAGCCTGCGTTTTGGCTTTACCCCCCAGATAACCAAAAAAATGCACTCGCTTCTGGATGCCGGCATCTAAGGCTATTTCTTTTAGGTTGGCGAGCATCCCTTCGTCTGGGCCGGCAAATACCAAATGGTAATTTGACAATTTATCTTTGGCCTGACAAAAGGCCTGCAGCAGCAAGTCTGGCCCCTTGATACTGTTTAGCCGCCCGACAAATAAAATGTATGGGGAGTTAGGCAAACCATATTCTGCGTTGGAAGAATTATCGTTGATTAAGCTGTTTTCATCAATATCGATGCCATTGGGAATAACCGTAATTTTATTAAGATCGACTTGATAAGCCAGGAAGTGGTTTTTCTCACTCTCTGTAACGGCTATAAACCCGGCTGCATTACTGATAATTTTTTTCCCGATAAAATAATTATAGATCATTTTAAATAATTTTGATCTTCCATAAATGGGAAGCGCCCCGGCCGGACAAACCACGTAAGGTTTTTTAAATTTACGCGCATATAGGTAAACCAAAGCATTGAGGACGCTCCAATGCCCCATAATGTGTATAATATCAACCTCGTTAACAACATTACGAAGAGATCTAAAAGAAATTTTGGGAATGAAAAATCGTTTAAGTAAACAGGGGAACGCAATAATTTTAATCCCAGACAAGTCATTTATGCATTCAGAGGTCAATCCAATATCCAGGCACAGAATAGTACATTCAATGCCGGCCCCGGCAAGCGCCCGACTCATCCGGATGGTCCTTTCGGCCATACCGCCACCCGCAACAGGATCTAGCAAATAATTTACATTTAAAACCTTCATTGTTTTTTGTACCAATTGACAAACTTATTTAAACCTTGCTCAAAAGTGACCGGTTTTATTAAACCAAGGTCGGTAAGTTTTTTGCATGTATAGGTGACATTGGGGTTGGGATTAGCTCGTTTGGCCAGGCGAAGGAATAGAGGAAGGAACATCGACAGAAAAGACAAAGGCAGGAAGAGGTAATCATTTATTGCAAATTTCTGCATTAGGTATGTTTCCAAGTCGCGGTAATTGTTTAAAGGAGATTCATCATCTGAAATAATAAAAACCTCATGATTAATGCTTTTATCTATCTGCAAAAGGAAGTTAATCGCAGCCACAACATTATCGACACAGACAAGATTCATCCGACGTTGACCAAACAGAGAAGATTTTAGATAATTGAACCAGCGATTTCCATGAGTTAAGCCATCAGCTAATCTTAATAAGTTTTTACCTCCAGGGCCAAAAACTCCAGTTGGCCTTAAAATCACCGCCTCACAATCATTAATTAATTGATCAAAAAGAAACTGTTCCATCGCCAATTTATTTTTTTGATAGGCATCAATTGGCTGGCAAAGAGTTTGCTCTGTAATCAAATCCCCCCGCGCTCGACCAGCTACAACAGCCGTGCTGCAGTGGACAAAACGTTTAACTTTAGCTTTGCGGCAAAGCTGGACGAGATTAGATAATGCCTGCAAGTTTTCTTCTTGGGCACCGTGCCAAAGATAGGCTAAATTAATTACGGAACAACCAGCGACCAGAAGATTATTTAAGGAATCAGGTTCCAAGATATCTCCTTTTATTATGCTTATTTTGTTTGGATTGAACTTATCGTTCCCCTCGGAGCCATGAACTAAAGCCCTAATTTGGACACCATCTTCAAGAGCGAGTAAGCTGATTAAATGCTGGCCAATAAAACTATCGGCCCCAGTTACCACAACAGTTTTCATCCCTGATTTCTCCCAGCGGACAGTTCATCCCCGCTAATCTTATTTAGCTCCCTCTTTTTTAGCCAATAATACCAATCCATCATTCCCTCCAGAATATTGAGATTAAATTCATCACCCGCCTCAATCTCAATCTTATCCCTAAATAAATGGTGAGGCCTTACAGAAACAGTATTCACCCCGCGCAAGCCGGTAAAACAATAATCGTAATGTTTTACCATTATTTCATAAGCCAAAGCATTAATGCTTTGATTATTTCCAAAAGGGTAGGAGAAACAATTAACTTTAATGTTAAGTTTTGTCTCCAAATCGATTCTTGAAGCGGCAACTTCAGCTCTTAACTCATTGACATCTTTGATTGACGAAAGCCGCTGATGGGTCCACGTATGGGAACCGATAGTATGACCATCATTGGCCAGCGCCTTCAAGTCTTCCCAGTTCATGAAATCATAATCTTTTGTCGTAAGCAGAGAAGGCTCTATCCCGTTAAAAACATTATTTTGAACTATTCTTTTGAATTCGGGGCTCACCTTATCTGCGGCTTCAACAATTTTTGGACAAACAAAGAAGACAGCGTTGATGCCCAATTCTTTAAGAATTTGATCAGCGACAATTCGATCAGATTTAAAACCATCATCAAACGTAAGCAATAATTTGCTGCCAACAAGCATTTTATCTCCACGCAGATAAGCAAAAAAGTCGGCCGGAGAAATAAAGCCAAAAGAATCATCCATTTTTTTTAAAAGGCGTCTGAGCGGAGCTAAATCATCAAGATTAATGCGATGTAAGAGTAAGCATCTTACCCCTGTTTTTTTGGGACAAAAAAAAAGCTTTAATATGGGGGCCATTTTAAAAAATCTAAAAACGCTAAAATAAATCTTTTTTTGTATTAAGTTCATATTCTTTACGTCATGCGCCTTTAAGCTTTAAGACAATTTCCATTGCTTTCGCGCGAATTCTATTGTTCCTTCGAGCCAAAAGGAAACAATGACTAGAGCTCGAAATCCCTCCGAAGCCTTTTTTAAAATCATTAATACCTGATTTTCGTGGATCGGCAAGATCTATCCCTCCGAGATCAAAATAAGAATAGTTCATCTCGGCCATTTTTTTCATAGCTAAAAACAAAGTATATTTGGGGACCATTTTTGAGATCAGATTATCGCTCCGGTCATAAGAGCCAAACAAATAAAGGCCCATCCCTTGATTTAATAAACAACAGGTATAAAACCTTGCGCCATCAACCTTATTCACAGCCTTGATCAGCAATAAGTTATTTTTATCATGAAAAGTCTTAAAAATATAGTTTACCCGCTCTTTCGGCAACAGCGGCGCATTTTTGGACATCATGTTTTTGGAATAATGATAATAAAACTCATCCCAATCAATTCCCTCATTGATTTGGATGCTAATGTCAGAGCTTTTTTCTATTCTTCTGATTTCATTCCTTTTGGTGGAACTAAAATTCTTAAAGCAGGCCTCCAGGCCTATTGTTAGATCAACAACATAAGTATTCTTATAGCCTAAGGCAATTTTCGGTAGCTGGTAAACTAATAAATCTCGTGGCACCAATTTTGAGGATTTATCGCAAAACTTTTTTTGTTCCATCAAGAGAAATGGTTTTACCAACAGATAATCAAGCTGGCTCTGCTTAAATAAGACGAACAGTTTTTGCATTGATTCTTCGAGAATCATTTCCCTTTCGATAATCGGAAACAGGTAGACCATCCCTAATTTACCAAGGACGGGAAATCCCTTAAAGACAACAGGAGTCCCAGCGACCAGTAAATCAGACCAATGATCAAAAACCTTTTTGTACTCTGCCCATTCTATTGAGTTTAACGGGTGTTGCATATAACTTTCTGTGCCATCCAATTTATTTGATCTTCGGTTAAATCCTGATGCACCGGTATGGTCAAAATTTCACGTCGAAACGTATTAACCAGCGGATATTCTTTTGAGTTTAATACTTCTGGACTTAAATCTGACCAAGGCAGCGCCGGAATTCCCTTACGATTTAAGGCGATCATTATCTCTCTGCATTTTCCATTACCAATGCGTAAAGGATATAGATATGGGCCGAATTTATCTGGTAATGCATAGAATAATCTTTTTGCATTAATATCCCTGCCTATTAATAATTGATCAATTAAACAATAATTGCGTTGCCTAATTACCGCGACACTTTCTACTTCGCTAACCAAGAGTGAAAGCGCTTTTTCGAAAAACGAACTGCAAAATGGGTTCTTTATTTTCGGCACGGATTCGATTTCATCCTCTCTTTTAACATAAACCGGCTTCAAGCAATGCAGCGGCAACGCCAATCGGGTGACAAAATTTTGTGTTATTTTTTTAGCCACCCACAACCAAGGAGCGTACTTCCCATTAGCTTGGGCAGTAGGTTCATTCATTAGATCACTCATTATTGAAGGCAAAACAAGCACTGCCCCCTCATAAATATTAAAATATTTCCAAGGAGTAAAGATTGTTGGATTACCATTGTCGCCAATGCCGGGGATAGGAACAACAGCATGAGCAGCATCTTCAACCAACACGGAATCATTTTTTCTGCACCAGTCGCCTGTCGTCTTAAGATTTGAAGGAAACCCAAAATAATGAACATAAAGTAAAATGTCTGGGGATCCGACTTGTTTAACTAAAGAGTTTAGATGTTCGATGTCAGGCTCAAAGTTTGAAGTAATCCGATAGAAAGACAGATGAAAGCCACTCTGCCTTAACGGAGTAAGGGAGTAATTACAGAAATACTCAGGAATAAAGATTGTACCCGTTGTCTTACCTTTTGACTGAATTATGCTTGAGGACAGCAAGGCTAACGCCCAACGCCCCCTAGAAAATTTAATAACTTTATCATCCGGTTTAGATTTCCAAACTTGCCCATTGAAAGGCACCTCACTATGCCAAAAAAAAGCCCATTTTACCTGAAAATTTGGATTTAAGGGAATATACATAATGATATTATTTTATTAATACTTGCTTAGAGAAAACTTTCCAACCCCCCAAAATTAATTTAAATAATTGAAATAGATTTTTTACCATTAATAATTGCCTGAGCATATATTTAGGTCGAAAATAAAACTTTTTTAGTGTTTGCTGGCGAAACTCAATAAGTTCTTCAGCAGTAAACCCATTGGGGATAAAATTGCCAATTGTGTAGGTATCGGTCTTGTCCCAATCTGGATCAAATTTTCCGTATTCGCGGATTGTCGGACAGATAGGAGAACCTGGGAAAACGGTAAAAAAAGTCACGCCAATAACATCTATATCAAGTTTTAAAATCAAATTGCGTGTTTCCTGAATACTCTCGTACGTTTCAGTTGGATGTCCAAGAATAAAAAAACCTTTAGTGCTAATGCCGGCTTTTTTTGTCCAACGAAAAGCATTGTTTATTTGTTCAAAAGTTACTCTTTTTTGCAGAAAATCCATAACTTTTTGAGAACCGGTTTCTACCCCATAAGCAATCTGCCAACAGCCCGATTTTTTCATTAGAGCCAAACTTTCTTTAGAGACATCACTGGCTCTGGCATCACAGGACCAAGTGAGCTTATAATTTTTTTTGATAAGCTTATCACATATTTCCAGCAGCCTCTTTCTTAAGGTGACAAAAGTATCATCATTGAACTGAATATCAGAAATATTATATTTTTTATGCAAGATTTCTACCATCTCCAAGACATAATCTGCGCTATAACCACGCACCCTATGCCCATTAACGCTTGTATCACAGAAAATACATTTACCTGGACAGCCTCGGCTGGTAAGCAAATGATTGGATGTGCGCCCCCCGGCGCTTATGAGGTGAGGCCGATAATACTTGGTCATATCGGGTAGTAAATGCCAGGCTGGCAAGGGTAATGAATCCATATCCATTATAATCTCTCGTGGTTTGGTTTTGACAAATATATTTTCCCGTAAAAAGGCAAGCCCGGCTACTTCGGCTAGATTACGATTACCCGCCAAAGCCTCTAAAAGCTCAACAATCGTTCGCTCTCCTTCCCCAATTATTGCCACATCAAAAAACAGGCCATATTTTTTTAGTGTTTCTTCTGGCGCAGAAGTAACGTGAACACCGCCAAGAATAACTTTTATGGATGGCTGTTTGTCTTTCACCATCTGGGCAATTGTCGCCGCTGAACTAATAGTATGTGTCATTGCCGTAAAGCTAACATACTGCGGATTCATCACCAAGATTTCATCTAAAACTTCTTGATATGAATATTGACGCGCTGCCGCATCAATGATAGCCACTCCATAGCCTACCCGTTCTAGAACCGCCGCCAAGAGACAAAGACCAAGACTTGGTAAGTTGTCCGGCATTTTTTTGTTTGCTTCTTTATACTGAAGAGAGAGCCTTGTTGGTGGATCAATAAAAACAATATCAATTTTTTGTCGAGTAGACATCTAAATTCCCTCCTTTAGGTTTTCTTTGTATTCTCTGTTGCTCCACTCTTTCGATTATTGTGGAGTGCCACACTATTCAACCATGGCGAAGTCATTTGACGCCCCTCACAGAACCGTACT
>JACRKD010000006.1 GCA_016215345.1 Candidatus Vogelbacteria bacterium | reverse complement strand
TATGAGCTCACGTACACGTTGCCTCATTCGCGGAAAAAAGAAGGGATGATTTTGAAAATGGATACGGAACAGCAGGAATTATTCGATGTTATCCACAGAAAGTCGTGAAAGTCGCGGGTGCTGCATTGCGGAAGTCAGGACTAGCGCGATAAAACCAACCACTGACCAGATTATATTCAAAATTGCCGGTTGATAATCCTTTTTGTACAAGGTATCGGCGACTATTCCTAACGCTCCAGTTTATTCGACGATCTTTCTATTTTCGTACTCCTCATCCCTTTTGGCTTTTTCCAGATCATACTCTAGGCCGTTGATTTTGGTTTTTAGATCGTCCACTTTTCTTGTGGCCGTGTCTTTATCGTTCTCCGCTTGCTTGAGATCATATTCCGCATCTTTAATTTTTCGCTCTATATCGCTTGGGGTTTCGATCATGTTTTTAATTATGTGTAATAATAGCCTATTGGTTATTATATCAGCTTTGGTCTATAATATCACCATATGTCGGAAGATTTTTCTAAAAACAGCATAGAGGCCGAGATTGCCGAACTTTCGCAGAAGATTGTTGAGAAAAGAAAGCAACTAGAAAGTAAGAGCGGTGTTGTAGAAGAGCGGGAACTTCCCAGGTCGGCGATCGGCGAACAGCTCGGGCAGGCTGTAGTATCTCCCCCGTCGACTTCGGTTGCATCGTCTAGTCAACCCAAACCGGGGATGGTTTCTTTTGATCCGGCTGGTGGGAAGAGCTACCTCGATTATTTAAGTGACGAGAGCCGAGAGATTGTTACATCTTTGGTCAGTATCGCTTTCGACAAGGGAATAAACGAGGCGATTAAGGTTGCGGAGGCGCAAGAGCCTTTTATTCTGGACGCCTTTCACGATGTCTTACGGGATAAGGTTTTTCAAGAGATGAAAACCCGGGGGTTAATTAGATGAGTTTCGATCAGTATTTAATTTATATCTATTCCGCGATTGGTATTTTGGCCTTGGTCTTATTTGTTTTTTGGATTTTCAAAAGGCGATCGGACTATCTTTCATCTTTGAATATGACCCTTCTGTTAATAAGGGTTCAGCGTGTTACAGAACAAAAAGAAGAGAAAGACAGGGATAGAGACTTTTTTTCCAGACAAATCAATAAAACAGAACAGCTTTTTTCAGCGCTGGCTTCCATAAAAGAGCCTTTCACTTTTGAGTGTTCTGTACACCATACCAACGAACTGATAAATTTTTATTTGGCCGTTCCAATCAGTTCCGTAGACTTTGCCACACGTCAGATACAGGGACTTTTTCCGGATGCTAAGGTCGAGGAGGTTAAGGATTTCAACATCTTTGGTCATCCGAGTGAGACCTCGTCGGCTTATTTGATTCTTCGCGAGAGCTTCATGCTTCCCCTACGTACTTACAAAGAGGCTGAACTAGACACCTTTGCCCCAATCGTCAGTACCCTCTCCAAACTTGAAGAGGTCGGTCAAGGGGCGTCTATTCAGATAGTCATGACTCCAGCCAGTCGTAAGACTAAAGACTTAGTTGTTAAGGCGATCGATAAACTCAAGAACGGCATGAAACTTAAAGATGTCCTGCGGTTTGGCACATTTACCACGCGAGCCATTATAAAAGACATTTATGTGGCGGTTAAAAAATTTGTTTTGACCAGCAAGAGTGAGGGTGGCGGATCGCCCAAGGTTGTAGACGAGGAAGCCAACAAGGCGCTTCAGGCTAAAATTTCCAAACAACTTTTCAGGGTTAATGTCAGAATAGTAACGTCGGCTCAAACGAAAGACTTGGCTGACGATATTCTTCTTTCCATCGCTGGATCATTTTCCCAACTTTCGGCGCCGGTCAGGAACGAATTAAGTGTCGTTAAGGTTAGTGGCCGTAATTTGAAAAGGAGCCTCTTCGATTATTCTTTTAGGAATTATAATCCAAGTCAGGCTATGGTTCTAAATACCGAAGAGATTGCCAGTATATTCCATCTCCCCACGCTTTCGACAGATGTCCCAAGGATTACTTGGCTCAAAACCAAGGAGGCTCCTCCGCCGGAGAATCTTCCCAAGGAGGGTGTTGCGCTCGGCGAGTCAGTCTTTAGAGGAGACAGAAGGCTTGTGCGTATGACGGATGAAGATAGACGAAGACACCTTTATATAATCGGTCAGACCGGAACCGGAAAATCCAGAATAATGCTCAATATGGCTATTCAAGATATGAAAGCCGGGAAAGGTGTTTGTATGATAGATCCGCACGGTGAGCTTATAGAACAGGTCCTGCAGAGGATTCCGAAGGATAGAGTGAATGATGTGATAATTTTCGACCCTGGGGACTTAACTAGGCCGCTCGGACTCAACATGCTTGAGTTTGATCCGGCTAAACCGGAACAGAAAAGCTTTATAGTCAACGAAATCCAAGCTATTTTCAATAAACTTTTTGATAAAGCCTCAATGGGCCCGATGTTCGAACAGTACATGAGAAATTCCCTCATACTTCTGATGGAGGATTCTGTTAACGAGCCGGCGACCTTCATGGAGATACCAAGGCTCTTCTCCGACGACGCGTATCGTGAAAGAAGGTTGGCGAGAATTACCAATCCGACGGTCATAGATTTTTGGGAAAAGGAGGCGGCCAAGGCCACTGGCGATTGGTCGCTCGCGAATATGTCTGTTTATGTTTCGTCTAAATTCAGCAACTTTTTGTCCAACGACTATATGAGGCCGATTATCGGACAGGTTAATTCTGCCTTTAATTTCAGAAAAGTTATGGATGAAAAGAAAATTCTTCTCGTTAATCTCTCAAAGGGTAAAATCGGAGATCTCAACTCCAATCTTTTGGGCATGATTATCGTTGGGAAGATTCTTATGGCGGCCTTATCTCGCGTCGATACTCCGGATGAGAATGACCGAAAAGATTTTTACTTATACATGGACGAATTCCAAACTATTTCCACTGATTCTATTGGTGTAATTTTGTCGGAAGCCAGAAAATATAGACTCAACCTGACCCTTGCGCATCAGTTTATCGCACAGCTCGAGGACGAAGTGAAGGACGCCGTTTTTGGAAACGTGGGTTCGATTCTCGCCTTTAGAGTCGGCGCTCCTGACACAGAGCTTCTTCTTAAGCAGTTCGCGCCGGAGTTTAATGATAAAGATCTTATTGGTATAGATAACAGGAATTGTATCGCGAAACTTCTGATACAGGGCCAGCCGTCCAAACCTTTTAATATGGTCGCGGAGACGACCCAGATGGGCAATCCAGAGATAGTTGATAAATTGAAAGAATTATCCCGCCTTACTTATGGGAAAGATTTGAGGGAGATAGAGCAGGATATCTTCGCACGACTTAGATTATAATATCCATATACAATATATAATAGGCTTTTTCCACCCACCCACGCGCAGGGTTTGACAAATTTTATGGCTTGTGTATAATACAATAGTATTTTGGTTTTTTGAATTGTGAAAATTTACGAAGTTTCTGCGGTAAAACAACCGCAAGCTTCAACTTCCGCACACTGCGGAAAGGAGGACCCGCTATGGGAAATCTCAGGGAAGCCCTGGTACATTTGGAGAAGTTCTTGGGGATGAACATCGACTGCGATTCCTTGCTTCTCTTCTACGGCGCCTGCCAGAAGGTCGGAGTCGACTTGAATCGGTTTATGATGAAGCTCTCGGCGAACCCGGCGCTTCTCAAGGACTTCGATTCAATCCTGAGCTCCGTCACCCTGCCGGTGGTCGAGGTTGAGAAGCCTGTCTCTACCATCTTCCACATTAACCGCTCCACTATCTTCGACCCTGTCTCACTTCTCGGCGCTGGCTCCGGTTTCTGGAAGGGATCCAAGAATGGCAATGGTCGCAGGGGCGCCCTCGAGCAGAACCCTCGGTCTCTGGCTCTCACCGAGATCGACCTGGCCACTGTCCAGTTCAAATCCTACCTTCTTGAGGGCGACGACCATATCACGGGCGAGAAGCGTTTCCTTGGTATCAAGGCTTCGAAGACTGATATTCCGTTCGACGCACAGACTGGTCAGTCCCTCTATGAGGAAGAGGGCCAGAAGAGTCTCAGGTGGTTCTACGACAATCGTGGCATCACCTGGTTCGAGTGTTTTGGACAGACGCTCCGCGGCTCGAGCGGCAGCCGCTACTCCCTCGTCCTCTGTCGGCTGGGCGCTGGCAGTTGGGACCGGCACTGCAACTACCTCGGCTTCGATCGGTACGCTTCTCACCCTGCGGCCGTGGTCTGCAAGCCTGCCTGACGGCAGGCAAGTAGCGCTTAGACCCTGAATCATTTAGCCCTAGCCCTTTGACGCTTGGGGCCCTTAGTTCTTCCGTTCGAAAAATTTTCACAAATAGTCCCACTGGGACGGCTCTGCAGAAATGCAGGGCTTTTTGTTGCCTCATCGGTGACAATCAGCCGAAAAGGCCGGTTCTTTCATAACATGCTATTATACAAAACGGTAGTAGGTGAATACGCGGGCGGTTACGGCTTCCCGCTACCGAATCCAGTGTCAATACATCGGGAATACCTGCGGTGTGCTCCGCCGTTAAGGCGTGGTGAACTTCAGGTAGAGGCTAAAAACAGACTTCGTTCTGGGCGCCTAAATTTCGTCGACGATGAAATTTAAGGTGGTGTATTAGATATTTAAAAAAAGAAGATACTTGGTATAGAATGCTGGTGGATTTTAGATCCCCAATAATATTCAACCTAGAGAGGACATACGGCGCAAGCTGGCACTCGATAGGTGGTGCTATGGATGGTATTCTATACATAACCGCGGCTCGAGCGGCAACCGCTACTCCCTCGTCCTCTATCGGCTGGACGATGGCAGTTGGGACCGGAACTGCAACTACCTCGACAACGATCGGAACGCTTCTAACCCTACGGCCGTGGTCTGAAATTCTCTTCATTTCTTCCTCAACTTTGTTGGGGGAGTTTTGTTTTTAGATTCATCTTTTCTTCCAGCTTCGGGAGTGAATTTTCTTGGATGGGTGAACTTTCTCGATTATAAAGTTTTACGAACCACTACAAAGAAAAGGATGTTTAGAAATATTGGGTTGAAAGAAGGCGGGCCAGAGGTTGTTCAGTCTTATCTTGGGCTGTTGAGTCATGGGAACGGGGAGAAGTTGCGTAAAAGAGTTATCGCACAAGGTGGCCGGCCTTGCGTAATAGATCATGTGGTCGCGTAGTTTGGTGATTGTTTATATTTTGGGTGCAATTTTGGATAGGATCTCTTGCACTCCCCTTTCATAGTTCGCGCCGAGTCGTTCTAGATTGTTGTAATATTCGCTCCAGATTTTATTTTTTGTTTTTTTATCTTCCGGCCCGAGATTGCTAAGTTCCTTTTCCATATTTTCTTCGATGCGTTCTTTTTCGCTGGTTATTCTGTCCTCCAGCCCTTCCTCAAGTCCATCTATCTCTTTTATGGTCTTTTTTAATCCTACACCCTCATTTATAATTGCCTTTTTTAGGTAATCGTTAAACATGCCAAAGAATAGAATTCCTCCACCCTTGGACTTCAAATACTCGAGGAGCCCATTTTTTTGTTCTTCGGACAAGAATGAGCCTTTTATTACTTTTGCGATTTCACTATCAGCCATTTTATTGATTATCGATCTAGGATCTTATCGGCTTCTCGATGCAAGTCTCTGGCGCTTTCTTCCAGGGCAGGAAAATTGGACATAAGTCCAGCTGAATTTATCTCTCCGATAGTTTTGTCGACTAGTCCGAGAGTTCTGGCCACAACCTGCTCTCTTCTAACGCTGAAGATTTCCTGGAACTTACCTCTAAGATTTTCAAAATCTTTGCCTAGTTTAGACAAATCTTCATGAGGGTGCTCCTTGTGGTCGCGGACTCTCTCTTGTTGGGTAAAATTGTTAGGAAGTCGTTCCATATTTGATCTAATTATATCCCTCCTAATATCTTTGTCTAACTTTTGTTGCGTTTTTGGTTATCCACAGGCTGTTCACAGTGGCAGGTTTTTCAGTTGCCTTCCCGCTTTTGCTGGGGTAGAATTATATGGCAGGGATGTAAGGGGTGAAATTCTATGAAAGTCTTATTTAACAAGACTTTTTGGCGGTAACACGGGTAGACCATTAATTGTAGGCTTATTTTACGCAAATTTCTAAAGGCGAACCAGCCTAAGCAAGCTCGTTTCGCTAGAATATCTATGTTTTTAAAGCACAAATCGGTGTCTGTCGTTTCTTCTTTAATGTCCGCCTTCTTGATTTTTGTGCCGTTTTACGCTCATGCCGGTTCTTTTTCGGACTTCATTGCCGGATTATTTTCTCAAAGAACAGATGCCGCCGAGGTTGCTAGGTTGGGAGACGCGTTATCCAGAACCGTTACATCCCAGAATGTGGCGCTCCTTAAGGCAGTAGAGACTATAGATCCGAAGACTAACCTGGCGGCGGATGTTGTCATCGTTGGGGATGTCGCTATTATGCCAGAATCCGGTCCGATAGGAACGATAGCGGATGTTACCAGTCAGAGTTATACTGTCGATTCGATTACTATTTATACGGTTAGACAGGGTGATACCGTAGACAAGATTGCCAGGATGTTCGGGGTATCTGTCAACACGATTGTTTGGGGGAACGATCTTAAGAACGCCAAGGATATACGTATTGGTGAAGATCTTGTCATCTTGCCGGTGAGCGGCGTTGTCCATGTGGTCAAGAAGGGTGACACTATCCAGAACATAGCCAAGAAATATGGAGGTGATGTGGAGGAAATCTTAAGGTTTAATGATCTTGAAGGGGGTGCCAAGCTTTCTATCGGCGATGAAATTATAGTGCCTGATGGGGAAGTCAGTACTCCCATAGTTCCAAAAGGCCCAGGGCCGACGAAACTTATTGCCACTTATATAAATAAGTCCATCGACTCGCTGGCTTATTACATAAGACCTGTCGTTAATGGGCGGAAGACACAGGGATTGCATGGTAAGAATGGTATAGATATCGCTCCAACTTGTCGTTGTGGTGGAGAAGAACCGATTCTGGCTGCCGCTGCCGGCCAGGTTCTTGTCGCGAAGACTGGTGGCTGGAACGGAGGGTTTGGAAATTATGTTGTTATAAGTCACCCAAACGGCACCCAAACTGTTTACTCCCACATGTATAACGTTAAAGTCAGTCGCGGGCAGAATGTCGAACAAGGACAACTTTTAGGGTATGTTGGTTCGACTGGCAACTCCACTGGCAATCATGTTCATTTTGAGATTAGAGGCGCTGTAAACCCATTCTAGAACAATCTAACAGTTAGCGCATTTCTTCGTTCACGCCTCAAACTGCATCTAACAGTTAGGTTGTTCTTCCTGGATGGTTATCATGGATTACTCTGTCGTTTTTGGTCTATATTGTATCGCCTCCAGTATATGTTTTTCCTCGATGTCTTTTGTGTCGTCTAGATCGGCGATTGTGCGGGCAAGTTTTATAACTCTGTGGTAAGAACGCGCCGAGAAGTTCATGCGTTCGGCCGATTTTCTAAGTAATTCTGTAATTTTTTATGAAAGTGGGGCGTATTTTTTTAACTCTCTGACTCCCATTTCGCCATTGGTTTTTATCTCTGGATTTTCCTTTGCGAACCTCTCTGTTTGTAGCTTTCTAACTCTGGTTACTCTATTTTTTACTTCTTCTGATGACTCGCCGGAGAGATTTTCATCAGAAAGTTTTGCATAATCAACTTGTGGAACCTCTACCCAGATATCTATTCGGTCCATGATAGGTCCGGAAATTTTTCTTTGGTAATTGAGAAGCGCGCCGTGCGTGCATACGCACTCTTTAATCCCGCTTCCTTTGTTGCCACACGGGCACGGATTCATAGACATGACCAGCATGAAGCTGGCCGGGAATCTTATTGTTCCTCTGGCTCGAGAAACGTTTATTATTTTATCTTCAAGCGGTTGTCTTAGTGATTCTATAACTTTTTTATCAAATTCTGGAAATTCGTCTAGGAACAGAACTCCTCTATGGGCCATGGTTATCTCTCCGGGTTTAGGGAATGTACCTCCGCCGACGAGCGAGACATAAGACGAGGTATGGTGGGGTGAACGGAATGGCGGGACGGTTATAAGATCATCGTTTAAAGTCCCAGCAACGGAATAAATCGCGGTTACTTCAAGAACGTCATCAAAATCTAGTTCCGGCAGAATTCCCGGTATGGCCTTGGCCAGCATGGTTTTTCCTGTTCCTGGTGGTCCGGACATCGCGATGTTGTGTCCGCCCGCGGCGGCGATTTCGAGTCCCCTCTTGGCGGTCTCCTGTCCTTTTATATCCTTAAAATCCAGATTAAAACTTTTTTTCCTATACTCTATTTTTGTTTCCGGTTGCCTTTTGGCTTTTTTCTGCGGTAGAGATTCCTCATCATTTTTTTCATTAACATGTTGTATGACCTCTCTTAGATTCTTAAAACCGTAAACCCCTATATCTTTTATGAGCGCGGCCTCCCTCGCGTTTTCTGCCGGTAGATAAATCTCCTTGAATCCTTTTGATTTTGCTTCACGGACTATGGCCAGGACCCCCTTTACCGGGCGGAGGTCTCCATTTAGGGCCAGTTCTCCTAAAAATATTTTACCATCGGGGTTAAAAAAGATTATTCCTCCAGCAGTGAGGTGCGCGAGAGAGATGGCAAGATCGAAAATCGGACCTTCCTTCTTTATATCCGCCGGAGCGAGCGAAACAACGATTTTTTTGTTTCCTTGAAGCGGGGATTTTATTTTTGAATTTTTTGTGGCTGAAGCGATTCTATCTTTCGCCTCTTCAACCGCCTTGTCTGGTAGCCCAACAATAGTAAAAGACCTTATTCCTTTTCCGATGTCAGCTTCAACCTCAATAATTGTCGCCCGAAGCCCATTTACCTGCGCAGAATAAACTTTAGATGTCATGGTTACTAAACTTACCACTTCTTTACTTAAATGAAAGATTGACGATAGGCAAAATTGGGTTAAAACAACAGATGTCTTACTATCTCCCACGGTCGTGGGTTTTAGTAAGACATTGATGATCTGGCTTATTCCTCTATGTGGGTAATACAAGTTGTGGCGGCGGGGTTGGCAAGGAGTCTTTCCTCTTCTATATCATGAGGTTTGCCATCTACCGTACATACCCCGTACGTTCCATCTTCGATTCTTTTTAATGCGTCTTTGACTGCGTTTAGTCTTTTTTCCATAACATCGTTCAGATCATAGCGTTCACCGTATCCCTCCAAGTTTTCGGCAGTATCGGCCGGATCGGCTTCGATTGAGGCATCACCTAATTCTCTCTCCGGATATGTCGCTTCCCAGTTCTCCGGTCGCTTGGGATCGTCTTCGCTGGTTCCCAAAAGGTCTGCCTCGAGTTTATCCTTCTCGGTCTCAAGTTTCTTCTTAAATTCATCCGTGTTTATTTTCATACTGAAAGTTTAACAAACTGATTATTAAAAGTCTATACTTACTTACGGCGATGGAATAACCGCTTGTTCATCTATTGTCTAACCGGTTTTGGACTTTGAAATCTAGATAGGGCATCAAGGAAAGTTTCCTTGCTTCCGGCAATCACTATAGTCTTGGTTGCATCGAGGAAGGCGTACACAAGCCTTATCGTTCCGGCTTTGTCTTTCAAGATTCTCGTACCTATATTCTTAACGGTTAGATCCTCGAAGGGTTTAGAAAGCATCTCCTGCTCAGGCTTTATGGTTGTTAGCACTTGGTACAGGTCTTTGGCCATACCACGTTTCTCCCATTCCAGCAGGCCCCCGAATGCTGAATTATATGAGTCTGTGGTTACGATGAGGAACCCTGCGTTGTCTTCAGAAGAGAGGACGCCAAACATGAATTCAGACGATAGCGATCTCGCCAGCTGATCCGGTGGGATTGCATTTATGGCGGTGAAAAATTCAGGCAGAGTCAGATAGCGGGTAACCCCGTCGACTTTTTTGGTCAACAAAAGATTTTCGGTTCTGCCTATAAGAAGATTCTCCGGGTATCTGACCTCGTCCCTGATTACGCGAGAGACTACTTCATCTGATAACTTGCCGGTTATATCTATTTCTTTTGTCGTTTCTGTCGGTATTATTCCTTTTGGCTGGTTTCTACCCGGAGATATTATGTCCGGAATAGATGGGATCATTCCGGTTTTATCCAGATAAAGATAAATTCCTATAATGACGGTAGCCAGGATGAGTAGTGTTGAAATGATTATGATAGTAAGATTGGTTTTGGACCCTATTTTCTTGGATTCCAGATTTTGCCGCCTCCTTTCTTCTTCTTTGATGGCCATACTGACTAGCGATATGTTATTGGTCCTTATCAGATTTTCCATATCGGCGCGCAGGGTTCTGACAGGTCGCGCTATGGTGTTCCCAGATTTTATCTCCTCAACATTTTTTACAATTTCCGCGGATTGTTTTTCTTTTTCAGCCCTTTCCCTTTCTTGTTCTATGTGTCCAACCTCTGTCTGTCTAGCTCTCTCTTGTTCAGCCAACTTTCTTTTTTCCTCCGCGGTCTTCGCTAGGTCTTCGATCTGTTTTCTTTTTCGGTCTTCTTCCTCTCGGATCCTTTTTCTCTCTGCCCCCTCCATCGCGAGCTTAGCCTCTAGGCGCTTTTTGGCCAAGAGCATCGTGTCCGTTGCTTCAGCGGAAGTTGTCGGTGGAATTATTGCTCCTTGGGGTTTGGTTGGAATAATTTGAGGATCCGGCATTTTAATTACCGTAAACAGCGAGGAATTTATTTATCTCATCGAGTTTCTTTTGTATCTCATCTTCTTCTGCCAGTATGGTTCTGTATTTTGCGCCCGTTTCTTCTATTATAGCATTTATCTTACTGATCTCTTCCTCGATTTTCCACCTATCTTCCTCAACTTTTTTCCGTCTGCTCTCTATTTCCCAGCGCTTGGTTTCGAGATTGTGTTTTTCGGCTGTATTGCTGGTTGAATGTTCCAGCTTGTCAACGTCAGCTTCTTCGCTTTCGACTTTAATTTCGTCGGCAAGAATTGGGCCGAGGGTTGCATCCATCGGGGATTTCTTTTGGCTTAAGTTGATCCACTGTAGTTCCAGCTTTTCTTTTTCAAGATTTAACGTCTCAAGTTTTTTTGCTACCTCTTTTTTTTCAGCAGTTAGTTTACTTTTACGGTTGTCTTCCTCAATCTTTCTCTCCTGCGCTTCTCTTTTGGCGCGACCCCCCTCGCCTTCCATCGCGATCATGGCTAGGCGCTTCTGTTCCGCCAGGTCATCATTCGTGGACGCCTCTGGCTTACTGGTTGGTTGGTTAGTTACAGGGGGAACGGGATTTGTGCTTTTTGTGTTTTCATCCGGCATGTAGGTATCATTATAGACTAAATTTTCTATTGTCTGAAGGCTGGCGGTCTTTGGCCCCCATTTCCGTTGGTCGGTGGCTTGATTCCCTTTTTCTCGGCGAAGTCTTTATCGACGGCTTTAATTGAGAGCGAAAGTCTGCCTCTCTCGTCAATCTCTTTTATTATGACTGGAACTTTTTCTCCCTCTTTCAAGATATCTCTGACATTCGCGACCCTAAACGGGGCGATTTCTGAAATATGGACCATCCCGTCCGTTCCCTCGGCGATATTTACAAATGCCCCGAAGTCGGCGATTTTTACTACCGTACCGATGAATTTCTCCCCGGCCTTAAATACATGAGTTATCTCCTCTATTTTGGTTTTTGCTTTATTTACCCCGTCTACCTTACCTGAAATATAAACCGTTCCGTCCTGTTCAATCTCAATTTCCGCTCCTGTGTCTTCTGTAATCTGTTTGATTATTTTCCCGCCGGGGCCTATCACCGCGCCTATCTTCTCGGGATCGATCGTCATTTTTATGATTCTAGGGGCCGAAGGTGAAATGTCGGCCCGCGGAGCCGGAATCGCTTTTTCTATAACATCTAAAATCTGAAGACGTGCGATTTTCGCTCTGTCTAGAGCCTCGCCCAAAATTTTTGACGATACACCGTCAACTTTTATGTCCAGTTGAATGGCAGTAATTCCTTCTCTCGTCCCTGCTACCTTGAAATCCATGTCGCCATGATGATCTTCGGGCCCCTGTATGTCTGTTAGTATCTTGTAGTTTCCGTTTGTTGAACTCATTAGTCCCATAGCTATACCTGCCGCCGGTCGTTTTATTGGAACTCCGCCGTCCATGAGGGCGATTGAGCTTGCGCAAACGGATGCCATCGACGTTGAGCCGTTGGAGGCCATAGATTCTGAGACGATTCTTATTGTATATGGGAAAATTTCTCTGTCCGGCAGGATTCCTCTCAAGGCTTTCTCTGCTAATGCCCCATGTCCTACCGCGCGCCTGTTTATCCCGCCCATTCTTCCTATTTCGCCGGTTGAGAATGGCGGAAAGTTATAGTGATGCATGAAATATTTTCTTTCACGAACTTCCATGCCGTCCAGAAGTTGGGAGTCCTTAGGGCTACCGAGGGTTAAAACAGATAGGACGTGAGTCGCTCCTCTGTAAAATACCCCGGAGCCGTGGAGAACAGTTGAGACTCCTCCGGCGACTCCAGACAGTTCACGAATTTCATCGATCTTTCTTCCATCCGGACGCTTGTCTTTTTCTATGGCTTCTTTGTGCACTATGTCATTTACTTTTTCTTCAAAAAGCTCTTCGGCTAAAGCCATTTTGGCATCGGGAAATTTTTCTGCGAAAAGTTTGAACCAGACATCTTCCAAGCCGCCCATATTTTCATACCCGGGTCGATTAGAGAAAACAGCCTCATACAATTTTGGCTCTATCTCGGTTTCGAATAAAGTGTTCATCTCGTCTGTAGTCTCATCTACCTTAACCATTACCTTTGTTTTGCCGATTTCGGCTATGACCTTTTTCTGAAACTCTTCTATCGTTTTAATCTCCGCGAGGGCGATTCTGAAAGTTTCTTTTAGCTCGTCTTCGTTCGTCTCTTTGGCTTCAGTTTCTATCATGTTTATATTTTCGTTCTTTCCACAAATTACAGTGTCAAGTACCGCGTTTTCTCTATCTTTATATCCGGCGTTAATCAGAAACTTGCCTTCTTTATCTTTTACTACACGAACTGCTCCAACAGGTCCGTTCCATGGAATATCTGAAGCGCCCAGGGCGAGTGAGGCGCCGATTACGGATAAAATGTCTGGGTCGTTTTCTTCATCGATCGAGAGTGCCATGACGACGACCTGTATATCGTTTCTGATTCTTTGGTCAAAAAGGGGCCTGATTGTTCTGTCTACAACTCTGCAAGTTAGTATGGCCTCCTCTGATGGTCTCCCCTCCCTTCTTATAAACTGTCCGCCGAGGATTTTTCCCGCGGCGTAGAATCTTTCTTCATAATCGACAACGAGCGGGAAAAAGCTGGCATCCTTTTTCTGTTTCTTTCCCATAACAGCCGTGGCGAATATACTTGTCTCTCCGCATTTGATCATAACCGCCCCGTTCGTTTGGTCGGCGAGGTCTGAAAAAGTTGCGGTTATCACTTTGCCGCCCACTTCCAGAGAAAATTCTTTCTTATTCATTCAAATAATTTGCTTATTTGATCTTCAGATTTTAGAATTCATCTACCTAAGGTAGATCATAAATTCTAACTATCTGAAGACCAACTTACCTATTATAGTACCTACGCAAACAATACCAAACCACGAGTTTTTGTGCAATACTATGGGTGTCCATAACCCGGACACATTATGACTAAAACATTTAATCTTGAAACGTACACGAACTTCCTCATTGCCAATGGTAATCGATATTC
>JACRKD010000005.1 GCA_016215345.1 Candidatus Vogelbacteria bacterium | reverse complement strand
GCCAGCGCGATGGTGAGAAGCTCAAGAACTGGTTTAACAACACCGACGAAGGGAGGGAGGCCAGGAAGGAACTTCAGGGCCTCTACCTCCCGCTCACGGGAACCGTCTGGGTCAACCGCTCGTCCGGTCTGCGCTCTGTCGCCTACCTCTACTTCGGCAGTGGGGATTGCGACCTCGACCTGCGTTACCTCGGCGTCGGCTGTGGCGCGCATGATCGGTTGCTCCCGCTCCGCAAGCCTGCCTTGCTGGCAGGCAAGCCCTGAGACACTGGATCACTGAATCCTAAACTGATACTTAGATTCTTATCCGATTTGACCCCTGGCGAAAGCTGTGGGGTTTTTTGTTGCCTCATCGGCGACAATCAGCCGAAGAGGCTGATTCTTTTTCCACCCGAGGCGGATCAGTCTTGTGACATGTACACAGGTCGGTCCTGTGTAGTGGTTTGGGAATTCGGGAACGGGGTGGGCGTTGACATCTTTCTGTACTAGGATATATACTTGGGTATATGATTACAACATTAATTTTTAAGGTAGATAAAAGGTTGAAAGAAGAGGCGCAGCAAGTTGCTAAAGAAATGGGGTTACCACTCTCTTCTTATTTAAACCAACAGCTTCGTGGGCTTGTTTCCACCAGACAGGCAAGTTTTCGTGCGCCACTTACACCGAATAAGAAAACAGCGAAGTATCTAAGGCGTGTAATTAAAGATGCTGATGAAGGTAAAAATATGATTGGGCCTTTTGACTCCGGAAAAGAGCTTGATGATTATCTTTTGTCGCTCTAATCCATTATGAAAGTAATTCTCCACCGTGATTTTTCAAAGCAATTTGCAAAACTTGATAGAAAATTAAGAATTCGATTCGTTGAGCGCAAAGATTTATTTTTGGTTAATCCCCACCATTCTCTCCTCGATAACCACGAACTAGATCACGACTGGGCAGGGTGTCGGAGTATTAATATTACCGGTGATTTTCGAGCAATCTTCCGGCCTCTTCCCGCTGACACAATAGAATTTTTGGCAATAGGTACGCACCATCAACTTTATGGAAAATAACAAAAGTATGTTAAACACTGATTACAAATATATCGATGTCCACTCCCATCTTCAATTTGCGGCGTTTGATGGCGACCGAGAGGAAGTTTTGAGGCGTACGTTAGGTGAAGATACCTGGATGATAAACGTCGGCACCCAATACGATACTTCAAAGAATGCCGCTTTGTTGGCCAACAAATACAAAGAAGGGGTTTACGCAACAGTTGCGCTACACCCGATCCATACATCAAAATCGCACCACGACATCCAAGAGTTGGGTGAGTGGGGAGCCAGTTTTGTTTCTCGCGGAGAAGAGTTTAATTATGAAAATTATAAAAAATTGGCCATCAATTCGAAAGTTGTTGGTATAGGCGAGTGTGGGCTGGACTATTACCACCTCGAGGACGATACTATCGCAAAACAGAAAAAAGTTTTTGAAGAACACATACAACTTGCGAATGAGGTTGGGAAACCGCTCATGCTTCATATAAGAAGTTCTTCCCCGGGCGGGGCGAACGCTTATAAAGATGCCGCGGAAATCTTAAATAATGTGGCGAAAGTTAAGGGTGATGTTCATTTTTTTGCTGGGACAACCGAAGATGCGAAAAGGTTTCTTGATATGGGTTTTACGATATCGTTTACTGGTGTCATTACTTTCCTGCCTGTCGGCAGGCAAGTCCAAGAAGGCAGGGCGGATTATGAGGAGCTTATAAAATACGTTCCGGTAGATATGATTCTTTCTGAAACCGATAATCCATATGTGGCGCCAGTACCACTCCGAGGGAGGAGAAATGAGCCATCTTATGTTAAGTTTGTAGTCAACCGAATCGCTGAAGTTAAGGGGTTACCGGAAGAGAAAACGGCGGAGATTATATTTAATAACGCCAAGAGAGTGTTTGGGCTTTAGCCTTGCCCTTTTGGTGTTAATTTGTTAGGATATTCAAACATGGAAACAGAGGGGACAAAACTATATGAACTGGGATATCTTTTGGTCCCGACTTTAGCTGAAGAAGCGATGGTTGATGAAGTTAATAAAATCAGGGCATATCTGGAAAAAGATGGCGGTTTAATAACCTCTTTCTGTCATCCAGAAACGAAGAAGCTTGCCTACGAAATTGCGGAAAGGGGTGTAGCCAGTAAAAAAACTAAGTTTGGTGATGCTTTCTTTGGTTGGTTTAGATTTCAGTCTACACCGGAGGCCATTTCTAATATTAAAGATGAGCTAGACAAAAATTCTAAGGTCTTAAGGTTTTTAATTATAAAACCTTCGAAAGACAGCCCGAGGTTGACTATCGTCCAAATTCCAGAGACGAAAACGGCGGATGCTTCAGTCAAAAGGGAGAAGAAAAAGATCATGACCGAACAGGAGTTGGACAAAGAGATTGACGAACTTTTAGTTAAAGAGACTGTCGTTAAATAATAAACATGTATTTCAACAAGGCTATAATAATCGGTAATTTAACAAAAGACCCGGAAATGAGGTCTATGCCTTCCGGGGCGAAGGTTGTTACTTTGGGCGTTGCGACTGATCGGGTTTGGAAAGATAAAACCGGCAATAAACAACAGGCGACCGAATATCACAATGTTGTGGTTTTTGGCAAACAGGCCGAAACTTCTGCTCAATATTTAAAGAAAGGCCAGACAGTTCTAGTGGAGGGACGAATTCAAACAAGAAGTTGGGACGGCGCTGATGGAGTCAAGAAGTATAAAACGGAGATTGTCGCGGATAGAGTGCAGTTTGGCCCCAAAAACTCTTCCGGAGGATTCGGCGGGTCGCCCCATTCTTCTACAGCCTCTTCAATAAAGGGCGGGTCCGGTCCGGGCGAGGCCGAGAGTGATCAGATTGAGTATCCAAGCGAAGAGATTAACCCTGAAGATATACCATTTTAAGATGAGCAATTATGAATACTAAACAGTGTCACTTTTGCACAAACGGAGTTAAGTATGTCGACTATAAAGATGTCGAGACTCTTAAGCGTTTTGTAACACAACATTCATCTATTTTAAAAACATATAAGTCCGGAGTTTGCGGCACCCATCAGAGGAAGCTCGCGATGGCTATAAAGCGTGCTCGTCACTTGGCCATACTTCCGTTTATCTCTAGATAACTAAAGAACAAGGTACGACCTTTCATCTAATTTTTGCTAAAACTTTCAGATTAAGCCTTGGAACCGATGAATCTTTTGGCGAATTTTAAAAGAGAGTTGTGGACGAGGGAACTTTTAGTTTGGTATCTCTATGATTGCGCCAACTCCTTCGTAACTATTGTTTTTACCCTATATTTTTCGCAGTGGGTTATTGTTGATAATAAACTTACAGATTTGTGGCTGTCGGTTCCGTTTGTCATCGTTACGTTAATTCTCGTTTTTCTTTCAACCCATGTTGGCGCCATAGGTGATCGTCTCGGAAATCATAACCGTATATTTGTAATTACGACGATACTGTCTATGGCTTCTGCCTTGGGAGTGGTAATCGTCGGACGTGGACTCTCGCCTCCGTACAATATTTATTTAGCCCTTATTTTGTATGGGGCATATCAGTTTTTTATTCAGCTTGCGATCGTCCCATATTATGCCTTCATAAAACATATCTCTTCTCCTCAGGGTTACGATAGGGTTTCGGGTCTCGGCTTCACTATCAGTCAGTTTGGAAGCATCGGTGGATTACTATTATCTCTATTAATTATTGAGGGTTATGTCACCCTGTTTGGTACCGATAGACTGGCGCCGATTCTTTTGGGTCTCGCCGCCTTCATAATCGTTGCTATCCCGCCCCTTCTCGTCTTAGGTAGGAAACGGCTATTACCGGTGCCAATCATTCCCGCGCCATTTTTCAAGTCGTTTATTTTAAATTTAAAGTCATCTAGAAAGTACCCAGGGGTTTTTCCTCTTCTCCTCGCTTATTATTTTTTTAGCGATGCTATCGCGACTCTGTCTTTATTTTCAGCGGTGTATCTTCAAAATGTTTTTGGCGTTGACGATGCTTTCAAGGTTAATGTTTACATTCTGATATTAATAGGATTTGCCATTGGGGCTTTTATTACTGGGCCATTATCTGATCGATTTTCTCACAGAAAATCTTTGATCGTTGCGTTGATTTTAGAAGGATTGTCTATTATTTCAGTCGCCTTAGCTACGAGTACAACGATACTAGCGATAATGTTTTTTGTGTTTGGAGTTATGATGGGTTCGGTTTATGCTTCATCTCGCGGATATCTTGCCTCTCTTGTGCCAGAGAAAGAGAGTGGCACTTACTTTGGGCTTTATACTTTTGCGGAGCGCTTCGCGTCTGTTTTGGGCCCGCTTATCTGGGGTATTATAATATGGAGCTTCGCCGGTTTCTTCCCAACGAACTACCGAATCGCTGCATTTGTTATGGGTGCTATAACTTTATTGGGCGCCATCCCCTTAATGAAGATTATGAAACTCTTTCGGCGTATTCGCCGGTTTCGGTGTTTACGCGAAGAGTGTCGCCTTCGTTAATGAAGAGGGGGGCGTTTATAACCGCGCCGGTTTCCAGTGTTACTTGCTTCATTCCACCTCTAGACGAGTCTCCCTTAACTCCGGGCGCGGCTTCCTTAACCCTAAGTTCAACTTTTACAGGCAGTTTAACTCCTACAACTTTATCATCGAAAACCATAGCTTCAACCAAAGAGTTTGGTTTCATAAACTTAACAGCATCTCTAAGTAGGGCCGGTTCCAGTTTAAATCTGTCGGCTGGGTTATTTTCCGCGTTGAACCAGTACTCGCCCCTATTCGCGTAAAGGAATTTTACATTTTTAGATTCGATTTCTGCCTCCTCTGCCTTTTCATTCTGGTGGAAAGAGTATTCTACGATTCGGCCGGAGAGAAGACTTCGTAACTTGGTCGCGTTAACCGGCTTTCTTTGTTGTTTCCTGAAGACATGAGAGGCGAGAACTTCGAACGGCTCATTTTCGAAAATGATATATTTTCTTAGTGTTATTTCATTGTATTCCAGCATAGTAATGGCAGTTTAGCTGAAATATTGTTTTTTTGCAACGATTCAGATAGAATCTACTAGCGGTTAACTCATTTTAACAATATGAAAAAGAACAAAGTTTTATTGCCGGCTCATGTTAACCCGGAGAGATATAGACTGATAATTCATCCGAATCTTTCCGATTTTACGTTTAAGGGCGAAGAGACCGCTTATTTAAAAGTTAGTAAGCCGACTAAGGACATTACTTTCCACTCCGTTGAGATTAAAATGGAACATGCGTTTGTAACGGCTGGAAAGACAAAACAGGTTGCTCATAAAATTAAATATGATGAAGGCAACGAGACAGTGACTTTCAGTTTTCAAAAGACTGTTTCCGGCAAGGTAGAACTCAATCTTAAATTTACCGGAATTATAAACGACCAGATGAGAGGCTTTTATCGATCTAGTTACAAACTAGGCGAAGAGACAATATATATGGCCACAACGCAGTTTGAGGCGACTGATGCCAGACGCGCATTCCCTTGCATAGACGAGCCGGCCAGTAAGGCGGTGTTTGATATAACTCTCATAATTCCAAAGGGGAAAACTGCAATCTCAAATACTTACCCTGTTGCCATTAAGGAACATGAAGGCGGCTACCAGATGGTTCAGTTCGCGCCGACGCCTAAGATGTCTACGTATCTCGCGGCTTACATAGTGGGTGACTTCGAGTTTGTTGAACGAAAAACCGAAAGTGGGATTATTGTCAGGGTCTTTTCTACTTCTGGGAAAAAGTCCCAAGGAGATTTCGCGGTGGATACTTGCGTCAAAATGGTTAACTTTTACGAAAAGTATTTCGACATAAAATTCCCAATTCCGGTTTTGGACCTCGTCGCTATTCCTGATTTTAACTCTGGCGCGATGGAAAATTGGGGCGCTATAACTTATCGCGAGACGGCGCTCTTGATCGATCCGGATAACTCCTCGGCCGCAACAAAAGAAAGAGTCGCATTGGTTATTGCTCATGAACTGGCCCATATGTGGTTTGGCAACCTTGTAACCATGCAGTGGTGGACGCACCTTTGGCTTAACGAGGGGTTCGCTTCTTGGATTGAGTATTTGGCTATTGACCATGTTTTCCCGGAGTGGAATATCTGGGTTAATAGTTTTCAATCGGCTGACCGACAAGATGTACTCTACCGCGACGCTCTTAAAACCACTCACCCTATAGAGATTCCAGTGAAGCACCCGAGAGAGATTAGGGACATCTTCGACATGGTGAGTTATGAGAAGGGCTCTTCCGTAATTCACATGCTTAACTCCTACTTGGGCGAGGATAAATTTATGAAGGGGTTGCGGCTGTATCTGAAGAAACATAAGTACGACAACGCGGAGACCGGTGATCTTTGGGCGGCACTATCTAAGGCTTCGGGGAAAGACGTTAAATCAATTATGGCCAACTGGACTGGGAAATCCGGTTATCCGGTGGTTAGAGTTGAGGAAACGAAAGGGGGCTTTAGGCTGAACCAATCTAGATTTTTCTCTTCCGGCAAAGTGAGAGAAAAAACAAAGGATAAGACTGTCTGGAAGGTACCTCTGTCGATAAAGTTGTCCGGAAACAAGGAGATAAAGAAAATTATTTTTGGCAAAAAGACGGATGTTATGAAAATGAGGTTATCTCTCGAAGACTGGTTGAAGTTTAATGTTGGCGAGACTTCATTTACGAGAATCGGATATTCCTCAAGGATGATGGAGATGCTCGGCCGGGCAATTGCCGAGAAGAAGATAAGCGAAGTTGATCGTATGGGTCTTATAGCTGACGCTTTCGCCCTTGCAAGGTCCGGTGTTTCGGATACCGAGATCGTCTTATCGCTTCTCAAGGCATACGAGTATGAGGACAGTTATGCGGTTTGGAGAGAAATTTCTGCCGGGCTGAACTCTTTGGGCAAGCTTTTTGAAGGCGAGGTTATTTATCCTAAGTTTGCCGAGTTTGTAAGGGGTATGTATTCTCATATGAAAGCCGTAGTTGGCTTTGAACGCAAGAATGGAGACGGACATACCGCTTCTCTTCTTCGCGAGTTAGTACTGTCCCAACTTTCCAAATATGGCGACCGAGAGATTGTCAATTGGGCTAGAGGAAAGTTTGAGGATTTTCTTAAGGATAAAAAGACTCTTCATCCAGATCTTCGCAGGGTCGTGCTTAATACTGTAGCCCGCGAGGGTGGTGAGAAGGAGTATGAGGAGATATTGAAGTTATATAAAGAGGCGACATTGCAAGAGGAAAAGAATCGGCTCGCTATCGCCTTGGGTCAATTTAGGGATGATAAGTTGATTCTTAAAACCCTGGCTTTTTCTATCAGTGATGAGGTTAGAAAGCAGGATTCGATTATTGTTCTTGACGGAGTTTCCGCGAATGGCAGAGCCGGGAATCTTATTTGGAAATTTGGGAGAGATAACTGGAAAGTTCTTTACGAAAGATATGGCCATACCGGTTGGAACTTCTATAGGATAATCGAATCTTTAACCGCCGCCATTATTTCCTATAGGGGCGCGGATGAAGTTGAGGCCTTCATAAAAAAACAAAAATTAAGCGGAGGGGAAAGAGCCATCGCCCAAACTCTCGAAAGAATCCGTGGCAATGCCTACTGGAAAGATAAGGCCGAGAAACAACTTCAGGACTTTTTGAAGGTTAGAAATTAAAAAGTTTAGGACGCTGTAAGCGAGAACATCCGCAGACCAAAATGCATGGTGTTTTTTGTTATAATCGTTTTAAACAAAAAACATTTTGGTCGAGGACGAAGGACGGCGACCGCAGGGAGAGCCGTACTGTTTCGAGTCTACAGCATCCTAAACTTTTTCTAAAATAGAGAATCTACAACTGCTTTGACGTCCGTGCCATCAGCCTTGCCTTTTAATTCTTTGAGAATTGCGCCGACGAGGATGCCGGATTTCATTTTATCGGTAATGTTGAGTTCCACTTTTTTCTTTTCGGCGATTGGTCTGATTTCATTTCGGCTCATCATTTGTGGAAGATAGGCTTTTAGATATCTTAGCTCTATTTCCTCTGACTCTGCGAGATCACTCCTTCCTCCTTTTGTGAATTGTTCTATTGAGTCTAGCCTCCGTTTTACGGCTCGCTTAATGACCTCTAGCGCGTCCTCGTCGGAAAGCAGTTCTGTCGGGATTCGTCTTCTGGCAACTAGCTCGTTGGTGAAGTCGGCTATAAGTCCACGAAATACCCCCAGCTTATCTTTCTCTCTGGCGAGAGTAGCGGTTTTTATCCACGCCCTTATTTCTTCATGTAACATGTCAAATAGTATATAGTATTTTGAATTTAGTATCTAGTATATAATTACAGTTATGAATGAAGAGAAATTTAACGAATTATACGCAAAACTTAATAAGTCCCAGGGAGAAGCCGTTGACTCTATCGAAGGGCCGGTTGTCGTTACAGCCGGACCGGGAACGGGCAAGACTCAAATCTTAGCGCTTAGAATAGCAAATATTTTACGAAAAACAGATACAAAGCCGGAGCAGATTCTTGCGCTAACTTTCACAGATGCCGGGGTCTCGGCGATGAGAGTTCGCCTGGCTTCCATAATAGGCGTTACGGCTTACCGCGTGCCCATTTTTACCTTTCATGGTTTTTGTAACGAAATAATTTTTAGATTTTCAGAATACTTTCCTGATCAGATAGGTTCTAAGCCTGCGAGTGAATTAGACAAAATTATCTTGATGCGGAAAGTTTTCGACGCCACAAATCTTCTGGAGTTGGCATCGTTTAAGAGTCCATATCACTATGTGAAAAAAGTTTTAGGTGCGATTTCTCTTCTCAAACGTGAAGCGATGACCCCCGACGAACTTGTGTCTCGACTCGCTAAAGAAGAAATGGAAATAAAGTCAGCCATAGACTATCGCCACGAGAAGGGCGCGCATAAAGGCAAGGTCAAAGGGGAGTATATGAAAAGAGAGGATGCGATTGCAAAGAACCGTGAGCTGGCCGTTCTCTATAAAAAGTACGAAGAAGCCATGGGGAAAGAATTGCTCTACGACTTTGATGATATGATTTTGTGTGTTGTTCGGAACCTTGAGAGGGATGAAGACCTTCGGCTGATTCTTCAGGAGGAGTTCCAATATATTTTGGCCGATGAACATCAGGATGCTAACGGCGGACAGAATAAGGTTCTCCAGTTACTTTCCGGTTTCCATAAGTCTCCTAATCTTTTTATTGTCGGAGATGAAAAGCAGGCGATATATAGATTTCAAGGGGCCTCCATCGAGAACTTTCTTTATTTTAAAAAAGCTTTTCCTGAAGTGAAAGTGATCTCCCTAGAAGATAATTACCGATCATCACAAACGATTCTAGATGTATCTCATAATCTCCTGTCTGGTGAGAAGAAACTTATTTCCAAATCTAAGCACCCTGAATTACTGATCTTAATAAAGGAATACGGGACAGAGGAGGATCAGGCCGAGGCGGTTGCCTCCGAAGTTTCGAAAAAGATTGCCGGCGGAGTTCCACCCGAGGAGGTTGCAATCTTTACCCGAACCAACAGAGAGCTTGGAGTATATGCCAGCGCTCTTCGGCGCGCCGGCGTTCCGTTCGTTACGCAGTCTAAGGCGGACGCATTAGATGATTTACATATTGAAAAACTCTTGGTTCTGCTTAAGGCTGTGGCAAGTATTGGAGACGATCTCTCTTTAGTAAAAGCACTTCATGCAGATTGTTTTGAAATTCCTGAGTTGGATATTTTTATTCTGGCGAGAGAAGCGACGAGACAAAAGACTTCAGTTTGGAAAATGACGAAATCGGTTGAGAGTTTAGCCACGCTTGGATTGGAGAGTCCCGATAAAATAGTTAGGATTGTGGGTGAGATTTCAAGGTGGGGTAAGCTCGGTCAGAATGTTACGCCAGCGGAGCTTGTTTCCACCATAGCTCGTGAGTCGGGGATTGTCGCGCAGATTCTCTCGGCAGGAGATAAGTGCTTAGATAAGTTCGCGAAGCTCGCCATGATTATATCTTATCTCGAAGAGTACCAGATGACTCACAGGCATGCTTGTATCGACGATCTTCTTTTCATTTTAGATTTACTCGATGAATATGATGTTCTGGAGGTTAAATCTTCCGGTGTCGCGACGCAAAAAGTTAAGTTGTCGACGGCCCATAGAGCGAAGGGTCTTGAGTTCGACCATGTTTATATTGTCGGCGCTGAGGAAGGGGTTTGGAGCGGAGGAAGAAGCCATCTCGATTTTAAACTGCCGGGGATGGTCGCCGTTACGAAGGAGGAAGAAGAGGATGATGACCGCAGACTTTTTTATGTTGCGCTGACGAGGGCAAGAAAAGAGTTGGAAATAAGCTATTCAAGTTTGGGTAAGAATGGGAAGGTTGTTCTTCCAACACGCTTCCTTTCTGACTTGCCAGACAATTTGACCAGTCGTTTGAAAGCGCCGACAGTCGTAACCCCGGAAGTTATCGCAAACAGACTCACTTCTCATTTTGGTAACGATAAATGCGAACTGGATTTGAAAAACTTTGTGAGGGAAACTTTGCTAGATAGGGGGCTTTCCGTAACCGGTCTGAATAATTACTTGAGTTGCCCGTGGAAATATTTTTATAGGACACTGCTTTGTGTTCCTGAATCCCAAAGCGCGCCACTCATGTTTGGGAATGCCGTCCATCGAACGCTTAAGTCTTTTTTTGATGCCTTTGCCGAGGGGAAAGATTTAAACAGGGAAGAGCTAGTCGAAAGATTTAAAATTGAAATCGATAAAGAGCCGATGATTGATAAAGAGCTAGCTGGAGCCAGGGAGATTGGCATGAAATCAGTTGGCGGGTATTACGATAACTATTATCCGAATTGGGAGAGAAATATTAAGAATGAATTTCCAGTGAACGTAACACTTCCGGTACTCGGTCTTGAACTTCGTCTAACGGGTAAGCTGGATAAAATAGAATTTTTAGACGACGGGAGCGTAAGGGTTGTGGATTATAAGACCGGGAAGACTAAAACTAGGAATTATATAGAAGGAAAAACTATGGAGAAGGGTTTTGGAGACTACAAGAGACAACTTACTTTCTATAAGCTTCTCTTGGATCGCTATGACAAAGAGGGTCGTTCGTTGTCGCCTTCTGGAGTATCGCTCTTGCCACATTTCAATATGAAATTCGGTGTTATAGATTTCGTAGAACCGGATCTGCCTGCCGGTAGGCATGGCGGTAAGGGGAGATACCACAGAGAGGAATTTGAAGTAACCCCTGACGAAGTTATGGAACTTGAAGAGACCATTAGAAAATCTGTCGGAGAAATTTTAAGCTTGTCTTTTTGGGATAAGACTTGCGAAGATAAAAAATGCGAGTATTGTAAGCTACGAATGACCGTATCAGCATGAGTCCATAGCTCAGGGGTAGAGCATTCGCTTCACACGCGAAGGGTCGATGGTTCAAATCCATCTGGGCTCACAAAGTTTGACTTTTAAAGTGCATATGTTATACTTTCAAAAAATAAATATGAGCAACAATTCAACCAACAGAATGATTTGTGCGAATCGAATCCAGCTTAAGTCTTGGGGTTATTTTGCTCTTCTAAATGTCGGATTGGGCGGGATATGATAGGAATTTAACTTTTTAAAAGCTTAGATTTCCATCATATCTTGCCTAAAAAGCGAGATATTTTGTTTTCCGCCTAGTCGGCGGATCGCCAAGGGGCGACTTTGACAAACTAATAAACACCCACTTTCACACTTTAGCGACGAAGGGCTAATCTACTCAAGTAAGACGCCCAAGCTTCGGCTAGCGGTCGAAGATGGATGGAGGTAAAAATGCAATCGTATCTCATGAAAAGGTTCCCTAGATATGATTTGTTTTGTAGGAATGCTAGGACCTCTAGAGACATGGTTACTATGGTCTGGAACAGTCTGATAAGTTGTTACGGTAAGGAGTTGGCCAGAAAAGTTTTGTGGCTAACTTTGTTACTGTCACTTCTCAATGTGTTATCACCCATGGTCGTTTCCATTCTCGTAGACAGTAAAACCAGTCACGATGTTCTCACCGCTAATCACGGTCTCGTGTTGTGGCTACTGTCTTACATCGCGCCGGATAGAACAATAAGGGACCTGATTCCGCATTTCATCATTATCGGTCTCGCTTCCTTTTTCCTGCTTAACGTTGTTGGAAAGATACTTCTATTTTTTAGGGGTAGCAGTAGCGAACTGATGGTGTGCGACAACGCTAGGCACGTGGACAAGACTGTTTTTGAAAAGTTTTTTGAGAAAGCAGTCATCATGCATGTTACCCATGAAAGACTTCTTGCCGAGCCGGTGATGAAGAAGGGAAAGGACAAAACACGCAACATTCAGGATGTCATTCTTTGGATGGGGACGTCGGCCATCTTGGGAGTTTCCTTGGTCTATTTCACCTTTGTTTACAACTTCCCCTATGACGGCGTTGTGATAACTCTTGGTATCTTGCTTTACTGTGTCCATAGCGTATATATCAACCAAGAGGTGCTTCGGGTTTGCAATCCCCTAGAACACGGATGGAGCGACTATAACAGATACTACGTGGAGAGACAGCGTGAATTCAGGAAGGTCGTACACAATAATAAGGTAGAGTATGAACGGGATGAAGTGATGGCAAGGTTTGGCGCGATCATCGAACCTGATTCAGCCTTCTGGGCCTATTGGTATCCGACGCAGAACACAATCAGGGGTATAGTAATCTATATGGTTCTGACTGGTATAGTTGCCCACGGCGCCTACAATTACTATCACGATCAGATTTCCGCCGGACTCTTTTGTTCACTGGTGGCATGGGGCAAGCAGATCGCAGATAGCCTGTGGGAAATTGCTCAACTCGAACACCAATTTAACCATGTGACTCCGTCGATACTTAAACTAAAGGCCGCGTTTGAATTGCCTATGGGGATAAAAAGGCCTAAGGACGGGGAGGGGATCCGTCTGCCACCTGATTCACCTTTCGAGGTTGAATTTCGCAATGTCAGTTATCGGTATGGCGACGCAAACAGCGATACCTTTAAACTGGCCGGACAGTTGGTCCTCGAAGACGTTAGCTTCAAGATTCCACATGGTAAGAATGTTGCTCTCGTTGGTATGTCTGGCAGGGGCAAGAGTACCATTGACGGACTTCTTATGGGAGACATGGACCCTACGTCCGGGGTTATCTTGATAGATGGGCATGACCTTAGGGATCTGGACCGCGGTTCGGTTCTCGATTGCATTGGCTATATTCCGCAAGAGCCAGATGTTCTGGACGGAACAGTTTTCTATAACATATGTTATGGACTGAAGGATCCAAGATCTGGCTCGAGAGAAAAAGCAGAAAAAGTTGTTAAGATGTGCAAATTGGATTTCTTGCGAGATGGACTTGATACGCTCGTTGGCAGTAGGGGGGTTAAGCTGTCGGGCGGGCAGAAACAAAGACTCGTCATAGCTATGGCCATAATGAAGGACCCGAAACTTATTGTTATGGATGAGGGGACCAGCTCCTTGGACCCGACCTCCAAGAAGGAGGTTCAAGAAAATATTGATCTCTTGCTTGAGGGCAACATCAGTGCTCTTATCATTACGCATGATGTGAATGCCGTTCGGCGCAACTGTGGCTTGTTTTTGTTTCTCGATAAGACAGAAGAAAGTAGGGGAAGCTCTATTGTCGCGGAGGCCGAAAGCCTCGAAGAGTTGGCAGTTAGGGCGCCCGCGTTCAGGCAGATCGCTCTTGACGGCGGTATCGTTCTTTAGAGATTAATCGCATAGCCTTGCAACTGTGAGGCTTTTTTATTTTCTGGGCCGAATACCAAGACTAAATAAACGGTGTCAGGTACCCTAAACAAAGGTACCTGACACCGTTTATTTTGGTTTATTTTGTGTCTTTTATTCCCAGACTGAAATAAACTCCGCCTAGCATTATTATACCAAGCGTGAGGAAAATATATTTGAAGTCGAGAAACATTAGGAAGACGCTTGCGAGAGCGGGTCCGGCGATATAGGCTAGCGGTTGAGCGTTTCTGTAAAAACTCATTATATCGGAGTCAACCGGTCTGACTTTTTTATAAAAATAAGTCTCGTTCATAACCTCTATAGCGCTAGCCCCGACTCTTGTCGCGAAGAGTATCCCTGTCCAGACCCAGAAGCTGTTTACAGTTATAAACGAAAGCGCGCCAGTTGCCACTGCCATGATAATAAACCCTGCCGTTAGTATCTCTTTTTCGCCTAGATATCTATCCGCTATTTTACCCAGTGGGTACTGCAGTATTACAAACGGAGTAAGCATCAGGCTGAACATCGTCCCGATTTCCGACCATGAGAACCCAAGATTATTATTTAAATATATGGGAGTGTATATTGTCATCCAGGAGTAGAAAAATTCCAGTAAAAAGTTTGAGGCAAAAATATTGTATATGTTTTTTGTGTGCCAGATCCTTCGCCCGGTTTCCATGAACGGAGGAGCATTGTAGGGAATATCCTTTATGTCGATAAGTTTAAGGACGAAAATAATCATTGAGATGATAAGGAAGAACGAGGCCAGGAGGTATAATCTGTGGTAGTCTCCATTCGAGAGTATCTTGCCTACGACAAAAGGGGCGAGCGCGATGGCTAGATTCATGGTCGTCAGGAATATGCCCTGGTTATTTCCGGTCTCGGTATTTTTTGTAAACTCTTCCAGATAGAACGCCAGGAAGAATCTGTTTAACAGGGTTGTTGTTGCCAGCAATACAAATAGTACGAATATACTCGGCAGGACGATAAAGATCGGCGCGAGTCCTAGGTTTATCATAGCGAGGCCGGTTAAGACTATAAGGTTGAAAAACATGGACAGGAAAGCTAGTCTGAATTGGCCGTATCTCCTTAAGGCTTCCGATATTCTGGCCAGGCAAATTATCGCGGCCAGCGACCCTGCCGTATATATAAATCCAATTTCTGATTCCGCAAAAAACTGTTTTAGAAAAGATGAGTTTATATAAACTGTTAGGGCGTATTGAACGGTTAAAAAGAATGTGAGAATGTATATTGTTCCGACAAATAATCCGGCCGTTCGTTTCCTGTCCGACATTTATCTATATTATACCTCAATCAGCACAGGTAAAATGACTTGACAGATTATGCATTTGGTGTATACTATCAGGAGATTTAAGTGGCTTGTGTCGCTCTTTGAATAACCGTTAAATTTATGTGGCCATAGCCAAAAGGTATTGATTCGTATCGATATTTCCTGGCTAGGGCTACCGTATCGGTGGCCCTCTAGTATGTTGAATCCTTCGTCTATCAGGCGAACGGGAACCCGACTATCAGTCGGAAGGAGTACGCTATGTCCAAGTACGGACACAGGACCGGTGATTGGAAGGATGCAATCATCAATAAGCTTGGTGGCGAGGCTGCTGGCGATGCGTTCCTCCGAGGTGAGTTGACGGTTGACCAAGTCGCCAAACAGGCGGTCCTGGCAATTCTCAACTTCATCTCTACTGCGACGGTGAGTTTCACCGCTCGCCCCGGCGACACTGTCAGTGAGTTCTTCAAAACGCGCGACGGTCTCTACGTCTGGGATGCTTTCAGAAACCTGATGGACGAAACCTGGCTTGCTTCAACCATCCAGAACCCTTCTCCAATCAGGATATCCTACTATGACCTCAATAAGTCGGCTAACGACTTTCAGACCGAGAAGGAGTTCGAGGGCAATCAGGCCCCATTCATTTTTGAGAACTTCGGCGTCTTCCTCGCTGTCTTGGCTGGTCTCATTTTGGCTCAGTGGGGAGGAAAAAAGGACGGACCTCTTCTGGACAACGGTTATGCGAATTTGTTTTACGTTCGCATAGGCAGCGAGGTCTTCACGGTCCACGTCAGCTGGAGCTCGGTCGACCGGTACTGGCACGTGTTTGCCTCTCCGCGTGGCAGCTTCGAGTGGGACGCTGGCCTTCGGGTGTTCTCAAGCAACGAACACTTGGACGCCTAGCCTACCTGCCGGTAGGCAGGTCTTGGGTCTTTGACCCTTTGCCCCTCGGACTCTTATAGTACCTACGCAAACAATACCAAACCACGAGTTTTTGTGCAATACTATGGGTGTCCATAACCCGGACACATTATGACTAAAACATTTAATCTTGAAACGTACACGAACTTCCTCATTGCCAATGGTAATCGATAT
>JACRKD010000004.1 GCA_016215345.1 Candidatus Vogelbacteria bacterium | reverse complement strand
CTAGAGATCGCCAGGGTCGTAGTTGTCGCGCCCGTGGCAATGAGTGAAGCGATAGAACCATTGCTTGCGTAGAAGCTGGTTGAGGTTGCGTTGGTCGTGGTACTATTAACTGCCGTGAAGTTCTGGAGAGTAGTGGAACCCAGGACCAAGAGCGTCCCTCGTGTTGAGATATTCCCAGCTTCGGTTGTTGTCGCGTTGCCACCGACGTACGACATCCCGGAGATGTAAAGATTTGTCGTGGTGGCGTTAGTGGTAGTAGAGTTTGTAACAACTAAACTCTGATTCGTTGTGTCATTCCTTGCAAATTGGGTCGAATCTAGACCATCGATTTTATCAGACTCAAAAGCGAACGGAGCGGGAGAAAATTGTTTCCTCGGGGTCATCTCGCCATCCCAAGTCGGAGTCGCCGTATTCGTCGTTCCGCCGATGTTGATGGACATATATAAAGGCTGGTCAAAATTTATGCTGGCAAAAGAGGTTGATGTCGCGCCGAGAAGCACACTAAAAAGGCCGTTAGTCACACTAATGCGGTCATTTTGAATGAGGGTATTAGACCAGATCGAAGAACCGCCCGTCGAAGCGGTATACAATTTAAATTCCATATTGTATGAACCGTCAGAAACAGTTACTCCGCTGGCGTTAGTTAACTTGCCTTGATAATTAATTATTTTACTGAAGCTTGACGCGCCAGCGGAGGACGAAAAAGCAAAAAAAACAATAAGAAAAAGCACCATGCGGGCAAATAAAGAACCAGCGGCTCGCACCTTTTCCATTTACAGGTAAATTATACCACTCCATAAACTTGGAAACGGATGAGAAACCAATAAAACGTGGATAACTTAACAGAAAGAAGGTTAACCATTCGAACAGGTTAACCTTCTTTCTGTTTTTACACCCTACAAAGCGATGGCGGTAAGAGTTATTGTCGCAGTGTAACTACCCGTGGACTTTCTAACAGTACTGCCGACTTCAGCCATAAATTTTACAGTCGTTACCGTACCGCTTGGATAGTTGGCCAAGGAACTTTGCGCGATTTTCTTAAGAGAAGTACCAAGAGAATTCCAGCAATGATCGGAAGCGTCGCTAGAACCGACCCCGCATGAAGATCCATTATCCTTATAAAGAGAGAAAATATCCGATCCCTCCGGACTGAATCCAAAACCGGTACTGCCCGCGCCAACACTCCAAGTGAAGTCCGGCGTGTCGGGCGTTACTGTAACATAATCCAAGAAACTATCCGCTCCAGACTGAAAGGCCGGACTCGCGCCAGCATTTATGTATAACTCATAACCACTCGTATCGTCCGTCGTAACCGTTACGCTTCCGGATCCGGAACTTTGACCTCCGGAAGAAACATTTATTGCCGGCAAAAGCGCTACATTAGAAGAGTTGGAAATAGATATAAAAGAATCCGCGGCCTGAAGATAACCCAGTGAACCGCTATAAGAAGTGCTGGTTGACGTACCGGAGACTCCAGAGGCAAAAGAACTCTCCTCAACATAGCTCGTAGATGTGGCCCGGAGCCCGCCAAAAGAGATAATATCATCGTAAATCTGATAGCTGGTGCTACTCGCGACATAGGCAAAAACAACCTGTGAAAAATATGCGACAAAAAAATATATGAAGACGCTGACAAAAAACGGTCCAAACATATTTTTAAAAATAGCCTTCACGACCATCTCATTATTACAAATATCAGACAAAGAAAAATAAAAAGTCCTATCAAATAATAACCGGGTTCCAGATCAACTCCGGAATCCATAACACTACTAGTGATTGGAATGGGGCCTAGTCTAAAACTTACCTCCTTGATGTCTGTGATATCTTTATACCCCCTATTCAACAAAATCTTGGCCGTATATATGCCATCCGGCAAGACTCCGGACAAAACAAGCTGTCTGGAGCGAGTTGACAGAGGTAAAATAATCCACGGATCAATCTGTATCGTCTCTACAAGGACGCCCTCTTGATTTCTTACTTCAACAACACCATACGGATCCAAATGCACATTGCCGTCGTTCCTATAACTTATCAAAAACTTTCCGTTTTTAAAAACAAAATTGATCAGTTGACCTATCTCTTTCACCTCGCCGCTTACTTTCACAAGCAGTAACGCACCGATTCTACTGACAATAGTCGTTCCCCCCGGAACCCTTTCTCTGGGACTAGCGCTAACTAAAACAGCGGCGTATCGCCCACCCGGCGGAGTATCTTTGGGTATTGTGATATTTATCGCGATGCGTGCCTGACTGCCGTGATGGAGGGAAAAACTCTTAACCTCCGGCTTGATATAACTTTTCAGAGAAAAATCCCCGGACGATGGATATTTTTCACCCAGAATTGGGCCACCGGAATCTTTAGAAGGCGAAAAGTCTTTCACCTCTACGTTAAAACTGTAATCGGAGCCGAACCTATTTAAAACCGTTATGTACTTAATTTGTTTTTCTCCCGGCTCCACCACAGTCTCAATTTTCGCGGGAGCAACCATAAAGTTGCCCACCACCTCTGTTTCCGGAATTTTTGAGACCTCAAGGGCAAAAACCGATTGCGGGGAAAAAGCAACCAACATTGTGGCAAAAAAAACAGCCAATAAGCCCACCATAAAATTAGTTCTGTAAATTTTTCTCATTTTTTTCAACAATAATATCTTTTGAAATCACGCCCTTCGGCAAGTCCACCGGATTATCATAAACACTCTCATACGAAGAGTCAGGCCTCTTATTGTCAACCCGCAAACGGTACTGCCCGGGACCAGTCAAAACATAAAACCTACCTAAATAATCAGCCACGACGCTCTTTATTTCATTGCTGGTATCCGGTGAGAACAACTTAATTATAGCATATGGAATGGGGTCAAATCCTTCACCGTACATAACCCGAACCGCCTTTTTCTTAACAACAACCAGGAAGTATATTACCAAAAAAATATTTATCGCAAAAAATGTGTAGCTGGTAGCGTTAGGCGAAAAGATCACAGAGGCTACGGTCATGGCAAAACCGATCAAATAAGTCAAATTGAAAAAAGATTTAAATATTTTTTCACGACGAGAATATATTCTAAAAAGTTTCTTTTTATTTTTTTCAAACTCATTCCAGTCAAAGCCTATCGGATCCATCGGGATATTCCTTACTATAACTTCGCCCTCGGCCTGATCAATGCTCTCTCCGAAATACAGATTGTCATACAGTTCATCACGAATTTTCCCAGCCAAAACTTTAGATGGAAACTCGTAATTTGTTTTACCGGCAGTCATTGTATACCGCCCGCTCGGCAAGAAAAATCCGTAACGGCCGTCGAGATCGGTTATCGCATCAGCAATCTCCTTATCGGCCGAATCTTTAACTACAACGTAGGCGGGATCAAGTGGACGCTTCGTGACCGAATCATAAACCGTCCCCCACGGCTTCTTTTTACCCACATAAAAACCGAACAAAACTCCCAAGGATCTTACAACAAGCAGATATATGTCGTAAACCGAGGTTACAGTGGAACTTGCCGAGAGCACCTGCGCGCCTATCACCACCCCTCCGGAAATAGCGCCCACCGGCTGCGCGACCTTAACTGCTGTTTTCCCTACCGGACTTTTTACGAACTCTTCAGTTTTTATCGCGACCAAAGATACATTTTCAACGACACTGACGACAATAGCTTCGACCGCATCAGAGACTATCGTCAAGGCGGTTGTGGTCCCAACTTCCGGCGGAACGACTCTGGGCGTCGTCGTCGCCGGAATAATCACAGGATTAGTAGAAGTGGGAGCCGGAGGGGTTATAAATATTCCACCACTTCCACCGCCGATAACCACAACCGCAGGCCCCTTGCCTCCTCCGCCACTAACCAATGCCACAGTCCATGTCAATGAACTGCCAACCAAATCAAGATTGCCCGCTACGTCTCGACTCTGGACACTAAAGATGTGTGAACCGATAGAAAGCCCGGTGAAGGTGGCGCCGGAAATACAAATCGTAGAAACTCCAGAATCCAAAGAGCAGATAAAAGTAAGCGCCATAGGAGCGGAAACATTGTCCGTACCGGAAAAATTAAATACGATATCCGTGGAAGTCGTCGTCCCACCGCTTGGAACCGAACTCCCGGTCCCATCGAAGGTGGAGATAATCGTTGTTATCGGCGCAGTGGTGTCTGCAGTAGGGACTATACTCCAGTTAACTATGGCGGGGGTAGCATCTACGTTTCCTGCCACGTCCTTACTGCGAACCTTAAAAACGTGAGTACCCAGAGGCAATCCTGAATAATTTTTAGGGCCGATGCAAACCGTGAACACCGCGCCATCAAGAGAACACTGAAACGTTATAGAGCCGGATGGCGTAACGTTATCAGTACCGCTTAAACCAAAGGTGATACTTGTGGAAGAGCTCATGCCATTGTCAGACACCACTACCAGATCGCCGTCGAGAGAAGAAGTTATCGTCGTTGTCGGCGGTGTAACGTCAGCGCCAGGAGGAACAACCTTCCATAAGAATGTAGCGCCGGTAGCATCTTCAAGCGAGGCCTCATCGGTACTTTTGACGACAAAAGTGTGTGGGCCGAGGGCCAAACCGGTATATGATTTCGGACTTAAGCAACTACCAAATATCCCACCATCTACCGAGCATTTAAAGGTCAGCGAGCCGGACGGAGTAACATTATCATTGCCAGTAAAAGTAATTTTTATGGTTCCCGACACAGTATTCCCCCCGCTCAATACAGACGCAAGGTCTCCATCAACCGCAGACACTATCGCCGTTGTCGGAGCCGTCGTATCCGGACCGGAGCCACAACCGCCGCTTCCGCATCCTCCTCCGCCGGCAACCGTTCCACCAACAGACATAGAGCCAGTAGTCGTACTTGGGCCGGAAGTCGTTGCAAAAGATACATTAAAAATACCCAACCCAAAAATAATTGAGAATACAAAAACTCTTTTCACTGCTTAATAATACAATGGAATCCAAAATGGTGAAAGACAAAAAAATAGTGACCGAATACTACAAATGGCAGTCCTTTGTAGTAAAAGCTAAAAACCTAAAGCCTAATAAATTCTTTAACCGAGAGTCCAGCTTGTTTGATTATTTTACTTAATAGACCACGACCAATATTCTTACCGCCATGAACGGGGACAGATGTTATACGGTTAGTGATTGAATGTTTAAAAAAATAATGACTACCCTTAGCATATATAAAACGGAACCCTGCGCGAGCAAGTTTTTGAATTACTATCCTGGTGGCAAGAATCGGCAAGATACTCATGCCGTTAGGACATAGCGCCTATTGTCTTTTATTTGTACGAGACCACTCTTTTCAGCTCCAGCAACAATATTGGCCTCGATAGCCCCCTCTATCGCCTCGACAATCATTAGCCTTGCTTCTCTAATTGTTTTACCCCAAGAAATGGCGCCAGACAGTCCTTGGGCCTCCACCAAAAATCCGCCCATATCCTTTTCGGTCTCAAAAATACACTTGTAAGGACCATACTTAGTATCCAAAACCAATATTTTTTTAATAACTTTCTTAGAAACCATAAAATAATATTAACATAATCTAACGTCGTAGAGCAACCATCCATTAAGGAGCTAAGTTAATGCGGCAATTGTAAAACCGCTACAGAAGATTGCCATTTGTAGCGAGCTACTTCACCTTTTTGAAAGGGAGGCCAATATACTTGAGAAGAATCTCGGCTTCTTTAGAATTTTTCGCTGATGTCGTAATTGTTATAGCAAGACCGAATACGTCTCTTAGGTCTTCGTCTGCCGTTTCCGGGAATATCGTGTGTTCCTTCAATCCCAAGGTATAATTGCCCATTTTGTCGATACCCTTTATATCTAGGCCTCTGAAGTCCCGCATTCTTGGGAGCGCAACATTAATGAGTTTATCCAAAAATCCATACATTCTCGCCGCCCTTAAGGTAACTACAAACCCAACCGGATCGCCTTGTCTAACCTTGAAAGACGCGACCGACTTCTTGGCGCCTCTTATCGACGGCTTCTGGCCGGTTATCTTCGTAAGTCTATCGGCAACGAGATCATTCTTTTTCTTATCTTTCAAAGACCCTGTGCCGGCAGAAATTACAACCTTCATAATTCTAGGCAGAGCCATAACATTATCTTGTCCAAAAGCCTTCTTGAGGGCAGATACATCTTTCGTGAATTTTTCTTTTACGGATTGCATATTATTTATATTTCACTTTTACAGGAAGCGCAGGCCCTGACCTTACCCTCTCCAACGACCTTGCTCCCGATTCTAACCCCCTTCTCACATCTGCCGCAAAAAATCATAACATTCGAAGAGTTAAGTGGCATCGCCTTAGTTAGCGTTTGGCCCTTCTCTCTCTCGGTTCTCTTTTTCTGGTGTTTTTTAACCAAGTTAACCCCCTCAACTAAAAGTAGGTTCCTATCTGGAAAAGCCCTCAAAACCTTGGATTTCTTACCTCTGTCTTTGCCGGCTACCACTATCACATTGTCCTCCTTTTTAATCATAATGTTTATTTATTGCAAACTTTTTTGAACTATTTATGGTGAGCGCGAGTCGAACTATACAATTTCAGGCGCAAGCGACGCAATCTTCTGGAATCCCAACTCCGCAATCTCCCTCGGAATTGGACCAAAAACTCTCGCCCCAAGTGGTTCTTTCTTCGCCTTATCGATGATAACAACGGCGTTTTCATCAAACCTTAAATACGTTCCGTCTTTCCTGCGAAATGGCGCCTTCTGTCTCACTATAACCGCCGACAAAACGTCCTTCTTCTTGACCTGTTTTCTGGGTTCAGCCACCTGTACAGAGAGGATGACGATATCGCCGATTCCGGCATAACGACGTTTGGAGCCACCGAGAACCTTGAAAATACGGCCAATCTTCGCGCCGGTGTTATCTGTTATTTTTACTAATGCTCTTGGCTGCAGCATATTAATTTATTTTTTTGCCGTTAACTAAAACAACCCTAAAGGTCTTGTCTTTCGAGATCGGTCTGCATGACTCAATTGTAACTTTGTCCCCTATCTTTGCTACGCTATTTTCATCATGCGCCTTTATCTTCTTGGTTTTTATTATAAATTTCTGATACTTTGGGTGCTTAACATAGCGCTCTACCAAAACCGTAACAGTCTTCTGCATTTTGTCAGAAACAACTGTTCCATCTATTTTCTTCCTATTAACTTTGTCGATCTTATTTGTATCCATTCGTATATTTGTATGTTTATCTTAATGCCGTTAACGCTCTGGCCACATTCCTCCTGGTATTTCTGGCCTCCCTAACATTCTTAACTCTACTGCCAGAAACCCCAAAGCGGAAAGACTTAAGAGAAGATCTGCCATCTTCGACGACCTTTATCAATCCCTCTTTTGATTTATCTTTAATCCCAGATTTCATTGACTTATAAAGCTACCACAACTAGTCCCTCTTTACAATCTTCGTCCTTACAGGCAACTTATCCCCCGCCCTATGAAGACACTCGATCGCGATCTCGCTCGGTATACCATCGATCTCAAACAGGACACGCCCCGGATAGACTTCGAAACAGTAACCCTCCGGATCACCCTTGCCTTTTCCCATAGGAACTTCAGGCGCCTTGGCAGTATATGGTCTATCGGGGAAAATCCTTATCCAAATCTTTCCGGTCTTTTTTATGGCCCTAGACATTGCCTTCCTCGCGGACTCAATCTGATTCGATGTTATCCTCGCATATTCCAGCGCCTTCAAGCCGAAAGAACCAAAGGACAGGGTCGTCCCCCTTGTCTCCAGTTGTGAAAGCATCCTTTCCGGCTTCCTCCTTGCAGACTGCCACTTTCGATGTTTAACTTTCTTTGGTAAAAGCATACGCTTATTTAAAACTATTCTATTCTCCCGCCACCTCGACGGATCGCCGATGGGGCGACAAAAACATCCCCTCTGTAAATCCAGACCTTTATACCAATATCACCATAAGGCAGGTGGGCCTTCTCTCTGGCAAAATCAATGTCGGCCCTAAGCGTTTGGAGTGGAAGTCTGCCATTCTTAACACTTTCAACCCGACTCATATCAGCGCCACCAAGCCGTCCGGACAAAGTAACCTTAACTCCCTTAACATCTCTATTGGCCATAACTTTCTCCACCGCCTGCTTCATAACACGCATAAATGGCAATCTTTTCTCAAGACCCTCGGCGATCATCTGTCCGACAATCGCGGAATGAGACTCTGGAGATCTGACTTCCTCTATATCGATCTTAACCTCCTTTGGAATAGAAACCCTAATCTTCCGTAGCTTAACCATGATAGCCTCTTTAAGTTTTAGAGACCCCTCACCGGAGCGACCAATTATCATCCCGGGCTTTGAGGTCTTTATGATTATCCTCAAAACATTTCCACCACTTCGCTCCATTTCTATCCCATCAACGTAATTACCCCTCAACTTCTTTTCGAGAAATTCCCGAATCAACACATCTGTCTTCAGAAACTCCTGATACTTCCCATCAGTTCCAAACCATCTGGACTTCCAGTCCCTTATAATTCCCAATCTATGTGAATATGGATGAACGCTATGAGACATGTTCTTTAACGTCTAAAACTAAAGTTACATGACTGGTTTTTCTCCGTATCGGATACGATCTTCCAAATGCCCTCGGCATCCCCCTCTTCATAACCGGACCGCCATCAACTGTAATCTCCTTAACAAAAAGATCGTCCTCACTCAACTTAAAATTGTTCTTGGCGTTAGCAATCGCTGATTTCAAAAGTTTCGTAAATGGAAGAGAGGCCTTCTTGGCCAAAAAGGCAAGTTCAGAAACCGCCGCACCAACGCTCTTCCCTCTTATTAGATCAGCCAAAAGACGAACTTTCCTGGGAGCTTGGTTGTACCTATTCAATTCGGCTTTTACCATCATAGATTTAAAAAGTTATTTCTTAACCGGAGCACCCGCTACCGGGGCCGTTTCCGCTTTAGCCGCCTTGGCGGAGGCAATTTCAGCCTCCTTCTTCTTCTGTTCCAACTCCTTCTGCATCTTCCCACCATGCTTTATGAATTTCCTAGTTGGGGAAAATTCACCCAACCTGTGCCCCACCATCTCTTCGGTAACCCTTATCTCAAGATGTTGTCGTCCGTTATGAACACCAAAAAGGAACCCAACCATCTCCGGGGATATCTGACTGCTCCTTGCCCATGTCCTTATCATCGGGACGTCATCCGGCTTCTTGCCTTGAATCTTTTTAAGAAGCTTGGCATCGATATATGGTCCCTTTTTTAGCGATCTTGCCATAAATTGTATATAAAATAAATGTCGACTCCGCTCTCGGGTCAACGTGAGATATACTAGCAAACCGACATGTAATGTCAAGCAAAAGTATACTTTCAACTTGCTTTACGGACAAAAGCGTTATATAGTCACTACATGTCTAGCATAGTTCAATTTACTATTAAAAAAGATGAGGATGGAGTTTATTGCGCCAAGGCGGTAGATTTCCCCATTTTTACCTCCGGAAAGACACTGCCGGAACTAGAAAATAACATACGGGAAGCTACCGCGCTTTATATGGAAGATGAAGATCTGGCTTCCCTGGGTATTTCTGCCGAACCGTCATTGTTGGTAAATTTTGAAATCCCACGCGCGGCTTATGCCTCATAAAATAAAAGACCTCTCAGGAAAAGAAGTTGTAAAATTCCTAGAACAAAATGGTTTTTCCGTTAACAAAACTCGCGGGAGCCACTGTAAGATAAGCCGGACTGTTTTGGGTCGCAATCAAACTCTCATGATCCCGCTACATAGCTCCATAGCCAAGGGTACGTTACATGATATCTATAATCAAACGTCGGAATATTTGCCAGGGTCGGACATAAAAAACTTTTTCTTTACTGAGTAAAAAATTAGGTGCAACGATAAACACGTTTTTGTATCCTGGAAAGGCTAACGTTTGTTACTAGGAGTTATCTTGTTTTATGAAATCCCCTCCATCAAAAAAGTAATCGGGAATAGACTCCCGAGACTGCATTCTTGTTGAGCCCCCTGTCATATACCAAAGCACCCAAAGAACCGCTAAAATAAACACAAGGGTCTTCAAATCGTCAATGGAAGTTGGCCCGGTTGGGCCCTTTGGATCAGCCATAGTTTATTTATAAAAGCTATAAATTTTTAATCTCCTTGTTCAAGAAATCTATCAAGAAGCTATTTGCCTGTTTCTCGGCTAATGGGAGGGCCATACTATAATACTCCAGCGCCTTAACATTATCACCACTGTCTTTGTAGTATGAGGCGACAAGAATCATGAGTTCAACTGCCTTCGGGTTAGCCTTTATGCCAGAAAGTAGCGTAGGAAGGGCTTCCGACTTTTTCTCAATATATTGATTAGTATACAACATAAATAAGTTCCTATACGACGGTACGGTGTTTGGGCTAATCTCTATGACCTTTTTTAAACTAATTTCAGCTTTTAAAGAATCTTTCAAATAAAATGTGTATAAGTCCCCAAGATTCGCGTGAGATATAAAGCTGTCAGGCCACTCTTTCGAAGTAAAGATCCAAATCTCTTCAGCTCCAATATAATCTTCAACAAGTTTCCTAAGTAGAGCCAGATCCAACCACCTGCCGAACTGATCCGGATTACTTTTTAGGCTCTCAACGTTAGACGAAATCTCTCTTCTCGTTTGCGCGACCATGGCTGCATCTAACGATAGGGGGATAGTATACGGTCTATCTAAATCTGGTAGCGGAAAAGCCAAAGTTATTTTATCCACAGCTTTTACCTCGCTGACTACCTTGGCAGGAGTTGAGATGGTGGCAACTGGCTGATTAGCAGACCTCGTAGAAGTAGCAACGGGAAGAGACACACTATCTTTATTAAATAGTTTAACCTGCCTATAATCGTTATAAATAATATATAATAGCCCGGAAAGCAAAACTAAAACGGCCACAGTTCTTAATAATATAGTTTTTTTATTCCCATATAGAGATTCATCATAGATCGACATGCGATGATATTATCAAAATTTGAATAGTCTTTCAATAGACCGTTGTAGAAAGGAAATACAAAAACTCCCCGAATTTCTTCGGGGAGTTTTTGTATTTAGATGTAAGTTATCACAAGTAACCTACATTAACATTTAGTTAGATAGCTGTGTCGACGCACTCTCAATCGCGCTTAGACCAGGAACGTTGTAACCATTTGTCCAATCGTTATCTCCTGTTGTATTAGGCGTGGTTGTTGAGTTTGGCGACCAGATGAAGTCATTACCTCTACTTGCTGTGTTGTCGTAAACGGCTACGGCATTAGCCAAGCCAGGAACTGTCGAAGAAAGAGGAATCTGTGCGTGGTAGTTAGCATCTCCTTCTAGGAAAGTGTTAATCGTGTTTCCTGTGCTTGAGTAAGCGATACTGCCTGTAACTTCAATCCACTTAGAGGCACCGGCTGGGATTACGAGAGTTGATGTAGCTCCAGATGAGTTTTGTGTAGTAAAGATTGCATTAGCAGTTCCTGCTGTGCTACCAGTTACTAGAGAACTCAAGTTTGAAGACAAGAACGCTCCGTTTGTTCCCATTCCAGATGTTGGACCTGTAAAGTCAGCGTTGTTATAGGCGGCCGCATTTACAGACGTTACTGTAGCTGTTGAGGAAGTCGCGATTCTAACAGCAAACTTGTAGAGCGAAATGTCTCCCGCTCCGTTCGCTGTAATCTTGAACCTCAAAAGCTTTCCTGCGCCCAATCCTGAAGGAGGAGTAATCATCGTTATTGACGGGTAACTCTTCATAACTCTTAGGCCACCACCGCTTGAGATGACTGTTGTGTCTGAAGTGGAACCTGAATTTATGATTGTCCCGGATGAAGTACCCTTTCCTTGCGTACCACCGTTTGCAGCATCTCCTCCATCGTTATCCAAGGCGATGAGATCACCTGAATTCTTAATAACAGCGGATGAACCAATCGCTGAAAGGTCGCCCTTTACATAGAGTAGTTTATCGCCGTCCTTAGGAATGATGAAGTCCGCGCTTAGAGTAGACGTAGCAAATGTGTTTCCACCTGTAAACGTAGCAGAACCTACTTTGTTTCCAGCTGAATCCCATAGTGTTACCTGTGCACCGTTTGTGCCCATAGATGTAAGGTCTGAGCTCGTACTAGAAGCTGTGTTCGATAACTGCATAGCGAATTTCTGGAGACTTATAGCCTCGTTAGTCGCATGTAGTTTGAATACCGCAAGTAAGTTTCCGGATGTTCCGGCCGCCGCAATACTGTATGCAGGGCTTGATCCATCCAAAGATACTGTTAGAGAACCGGCAGTAGTAATTGTCATAACCTGACCAACGTTAGCCGCGAGAGTAGTAGGTGTAACTGTCTGTGAAGACGTTAGACCTGTTCCTGTCGATTGGCTGGTGTTGACCGGAAGACCCCAGTTGTAAACCTGACCAGTACCTGTAGAAGCGGAAATGTTACACTTGAGCGTTAGTGTCTTGACTGTACCCTTTCCAACAACAAAGTTTCCATTGTCAAATGTAAACGTCTTTGTTACCGGAGTGGTGTCCGCATTGGCCGGATTTACTTCGTTAGATCCGGTTGTCAATGCCGTAGCACCATCCCATAGCTTACAGGCTGTTAGACTGTCAGCAGTAAGAGCAGTTCCGAACGTCAATATACCCTTTACCGTCGTGAACTTTACATCTTCTCCTGATTGCGAGGCATCAAACTGGTAGTTGGCAAATGTGAAGTCCTGCGCGCCTGCAACTACCGTTTGTAGAGCTGGATCTGGAGAAACTGTAATTGTGACAGCGGCGGCCTTAACTGTCATGGTGTTTCCTGTTACAGCAGAAGCTGGGGTCTCTGTAATAGAGTTACCAGTGTTCTGTCCTGTGGATGTCCAATCAGAACTTGGCGTCGTAGAAGCCGCGATCGTCTGATTTGTGGCAAAGTCTGTACCGATCTTACCCTTCAAAGTATAGGTGCCCTTTCCGATTGGGAAGGTTACCGTATCCGAGAAAGTTACTACCGGTGAAGTGGCTGTAATATCAACCGGTCCGGCAACAACCTTTCCTGTTGAATCAACCAACTTAACGTCTGTTACGTCCTGTGTGCTTGCTGTGGCGGATGTACCAAGCCAGTTAGCAAGTCTGAAGGTCATGGATGTTACAGAGATAGGTTCACCCTTTACTTCAACATCGAACCCGCCAAGAGGCTGATTTGCGAGGTTGACAGCAATGTTCTGACCAGGAACTGACGTGGACTTAGATACCGTTATTGTACCCGATTGTACCGTTGCAATCTTTCCTGTAAACCAAGGATTTGTAGCCGCAAATGAACCAACAGCTGTTGTTGGAGGAACTATGTAATTACCATATGTTGCCCCATAAACAGAAAGATCTGTGTTTCGATAAACGTCAAATTCGATTGTTCGTCCTGACCCACTCAAGATGTCACCGGATACATGGACTTCCTTATTTCCTCCCTTATCAATCAAAAGTCCATTGCCAAAGTTAGATGTGTAGTACTTACCATCAGATGACGCTGTTGTATCGTATGCGACACCATCAACGTAAGTTTTTATATTGGCTAGGTCAGCAGTACCGGCCGATCCAGACTGATACCACCTAATTGACTTTAGATAAACCTTCTCCTGAGACCCGGCCGAAACCTTGATCGCAGAGAAAATGTAGCTGGTCGTTCCAACTGGCTTAGACTGGGCGCTTGGGTTCGATGAACCATCCGCCATAGTGACAGAACCAATTGTCAGTGTATCGTTAACTCTCATATAAGAACCCTTTAGAGGGAAAGCACTCCCACTAAGGGTCGCCGCTCCGGCGTCAATCGCATCAACCTGGAAATAAGCCTCTTCACTGTTGTGCCCGGTCGCGCTACCTCTTGTAGCAGCAACGGTCAAAGTTCGACTTTCGCCGGCCTTTATAACCAAAGATGGAGTCAAGACAGCCTTGTGATCGGAGTTTAATGTTTTCTCCAAACCTACAAGATTGCCATTTTCATCTACTAAGTTAACACCAGAGAAGGAAGCATCGGAAGAAACACCAGTTCTTTCAACGGTAATGCTGTTTACTGTTACGTCAGAAGCACCCGCTGTAAGAACAATTTTTGTAGCTGGGACCCTAGCTGCGCTCATCGGAGCGAGGGATCCGTTCACCGGCTGAATATCGGCAGGAGCAGAAACTGCGAGTGAGCCTGCGGCGGCTGGTGTTGTCGTAACTGCTGGTGTTGTAACAACAGCAGTACCACAAGACTGACCGGTCGTCGGGCTAAACCCGGCAGCAGAGGTACAGCCAGCAGGAAGTGTTGTAGCTGGAGTTGTCACAACTGGTGCGACAACCGAACCCATAGCGTTAAGCTTGACTCTTGTGGCCGGACCGACATTACCCGTACCACTTGTCAAACCTATAGGCGTGAGAATATCGGCAGCATATTTATTCTGATACTTTATAACAGCCTTTTTCGTGGCTGGACCAAAGTAACTTGTTTCGTTACCCGGAGAGCCGGCGCCAGATGCAGATACTTGAGTATCGGCGCTTGCGTTTAGAGCTTTTTGTAGAGCCATAACATCTGGCCCCATGGAACCTGATGACAGGTTCGCGCTAAATGTATAGCTGGGAGCCGCGACGGTAGCCGGTGCGAGAGATGTCGCTCCAAGCTGTCCCTGCAATGTCTTAACACTTGCGAGTAGGGCATCAATTTTAGCCTGCAACTCAGCAGATGTTTCGGCCAATGCTGGTAGAACGGCCACACCACCTAACATCAACACTGATGTTGCGACACCAACTAGGCTCGCGGTGATTTTCATCATCCTCGTTTTTTTGAAATTACTCATAAATTTTTTCTATAATATTTCCTTACAATTTTATCGGCCTTAATAATAATTCTACTCTTGCCAATAAAACTGATTGCAACCTAAATAAATCTAGCCTCGACATTGCTAAAATAAATTCGGATGCAAATACTACTAATCCAGAAAATTTCTGGCGATTAGCAACGATTAATAAACCTCTCAATCTTCCATAACTTAATCCTACAGGAGATCATGTCAGTTGCTGAAACGATATTTATCCAGCACCACTTTTACTTTTGAAACTGTTGTCACGGAATAAGCAAAGATATGGGGTCCACAGGGGTCCCCTCGCAACTACAAACAACTTAAGAAGTAAAAGTAGTGCTGGATTTAATTTTCAAGGTTCTAACCCTAATAAGCCTCCGAAACAGCCGTCTATTTTCATCTGCAAAAGATACAAACAAAACAAACGACATGGCTTCGACAATATAAGTATATTATCTAACCATCTATTCAGCAAAAACCCTCTGTGGATAACTCCATTAACAAACAATGGGCGCCCTATGAGAGCGACTATAATCATAGACCCGCCCACACCAAAAGTCAACGTACGACACCTTTTTTAGAATGTCTTTCTGGAGTATCGACTCCATCGCCTTTCCCCCTTTTTATTTAAGACACCATTTGCGACAAGAGACAAGAGATCACGCTGTACTGTTTTTTCACTGATTTCAACTTTTTTGCCCGAAACAGACAATTGCGCCAATATGTCCTTAATAGTATATTCGACGCCAGTTTTAAATAGGGCAATTATGGTGCCTCTCCTGTCACCCCTGTAGGTTTCTCGACCAATACTTTGGGCTGATGATAAAAGACTTGTCCTTGATGTCAGAGCGTCCTTAAGTTGTCCTTTTGACGGTCCCTGGCCAAAAATGGTCTCCGCGCCAGATTTAATCTCGTCCAAGGAGGGATATAAAAACTTACTGGGAATCAGAATGGCATCAGGACCTCTACCTGATAAATTCGACTCCAGTAACTCTCGAAGCGCGGCATACTCCTTCTTTAATATTGTGCAATTCATGGAGGAACAAGCACCGGAGGCAAAACTTACCTCCAAACAAGAGAGAATCACAGAAATATTTTTTTTAACAGTTGAAAGCGACCGATCGTCAAAAAGGTAACCGGCAGAAAAAGTAAGCGAGACGGCAGACATGACCTCAATGGCAGAAGATCTTAACTTATTTTTTAATGGCTCATCATAGTTTAGAAGGTCAGTTACAAGGTACAGCGCGGATGTCAATCGCTCTGTCTTTAACAAAACCTTTTGTGAATAAAGGATTAAATTGCCAGAGTCCTTTAGACTTAAACTTGTGTCTCTTATAGATTGTTCGGTGTCCATTAAAAATTTTTTATGTTTTTTATGTCTTATTGATAATTATATAAAAGACAAACATAAAAGTCTATGCCCCGGCCCCAGTTTTTCTCACTCTTTTACATTGCCACCTTCGAATGAGAAATGAAAAAACAAATATTTTTTAGCCCAAATAATCTCTAGAGTAAAACTGGAGCTGGGTATAGGTTTTTAAGAAACTTTCTGTTAAAATTCTGTTATACAATGAAAAAGAGCGGGCATAATAAAGATAGAAGGGAGAACCGACGTGATGAAAATGACAAGAAACCACAAAATAGACACGGTGGCCTTTCTTCCATAATAGAGAATCTGGAAGATGAAACTAAGCATGGTGTTTTGGTTATCATATTCCTACTCATAACCGTATTCCTTTCCGCCTCCGCCCTTGGCGTAGCCGGCGTAGCTGGAGAGATATCTTATAATCTTCTCAACAGATCGTTTGGATCTGGTTTTTTCCTGTTCCCACTCGTCTCGGCTATGGTAAGTATCTCATTCTTGAGATCCTTACGCCCCAACATAATATCCTCGACATTTATCGGCGGTGGATTATTTCTATTATCCTCCCTCGGCATGGTGGATATATTATTCAGAAGCGCGACAAACGGAATCGTAAGCGGCGGTATTATCGGTAATCTAGTCGCGAAACCGTTCGTCAGTCTTTTCGACAACACAATAAGCATAATTTTCCTGGGAGCAGTGGATATAATAGCTGTACTGGTCATGTTCAATACACATCTGTCATTAGAAAATTCCCTCTTTGGGAAAAAGATTTTTGGCGAGAAAGAAGAAAAGGAAGATGATGAATCTATCGAGAGTAGGGCGGAGCTCTCGGTCGGTGAAACTAAGGCGATATCCCTAGCAGAGTCGAAAGACATAAAAGCCTCGGCAGGAATCCAAAAAGATGCTGACAAACCCGCCCAAAATACAGAAAAAAACAAAAAACAATCGGCCTTGGGCCGAACAGTTAGCGAGAGATTCGAGGATTTTCTCGGTAGTGGCGCATCCGAGACTCCGTATCCTCTCGCCGATTTCACTCCTCCCCCGCTCTCCATTCTCGAGCGAGACATCGGTAAACCGATAGTAGGAGATATAAAGGCAAACGCAAACATCATAAAAAGGACTCTTCTCAACTTTGGTATTGACGTAGAGATGGATGAAATATCTATAGGGCCGTCCATAACCAGATACGCGCTCAAGCCGGCGGAAGGAATCAAACTCTCAAGAATTGTCGCCCTTCAAAACGATCTTTCCCTAGCTCTGGCCGCGCACCCCATCAGAATAGAAGCCCCTATTCCGGGTAAGTCCCTGGTAGGCATCGAGATACCCAACAGCTCCAAGTCAACAGTCGGACTCGGCACACTTCTGGCCTCCAAAAAGTTCCAAGAATCTAGCGCGCCTCTACTTATCCCGCTCGGTAAGGGTGTCTCCGGTATTCCCTACTTTGCAGATATTTCCAAAGCGCCACACATGCTGATCGCCGGCGCAACCGGCTCTGGAAAATCCGTGACCATACATACGATCATTACATCCCTACTTTATAGAAACTCCCCTCTAAATTTGCGGTTCATAATGATCGACCCCAAACGAGTAGAGCTGACTCTGTATAATGGTATCCCCCATCTTCTGACACCCGTCATAACTGATTCTAAAAAAACGATACTAATCCTAAAATGGGCGGCCAAGGAGATGGAGAGACGCTATAACATACTCGAGTCGCATGCCGTCCGAGATATCGACTCTTACCATAAAAATATCTATGAACCATCCATCTCAATTAAAAACGCGCGTGGGTCCGAACCAAGAGAAAGGATGCCGTTTATCGTTATAGTGATAGACGAGCTTGCGGATATCATGATGGCCTATCCAAGAGAGCTGGAAGCCGGGATTGTAAGGCTAGCCCAGATGTCTCGCGCCGTTGGCATACATCTCGTAATATCCACCCAAAGACCATCAGTTGAAATCATAACCGGGTTGATCAAGGCTAATATTCCAACCAGGATCGCCCTGCAAGTCCCGTCCCAGATAGACTCCAGAACAATTCTTGACATGCCCGGAGCCGAGAAACTCCTAGGGGCCGGAGATATGCTATATCTTTCCGGAGAAACGTCCAAGCCGAACAGAATTCAGTCCGGATATATATCAGAAAACGAGGTCAAGAAACTCGTCAAATTCTTAACAGAAAGACATCGTGATGATCTTCCGGACCAGATTGATATCTCCAATACCAAAGATATTGATAATCTCGCTAGCGCTTTCGATGCCGCTGACGGCGACATCGAAAGCGCTGGGGACGACGAAATGTATGAAGAGGCGCGAGAAGTGGTTATATCTTTTGGGAAGGCTTCGGCCTCGCTTCTTCAAAGGAAGCTAAAGCTCGGATATGCCAGGGCCGCCAGGATGATAGACATGTTAGAAGAACGCGGGGTAATAGGTCCGGGAGACGGCGCGAAGGCAAGGGAAGTATACGCGACAGCGCCGGACAACAACTACAGTTATGGACCTGAGGTGCAAAAAAATGAAGGAAACAATCTCGAAGATGGAAAAGGCACAGACTTAATTTAATGCGGGAAAAAACTAGGCAACAACTCAACTGGTTGGCGGTCGGCCTAGTTTGTTCGTTTGTTGTAGTGTATTCGTTATTTGAGGCAAGAAACCTTATGGAGGGTCCAGTCCTCACTCTTAACCTGCCAGAAAAAATATATGTTTCGACGAAAAGTAGTATCCTCGAAGTTAGGGGGAACGCAAAAAACATCCTAAGTTTGGCCGTCAATAACCGCCCTGTTCTTATTACACCAGAGGGCGATTTTACTGACAAGTTGTTATTGCTTCCCGGCTATAATAGAATAGCCATTACGGCTAAGGATAAGTTTGGCCGAGAAAACATAAAAATTATAGAAGCAGTTTTAACCAACTAAAATCAAATGACGAAGAAGACCCCAAGAGAAACATCGACAAATGTGGAAAACGCCATAAAGAGCATCCAAACTAAATTTGGAGAAGGTTCGATTATGAAACTCGGAGACAAGCCCAAAGTCAATATAGACGCTATCCCGACGGGTTCAATCGGCCTGGATATCGCCCTCGGAGTCGGCGGAATGCCACGCGGAAGAATAATAGAAATCTACGGCCCGGAATCTTCCGGAAAAACTACGCTGTCTCTTCACGTTATTGCCGAAGCCCAAAAGCTTGGTGGAGTATGTGCCTTTATAGATGCCGAACATGCCATGGATCCAGACTACTCAAAAAAGTTAGGGGTGAAAATAGATGAGCTTTTGATCTCACAGCCGGATAACGGTGAACAGGGGCTAGACATCGCCGAGAGCCTTATACGCTCCGGAGGGATAGACGTTATAGTTATCGATTCTGTCGCGGCCCTGACGCCAAAAGACGAGATTGAGGGAGATATGGGGGCTTTCCATGTTGGGAAACAGGCGAGACTTATGTCCCAAGCGTTAAGAAAGATGACCGCCATCGTCGCTCGGTCCAAAACCGTAGTCATTTTTATAAATCAAATAAGAATGCAAATCGGCGTTATGTTTGGTAATCCGGAAACCACTCCCGGAGGGAAGGCCCTAAAGTTCTACTCGTCAGTAAGGCTCGACATACGAAAAATCGCCCAGATAAAAAAGGGAGAAGACGTCGTCGGCTCCAGAACCAGAGTGAAGGTTGTTAAGAATAAAGTCGCCGCGCCGTTCAAGGTTGCCGAGTTCGATATTCTCTACAACGAAGGTATATCTCCGGAGGGTGAAGTCATAGCGCTTGGAGAAAAGTTGGGGGTAATAACTAAGGGCGGTATCTCTTACAACTTCGGTGAGATAAAACTCGGCCGTGGCTACGACGCAACTCGCACCTTTCTTAAAGAAAATCCAAAAATAAAAGACGAGCTTCTCAAAATCATCCGCGAAAAAATGATCACGGCCTAACTATCGAAGCCACTGCCTCGACGGCAGGCGGGCGAACTTCAATAGTTAAATTTTGCGCCCTTGCCAGGTCGTCTAGATCAGCTATCGGATGCCAGAGAGTCGCAGGGATAACCTCTATTCTAGTCTTAGACGCAAGTGTTCCTATCATAAGTGCCAAAACCTCTTCACCGTTCGGGCCGATCGCAACTGACTCCCCGAAAATCTGATGGTCTAACTTATAAACTCCGATATTGGCGAGATTTCCACAAAAAGTTTTTGGTTTTTCAACGATCGACAAAAGGCAACCGCTCTCTCCGGTTTTACAAATTCCAAATCTTTCCGGATTATCAGTATGACTCGCGAGAAGGCTAAGAGAACTGGAAGAAGCAACGTTCTTCAAGTCTTCCGCGCTATAGATATCGTCACCAGAAACAATTAAGAATGGCTCTTCCGATAAAAAACTTTTTGCGCAGGTTATGGCGTGGAACGTCCCCCTCGGTTCACTCTGCGTAACGTAGTCTATCCTTTTGCCAGCAAAACTATCTCCGAAGTGATCATGGATCTTCTCCTCAAGCCATCCAACGATCATAATCACATGATCAATCTCGCTCGGTAATATAGACAAGGTATATTCGAGAAGGGGCGCGCCACGAAAATTAACCATCGGTTTTGGCACGCTATCCGTTAGGGGCTTGAGTCTCGCTCCACGACCGGCCGCTAAAATTATCGCCTGCATAGTAAGAGATATATTAACATTTCATATCGGCAGCGCAAGGCAACTGGCATGAAAACCCCGAATTTCACGGGGTTTAAATATTAAATTTTATAATCTCGACCTAATTTCTAAATTTAGAACCAATAGGTAGCCTGTCTTTTGTCTACAATATCTCGAAGAACTAACAGCCCGAAAGCCGCGCCGGCGAGCATTGAAACCTGAACGATGAGTTGCGCATTAACTATCGCGGAAGAGAAAAACCAGTAAGTGGCCGAGGGGTCAATCGGACTTGGCATGTTAGCGAAGACCCTAGATACAAACACGTGCTCTTTAAACTGCCAAACGGACGCGATAAGTATTAGCAACTTAACAACCCTCGGACTCGTCGCCACGCGAAGCGCCCATATTGTATACGCCCTCCTCATTATTCTAGTTTTTAAATTTGCGTTCATATTTTTATCTTGTCTGCCGAAGGCAGATAATTTAAACGGTTGCCTTGACCTTCTTGAAATCTTTTTTAGCTCGGCAAATCCTCGTCTTAATGGCCCCAACTGAAACGCCCTCCATCTCCGCAATCTCCTTTTGAGGAACGCCGTCGATAAAGTACAACTTAAGAACCTTCGAAAGGTTACCTGGCATCCTGGAGAGGATAGAGGTCACATAGTCCCGTAGAGACTCCTTCTCATGATCCTTAGTTTGAAGATCGGGTAGAATCTCATACAAATCAGGGTCCATTTCAACCGTAGCGAAAATCTCTTTTTTCAGCTTCTGATAGTGTGTAAGAGTAAGATTTATAAGTATCTTGTATCCCCAAGACTTGAAGGTGGCGCCTTCTTGGACTCTGAATCTGGCGGCGTTCATATAGATTCTAGTAAAGGCCTCCTGAACGATATCTTCAGCCTCCTCTTGTCGTTTTATAATCTTTCTAGCCTTTCTTAAAAAGGCCTCCTCGTATCTATCAACAAGAATCCCAAAAAGAGACGGGCTGTTAATAGACAACGCTAAAATCTCCTCGTCTTTCTTCGACTCCAAATTTTCTTTTGTCTCAACAAAGTCGTCTAGCAACATTGAACCTAATATAGTACCTACGCAAAAGCTTGATTTATCCCCAGCCGTACCCATTGCGCTTTCTGTTCATACCAACTTACGCCAGTTTTGAGCCGTTCGAACTCGAGCCTGATGAATGCCACGAAACAAGAAAAGATGTGCGTGAGT
>JACRKD010000003.1 GCA_016215345.1 Candidatus Vogelbacteria bacterium | reverse complement strand
GAATATCGATTACCATTGGCAATGAGGAAGTTCGTGTACGTTTCAAGATTAAATGTTTTAGTCATAATGTGTCCGGGTTATGGACACCCATAGTATTGCACAAAAACTCGTGGTTTGGTATTGTTTGCGTAGGTACTATATTATTTGTCTCGCGTCTTCCAGGCTACTATTTAGGGCGACTTGAAGATATTTCTTTTTGGGATTAAGTTTCGAGATCGGCTTTCGGATCATGGGCATATTATACTCGTTATCTTCACTTTTACCATCTTTAATGTATAATTGTTTCCATATGAAAGACGGTAAAAAAGGTAAAAATAACGGTAAAAAATCAGGAAAAGATGGGCAGAGTGTGGCGGTTCAATTTGGTAGACAGTTTTTTGTGGCCCTTCTCCTTTTGTTCGTGACCTTATCCATTTATGATATTGTCGTTTCCGAAATAAAGGTTATTCCCGAAATCTCCGTTTCGCAACTGGTTTCCGATGTCAAGGCGGGATTGATTACGAATATCAGTGTGGAGGGCGATGCTCTAACGTTGACCTACAAAGATGGTGTCACGAAAATTTCTAAAAAAGAGGTTGAGACTTCGCTTTCGACAACATTCGTAAATTATGGAGTTACGGAAGATAACCTTAAAAACGTTCGCATAGATATTCTAAATCCAACGGGACTTTATTTTTGGGTTGTTGCCCTTTCGCCATTTATCTTTCCACTCATATTTGTATTTATAATCTTTTGGATGATTTCGAGGCAGGTTAAGGGGTCAGCGATGCAGGCCTTTTCCTTCGGTCAGTCGAAAGCCAGAATTATAGAACCATCCGACGAGAAACAGAAGGTTTTGTTTAAAGATGTCGCGGGGGCAAAGGAGGCTAAAGAAGAGTTGATTGAGATTGTGGATTTTTTAAAAAATCCCAAGAAGTTTTTAGATATCGGCGCGAGGATTCCCAAGGGGGTTATCTTAACTGGCGCCCCGGGAACTGGCAAGACGCTTTTGGCGAGAGCGGTAGCCGGCGAGGCGAATGTTCCCTTTCTTTATCTTTCCGGTTCTGAGTTTGTGGAGATGTTTGTCGGTGTTGGCGCCTCGCGAGTGAGAGACCTCTTTAAGATGGCGAAGAAGATCGCGCCGTCGATAATTTTCATAGACGAGATAGACGCCGTCGGCAGACATAGGGGGGGCGGTATGGGCGGAGGGAATGACGAAAGAGAGCAGACTCTTAACCAGATACTTGTTGAGATGGATGGTTTCGAGCCGTCTGAAAAGGTTATTGTTATCGCGGCGACGAATAGGCCTGATGTTTTAGATATCGCGCTTCTGCGCCCGGGTCGTTTCGACAGGCGTATCGTAATTGACCTGCCCGACCTGAAAGAGAGGGAGGCGATACTTCAGATTCACGGAGTGGGGAAGCCCTTTGCGGAAGATGTAAATTTGAAAGTTATAGCCGAGAGAACGCCGGGATTCTCCGGGGCAGATCTTGCGAATCTCATGAACGAGGCTTCAATTTTGGCGGCGAGAGAAGACAGAACTAAGGTTAGTCAGTACGATATGATTCGTTCAGTGGAGAAAGTTATGCTGGGGCCGGAAAGGAAGAGTCACATTTTGTCTTTGGACGAAAAGAAGATTACCGCTTACCATGAGATGGGGCATGCGCTTGTTGCTTCGATTTTGTCTTATTCTGACCCGGTACATAAGGTATCTATAATTGCCAGAGGTCGGGCCGCGGGTTATACGCTTAAGTTGCCTCTTGAGGAGAAGAAGATGAAGTCTAAGAAAAACTTTTTGGATGACATCGCTGTTTCTTTAGGCGGCTACGCGGCCGAAAAAATGATTTTTGGGGATATGACAACTGGCGCCTCGAACGATATAGCTGTCGCGACTGCGGTTGCGAGGGATATGGTTTCTCGTTTTGGAATGTCAGATAAGATTGGGCCGGTTGATTTTGGCGCGGACAATGGGAGTATCTCGCCGATGTTTCCGGGGATGAAAAATGGCTTGGCTTATTCTGAAAAGTTCGCGGCCGAACTTGATCTCGAAGTTTCTAGAATTATGAATGAAGCTCTCGCAAGGGCGAATGATGTTTTGTCTTCTCATAAGTCAGCTTTGGATAATATGGCCGTTGAACTTACCAAAATAGAAACTCTGGAACGAAAAGAGTTTGACGACCTCTTAATTCTTAATGGTATAAAGCCGAAAAAGATTGAGGAAGCACCGATCGCCGGTTCTGTTAATACAGAGGTTTAAATGATTAAGTCCAGAGTCTTGTCTCTAACATTTATTGTCTTCGTTGTTTTGGTTTTAACGATAGCTTTGGAAAAAAATCAACTGATTAGTTTTGATGACACGCTTTCTTACGTGGCGGGGTTATTTTTTGCCGAGGAGATACCATCCAGCCAAATTCGGAGTGAGTATGCCAGCAGTACGCTTAAACTTTTAATTGTTCCCGGGCACGAGAAAGATACCGGCGGCACGGAATATAAAGATTTAAGAGAAAGAGATATCGTATTGGCCTTGTCGAAATATTTGAGTTTGGAATTTCAGAAAGACACTCATATAAAAACTTTTGTAACGCGAGATGGAAGCGGCGATTTTGTTCCATGGCTTAGCGATTATGTTACTCGCAATAAAGAAGCGATAAAGATTTTTAGAACAACGGCCGCCGTTACGGCGAAATATGGCGTTATCTCTGGACAGTTTGAAAGGAATGTCGTAGTTGAACATAACAATGCTTCATCCATTTCGTCTTTATTCCTGCATGGAATAAATAAGTATGCTAACGACAATAATATAAATTTGGTTTTGCATTTGCATTTCAATGATTATCCTGGACGCAAATATAATAAACCGGGAATTTATAAGGGCTTTGCGATTTATATGCCGGAGAGCCAGTTGCCAAATGCGAATGCAAGTAGAGAGCTGGCTTTGGCTATCGCCAGCCGGCTTAAGGAAGTCGAGCCGCCGAGTAACTACCCGAAGGAGAGACCGGGACTGATTGAGGATCAAGATTTGATAGCCATGGGTCCAAATGGCACGCGTGATGGCGTCTCTCTTCTCGTGGAGTACAGTTATATATATGAAAAACAGCTTACTGACCCCAACCTTCGCGATAAGACCTTGAGAGATCTCGCTCACGCGACATATCTTGGGGTAGAGGATTATTTTAATAATTCTGACACCTTGTCCGTGGCCCGATAATTTTTAAACTATCTTAGCCTCATTGATCACATCATGTTGCAAGTTTGTATACTTAAACGTATTATGATGCCGTAATACGCCCATAGCTCAATGGTAGAGCAGTTGCCTTATACGCAATTTGTTGGGGGTTCGAGTCCCTCTGGGCGTACCAGGTTAACCTAGACAAGATAATCGCTTACTCAAGGTGAATTGGTTTGGTTCTGTTTTTTATTTTCTCCTGAATCAGCGGATGTTTGGAAAGATCCGGGTCTATATCTAAAATACCTTCTACTTCTGTTCGCGTGGCTTCTACCATTCTGATATTTTTTATCGCTTCCATCCCGATGTCGGTTATTCCCCACTGTTTTTTGCCGTCTAGTTCACCGATCCCACGGAGGGTGAGGTCTAACTCTGCCAATTCAAATCCATTTTTTGCGGTTTTCAGAGCCTTGAGTCGTTTCACTGTTTTTTCTGATTTTGACTCGCTGAAGATATAACAGTAAGCCTGGTGTGAACTGCGTAGAACTCTCCCACGCAATTGATGCAATTGGGCCATGCCGAATCTCTCCGCGCCCTCAATAATTATAACCGTTGCGTTCGGTACATTAACTCCAACTTCAACTACGGATGTCGCGCAGAGAATTTGGGTTTTTCCATCCACAAAATCTTTCATTACTTTTTCTTTAACGGCCGGCGTTAGTTTAGAGTGGACAACCCCGATTTCGTATTCTGGAAAGACTTTCTTTTTAAGTCGGATTGCCTCTTCTTTAACTGACTTCGCATTTATAGCGTTCTCTTTTTCTGGATCCGGCTCACTTGCCCGTCCGCAGCCATCTGGCGAAGGCGGGTCTATCCGTGGACAGATTATATAAACCTGTCGACCTTCTTGTAGACGCAGTCGTATTTCTTCATATGTTTTATTTCTATTGGCAGAAAGGACGATTTCTGTGATAATCGTCTTCCTGCCGGCCGGCATTTCGTCTAAAACTGTTAGGTCTAGATCTCCGTAAACAGTTAATGTGAGAGTTCTAGGAATCGGTGTCGCGGTCATGGAGAGGAGGTGAGGCGCGAAAGAATCAGTGGTTTTTTTCATAACCTTGGATCTCTGTTCAACTCCAAAGCGATGTTGTTCATCTATGATTGCAAGCGCGAGGTGTTTAAATTTTACCGTTTTTTGTATAAGAGCATGCGTCCCTATTAAGATTGGAATTTCGCCGTTTGCAACCCATTTTAGGAGCTGTGTCCTGGAAATATTTGTAAAACTTTCCGGGTTTATTTTGGAAGGAAATTTAAAGCAGCCGCCTCCGGTAACGAGGCCGATATTTATTGGTAAATGTTGAAAATAGTTTATGAAAGATTCGAAGTGTTGTTTCGCTAGAATCTCTGTCGGCGCCATATACGCCACTTGGAGAGTTCCGAAGTCTTGAGGCTTGCCTTGAGCGATGTCGAAGGGTCTTGTCATAACTGTTGAGTAAGTAATGGTGGCCGCAACTGCGGTTTTACCCGATCCGACATCACCCTCAAGGAGTCTAGTCATCGGTTTATCGGATGCTAGGTCTTTCGAGATGTCTTCCACTGCTTTATTTTGCCCGGCAGTTAACTTGAATGGGAAACGACTGGTGAATTTTTCTATATTTTCCCTTGTGAGTTTAATGTGGAAAGTGGGGTTGGCTTTGTACAATCGTTTCTCTTTCTGGCGAGAAATTTGAATGAAAAATATCTCCTCGAAAGAAAATCTTTTTCTGGCAGATAGGGCGTCCTCATCCTTTTTCGGAGAATGAATCCAGACGAGGGATGTAGTGAGAGAGGGGAGATGATACTTGTTTAAAATTTGTTCGGGAATTGCGTCGGTGACTTTTGTGTGAAGGCCTGCTTTCAATAGTTTTTGTATCGCATGATAAATCCAATTAGAACTAAGGCCGAAAGTTTCTCCGTATATCGGGGTGCGGTTTAGCTCACCTTTATTAAATAGTGAACCATGGTGGGTGAGTTCAATCTCTTGAACCGGTGAAATCTCCGGATTCGCGAGATAGATTGAATCTCCTCTTTTTGTAACGATACCGGAAACTTTCGCGAGTCCTCCTTTAGGAACTTTTTTCGCCATATACGCTTGGTGGAACCAAACGGCCTTTATTTTTCCGGTCTCATCTTCGACCATGGTTTCAGCCATTGGTATCTTGGTCTTGTATGTCTTGCTTATTTTGTTGCTTAAGACTCTTCCCGACACCATGGCCAGTTCGCCGACCTCGAGTTCTGCTATATGTTTGACCTCTGCCGCGTCGCCGTACCTTTTAGGTAAATAGAAAAGCAGATCTTTTAGCGTTCTCAATCCCAGTTTATGCAATCCGGTCTTGTGTGGGGGCGTGAGTCGGAAGTGTTGTTCTATTAAATCATCCAGCTCCATCTTTATTTCATGTCGCCCCAAAGGGATTGTATTATGGCGACAGCTACGATGGAGGCGGTATCGGCGCGGAGGATTCTCGGCCCCATGCTTATTTTTATTACCTTTTTTAACCCTGAAAATGTTTCGATTTCTTTTGTACTAAATCCTCCTTCCGGTCCTACTAAAATTCCGATACTATTTACTTGGGAACTAAGTTCCCAAGTGGCAAAAGTTTCTTTGGAGGTTGGTTCCAGGAGGAAAACTTGGTCCAGTTCACCCATTCTTTTTATTACATCCTCTTGGTGCGTCAAGTAAGAAATTTTGAGAGGGGAGATTCGGTCGGACTGCTTCGCAGCCTCAAGTGAGATTTTGTTCCACCTATCTAATTTTTTATCCATCTCCTTAAATCTTTCTAAACTTCTTTCGGGACTAAAAATAAAAATTCCGGTTGCGCCGAGTTCTGTAGCTTTTTGTAAAATGTTATCAAGTGGTTGCTCTTTGATTAGAGATTGGAAGATATAAATTTTGAGAGCCGGTTCCTTTTGGGAAGTAATTTCTTCTAGTGCTAGAATATCTAGGGACTCTCGACTTGCAGTTATGAACTCACAAAGAAATCTTTTTCCATTTATATCTTGAATTTTAAGTTTTTCTCCCTGCCTGCCGTCAGGCATGGCACTTCGCATTCTTCTAGACAGCAAAATATGTTTGGCCTCTTCGCCTTCGATATTAGAAATTTCGCCGACCTTGAGCGGTTTGTCTGATAGAAAATACGACATAGAAGTTTTGTTTTTGTTATATGAGCCTTAGGACTTTTTTTCTCTGGACCTTTCTCTTGTTGCGTCTATGATATTTAAGACTTCGTCGTATGAGACACCGGCCTTTTTCAGCCTATCCATGAGAGCGGTTATGATGGCATCTTTTTCTTTTAGATTTTTTACCATTTCAGCAAATTCGTCAGACATCCTGGTGTAAAGAGTATACATGGCGTTCTCCTTCGGATCGGGACTTTCTTTCATTGCGGTTTTTACCGCGCTTTTGTGTTCTATCGCTTGGTCATCCGCGAGTTTAAACATTAGTCCTATTACTGAGGAGGTTAGTTTCTTGTATCCTCCTTTTCTCCCTAGGTCGCTTTGGCTTATGGCCTCACCCAGTGTAGATATGCCGACGCTCGTGCCTATTCTGAATTTAAATCCTTCTGGTAGCCTTATTTCTCGTTTTTTAAGTCTTTCTTGGACATCTGGGTCGCTGAAATTTATCAGCTGGCTGGCTTCCGCGTTTATAACTTCCTCATAGTATCGGTCCTTTATCATCTTCAGCATCCCTAGATCTTTGAGGGTTTTGCCGTTTTTGATTCCTGAAATAACTATACCGAATTCGTCTCCGCCTTCGGCCGAAGAGATTATCTCAAATCCAAGCTCGTCTCGAAGCCATCTGGTGGTTTTTCCGTTCTTTAAGATACCGGAAAAAAGTCTTAGGCCTTCGTCCCCGCTACTGTGACCACCGATATCGTTTAATGCCTTGAGCCCATTTAGGTCGAAGGCGATTCTAGCGACTTTATACAAATCTTCCACATTCACCCTCGGTTGTTCTATGATCTCGTTGATGAAAAGATATATACGATACTTTATGAGCTCTTTTCTCGCCATCTTCACATAGTCTCGACTATCGAAATAGTGAGAGAGGTTTAGCTCAACATCGTTTTCTACAAGCTGAAGAAGTTTGGAATTTTCAAATTTGCCCAGTTTATATATCTCTATCTTTTCTGCGATCTTGTTGCGAATTTCTCTATCCGGTATCTCTTTGAGTAGCTTTTGGAATTTGGATTTAAGATCTTCGGCGTCTGTGGGCCCTTCCCTTTCGCCGGAAGTCGCAAATGCCTCTTGGAGGATCGTAACCTTCTCGAGTAACTCGCTTTCCTTAAGGTCTTTTACTTTGACTTTTTGCGTCATGGGCTTAATGTTTGTTGAGTCTTCTATTATCATAATTCACTGTAGTATATACTTCCTTTCTCAACTTGACAAGCAGTTGTATCAATGTGGTTATTGTTTTTGTAACTCTTCTTTTATTTTTGCCTCCAACTCTCCAGGATTCTTCTGGCAATGTTGTTCAGTTTTACAGGCAGAATTGTGGGCTTCCGGGTAGCTTTGACCATTGTCCATGAGGTGCCTTTCATGAATTTCGTGCAATATTACATATGGTCGTTCTTCATCTGTTATATCATCGTCAATCCAGACCTCGTTTGACGGGACAAATCTATAGACTTTATCGTGGCCGCCGGACACCCAGTCATTATAAAAGATACCTCTTACTAGCCCACTGTCTACGAGATAGGTTCTTACAGCGTCGTTTGAATACTTTTTGAGAAACTTCCGCCGGATCTCTTTATAAACTGCTTCAGGCTTTGTCTCGAATTCCAACTTGAGGTTGAAAACTTTTGGATCTTCAATTCGCATATCTGTTTCTAGCTGTCCGGCCTCATCCGCGGCGTCGTTGAAGCTCTTTCCTTCCGCCATAAGTTTATTTTCCAGTAGGAGATGTTCGATGAATAGATTTTCTTCTCCGCCGGTAACTTGTACGTCTATCCAAAACTCATTTTCAGGAATGAAATTAAATCGGAAGTGTTGGCCGAAATTGTTGAAGTTGATCTCCATATTTTTCCGTATATAAAAACCGTCCACGATCCAGACGCTTTTTCCCGCGACTTCCTTCAATTTCGTTACGTAGGGTTTGTTCATACGAATAGTTTAGCACAAAAAAGCCGAGGTCGAACCTCGGCGCGATGAGCCGTTCAGAACTCCTTCGAGTCCTTGAGATTATGTTTGGACAAGAGTTTGCAACCCTTGAATCCCTTATTGAAAAGCTTCAGACCCTTCTCGATCAGCGTGACGATGAGGTAGTTGACTGAAACGTTACGCAATGTAGCCATCCGCTTCAACTTGGTGAGTGTTCCTTTAGACATCGGTATATGGTCACGGACTATCGTCGGGTTCTCGTCGTCGATTCTTCTGTAATAATCTCGATAATTCTGCTTTCTCAATCTAGCCTCTTTCACCCCAGATCGCGCCCGTGGGATATCGCGAAGTTACCAACTCTATCGTCAATGATAAATAAATTTCGAAAAATAGCAATCATCTGATATACTGCCTTTGTTATGCAAGGGGAGGCTGGATTCAAAATCGGTTTAACTTATGATGATGTTCTTCTTGTTCCTCAATATTCTGACATAGAATCACGGAAAAATATTGATACTGGCTCAAAACTGTCAAAAAATATTTCGCTTAATATCCCGATTGTAAGTTCTAATATGGACACTGTCACCGAAGCGCGAATGGCCATAGCTATGGCCGAACAGGGCGGGATCGGTATAATACCCACAGGGTATTTCCTCGCGGCTTGCCGCGGTGACCGCTAAGGAAGGTTTGGAAACCGTTGGTTTCCAAGTTAAGCTAGAGGCGTGACCCTTAAAAGAACATATCACAACGCATATGATACACACTACCACCTCGTCTTTCCCGTTAAATATCGCAAGGCTCTGCTTAGAGCCGAACTCCCGCT
>JACRKD010000043.1 GCA_016215345.1 Candidatus Vogelbacteria bacterium | reverse complement strand
TGTTCCAAAAGAATAGAGAGCTCTCTATCTTTAAATTCAGGCAAAATGAAAACCCTATCGATAGACTTGGGCGCGTTTCTAATGGCCTCGATGAGAGCATGCCTGCCATAAATGTAACTTTTCCCGGAATTCATAAGGGGATTATAGCCGTAACCAGCTTGAAATACAAGCGGAACCATGCTGTAATGTATTTGCATACGGGCTGGGAATTTTCGTACTCATCTTTCGAAAAGCTCTCGGAGGACAGACAGATTGGTTACCGACGATAGTCGGGATGTCTGGCCGAGAGCGCAACAGTTTCTCGCCGCTGGAGCGAGAAAACTGTATTTTGAGAAAGGTGAGTGAGAAAAGATACCAGCCTATTCAATCAATAATGAAAAAATTTTATTCGAAACAATCTAAAAATGCCAGGGGTTTTTGGAATAAGGAATATAAGGTGGGTACGCACCTCGCCCTTTCGAATAACCCAAGTGAAGACCTCATTAAGTTCACGAACTGGCTCAAAAGAAATGACAACCTAATAAAACTAAATTCCCGCGCCTCTGTTCTAGATCTCGGCTGTGGAAACGGCAGAAATTTAATCTATCTCGCTAAAACCTACGGGCTAAGGGGTGTCGGGTACGACATTTCACTCGAGGCGATAAAACAGGCAGAAAGCCTTTCAAAAGATCTGCGATTAAAATACGAAATGAAATCTATCGCGGGCCGTATAGACCTACCTGACAATTCTCAAACCATAGTCCTAGATATGATGACTTCTCATTTTTTAAATGAGAGTGAGAGAAAAAGTTTGATAAAAGAAATTTATAGGGTCCTAATCCCCGGTGGCTGGCTTTATCTAAAAACATTTTTCAAGGAAGAAGACATTAACGCGATAAGACTTCTAAGGGAACACCCGGCGGAAGAAAAAGGCTCTTATATACATCCGAAAATCGGCGTCGCCGAACACGTTTTTACCGAAGATGAAATAAAAGAAAACCTAAAAGAAAACTACGAAATTTGGAAGATGCTCCGCTCCCATCGCCACATAGACAATGGACACGCCAGCAAGAGAAGAAGTATATCTGTTTACGCCAGAAAAATATAAAAAAGGCCACCGGCGGTCACTCCCGGTGGCACCCCAAACTTGGATACTCCGTTTCTAAATAGCTATAGCGCTTGTTTTATTAGTCTACTAACTCCTCCTGAAGTTCCTCCTCTGATGTTGGCTCCCTGTCGCCAGTGCAATAGAGCATGCTTCTCGGGTCATAACCCAAAAGCCCAGTATCACCCTCCTTCCTCTGAATTATATGCAGATGAAAATGAGAAACAGACTGCCCTGCAAGTTTCCCCTCATTCCAAACGCAGTTAAAACCATTGGCGCTGTAAACCTTTTTCAGAACTTCAATTATTTTATCGACAAGGTCGAACACCGCGGTTCTTTCTGCTGGGGTTAAATCCAAAAATGTTCGTGCGCATCGCCTCGGCGCAATTAAGATATGGCCCGGTGTAATAGGAATGTTTGTGGGAAATGCCCACGCCAAACTATTCCCCAAAATTTCTCTGGAAAGTATCTCCGGCAAAGTACAATAGATGCACGGTTTGCCTTTTTCCTGTGACAAAGTTATGCTCATTTATCAACCTCTTTTTTTTCTAAATACTAATAACCAAACTCATCCTAGCGGAAAGTTCCCCCAATGGCGAGTTCCACCACAAGACATCATACTTCCTTCTTCGACAAAGATTCTATATCTCGCCGTCGCTTCCTTCCCAACTTTTCAATGTCTTACTAAAAACAATGACCGTGGAAGATAGTAAGACATTAGTTCCGACCTCTACCCCTAGATTTTACGACAATAGTTGGGTTATACTTAAAAGAAAGGAAACGGTCATTGACAAACAAAGCCCCCTCGACATTTGTCGACAACAATCTGCCTTAGGCAGAGAGGCTCACCATGGAAGAACTCGGCAGGTTCCTCAAGAAACTAAAGGAGCACGGATACACAATCTATGTCGTCGGTAGCGTCGGAGCACTTCCCGCGATAGCGGCCTCGCTTAGTCTATGGCGACTCTTAGAGCCGTTCAGGCAATATATAGACGGAATTAGAACAGCCAGCGGATCGGGAATCCCTCTATCCTTGGCCGCGAGTGGCGTCTCCGCAGAAGATATAAGAAAAGGTCTCATGCGACTACACCTAAGAGACGTGGTTGAAGACATCGGTCTATTCGCGGAACACAACGAATCCAAGGGTTGGCTGGATTATTTCAAAAATCTGTGGGCCTACTACCTTTCGCTCGTTTACTCTGTCTCCACAATCCTTAAACATCTTGTAGATCATCGGGTTGGTATCGTCCGAGGAGAAAACATAGAAAAACTTTTGGACGAGGGCCTAAAAACGAATGACTTTCGCCAAACCTCGCCACCACTTGAGGTTGTCGCGACTTTGATAGATGGCTCTCAAACTTATGTTTTTTCGGGAGAGACGACACCGGGAGTCAAAATTTCCAAGGCGGTTGTAGCTTCGTGCGCGATTAGACATGTTTTCGCGATACAAATGGTTAATGGGAAAAGCTTCGTAGACACAGCCCAAAAAGAGTCAATCCCCCTTCTGTCGACGATCGACTCTCATGTTAAACGCGGTAGGGACCCGAGGAAACTCTTCATCATCGGCACATTCGCCCACACGCTAAGAAGAGACGGGCCCACAGCCTTTGACCTCGCCGAGATGGAACGATATTTTACTGACGCCTACCAGCACGACACCTTCATCCGCGATCTGGAACTCGCCCAACACAGAGGCGCGAGATGCATGATCATTGAGTTCGACGCTACGAATATCACCCTACCGAACCCCGATCCATTCATCGACTTTGTCGAATTTGGAGCGGGATTCAGGCGTCTGCGCAAAATTGTGGCTTCGCTCTTCAACAGAGGCCTGCTGGAAAAGATCCTACGAGGGTTCTCCGTCTATCTCTACAAAGAGATAAACATGCAGCACCTTTTCTATTACTTGAGCTACTTCGACAGAAGCGTAAAAGAAAAGATTAGAAATCGCATAGAGAACTTCGGCTTCTAGTTCCTCGCTCCACTAGCGAGGTTTTTAATTTGCTGCGGGGCTTGGAATCGGACCAAGATTCACGGCTTCAAAGGCCGCTGTACTACCATTATACGACCCCGCAAAGACCACAAACAATACATTACCAAGTTAACAAATTTTACGTTTCTTTGCTAGTTGCCGTGTTGCACGAGACTACCTTGTGTATTAGTCTCAATTCGCTCCGGCGAGTTTTATTAGTGCAAGCTCAAGTGGAAGCTCGCCGATATATGAAGTCCTGGTTTCCTCGTAAGCAGTAAGAAGCTCGCGAAGAACAAGAGAAAGACTTGCGGAGTTTTTATGATTAGTGCACAGAACAAAGAACTTCGCCTCGGGCGCAGATAGATCTTCCTCCAAACGCCTTCTTATGTCCGGCGCGAATCTAAACAAAATAATCTGCCGGAAACCGTGAAGAATCATTTTTATTAGAACTCCCTGATCAATATTCGCCCTCGATGCTTCGCGGACAAAAGAAAGAGATTTGTTTAAGTCTTTATCTAAAATATTTTCAATTATTCCGTGAACAATTTCCATTTTGGGCGCGCCGGTTACATCCTCAACCTCCTCTAAACTTATCTTCTTATTTTTGGAGACTCCGATCACTTTCTGAAGAATCCCATGAGTATCTCTAAAGGACCCGTCGCCCAAGAGCGCGATAAGATCAGCCGAATCTTCTCCGATCTCAACCCCCTCTTTCTTGGCAACTGAAATTACCATTTTCCGAAGGATATCGTGGGCCGGTTTCTTAAACTGAAATGTCTGGCACCTGGAAATCACAGTTTCCGGAACCTTGTGAAGTTCGGTGGTCGCAAGAATGAAAACAACGTATGAGGGTGGTTCTTCGAGTGTTTTCAACAAGGCGTTAAAGGCGCCCTTAGAAAGCATGTGAACTTCATCGACTATATAAACCTTCACCTTAGATTCAAATGGCAAGGTCCTGATCCCCTCCTGAAGCATCCGGATTTCATCTACGCCGTTATTAGAAGCCGCGTCCATTTCATAAATATCGTTATCGTGTACCTTTAGCTCATGAGCCAAAATTCTCGCCATAGAGGTTTTTCCTGTCCCTCTTGGTCCGGCAAAAAGATAAGCATGAGAAACACGCCCCTGCTCAATCCCTCCCTTGAGCGTCCTAACGATATTATCCTGCCCCAATACATCTCCGAACTTTTGGGGACGATATTTCCTATATAAAACTTCTGACATATTAAACGCTATTTGCTAAATAATCTCAGGCGGATCGGCGTGACAAAGCTTCAAGCCTTTTTGTAAAACCAAAATAACAGCTTTGTGTATTGAAAGCATGTATGGATGTTCCATCGCGCCCGACGCGTTAAGGACTCGATACTTTTCGTAGTAGCCGTTATATTTATTCGAGAGTGTAAGAAGAAACTCGGCAAGAACCGCGGGATTATCTTCATTCCCCGCGCGGAGAATTATTCTCGGAAAATCCGAAATGAGTTTTATTATTATTATCTCATCTTCTTTGAGGTCGCCATTTAGCTTCTTTATTTCATCGTCCAAGGATCCATCGCCAACTTTCCTCAAAATACTTCTGGCGCGAGCCAAAGAATACATAACGTACGCCCCCCCGGACTCCTCGAACATTTTTATATTCTTCTCGGCATCTTTATAGAGCGACAACGAAAATCTTTTTTCCTGTTTTATGTCGTTAAAGGCGATGGAACCAACCGCTAATTTTACAGAATTAGCGTCCTTATCCTCGTCTGAAAGCGATAGAATATTATCTACCAGGGCAGGAGCAGAAGTTTCTTTTTCTGCTCCTGCCCTGGTTTCGTATTTACCTCGAAAATAGTGTATAGACTTTTCGATCAGGCTTATCACACCCTCCACGCCTTCCCTGCTGGATAATTTCTTGCCGGTTTCAGCATCGACATACAGACCATGAGCAGCGTGCGTAAGCGCCACCTTTTTATTTTCGGTCAGATTCAAAACATCGGCAGCCAAGAAAAGATCGCGGAAATATCCGGCCTGTTCCTCCCCAACTTCATAGACCATCTTTTCCGGGTTAAAGGTCGCAACCCTATGCTCTATCCCCGCCAAATCCCTTGTAGCATAGATAGTCCCTCCGGAAGCCTTTCTCACAACCATCCTCTTGCTGCCGGGCAGAAGAACAACGTAAGCCCCTACATCCCTAATGACCTCATCTTTCAGCTTGTCAAAAACCGTACTGGTAATCTCTCCGACCTCGAACCTAGTTGTAAGCAAACCAATCTCTCTCTCGGCCAGGCTATCAGTGAATAAAACAACTTCGCCAGCGGTAACTTTTTCAGCGATAAGCCTATCACCCCTCTTGGCATAGAAACTTTCACCGACTAAATAATCTTGATGGATGTTTATAAGATTGTAAAACTTATTGAACTCTTCCATGCTCCACGCTCGCATCTCTTTCCATAAATCGAGTTCCAGTTTCTCGCCATTCTCCAGATGTTCGAAACGCCCATCAGCAGCCTGTTTAAATTCTAAAAACTTTTCCCGGAAACCAAGAAACGAAGCGAAATCTCCATAAAAGCTTGCGAGTTCATCCGAGTCGCTTGGCATCAAGGTATTATAAACCTCCTCGCTTTTATAGACCCTTTCGCCCTTTCTATACATTTGGTAGATAAAAGAAAGAAGGTTCAACCTTCGCAAGATTGAATCTTCTTGCTCTTGTTTACCAGCCTCAAGGGTTGAAATCTTTTCTGCCCAACGGAAGTATCCCTCAATTAAATACCCTACCCCTCCCCAGTCATTAATATAGTTCAATCGATGCACAGTATATCCTGTGGCCTCATAAATATTAGAAAGAACTTCCCCTATAATTGTCGAGCGAATATGGCCGGCGTGAAGATGCTTGGCAACGTTCGGACTTGAGTAATCGACAACGATAGATTTTTTCTTGCCAAAGTCGCTTTCGCCATATTTATTACCGATCCCAACTGCCGAAAGGACAGACTGGAATAAAAAACCATCGCTTAATTTCAAATTTACATAGATTCCCTTAGTATCGACCGATAAAACATCCTCTTCCGGCAATTTCCTAATATTAGAAATGAGAACCGGTAGAACCTCTTTTATATATCTTCCGGGACCGAGTTCTTTCAAGAGCTTAGGAATCTTAACCGTTAAATCCGCCCCAAACTGCGCCCTATCGATAAATTCGACCTCCAGTCCCAAAACCTTGTCTACCCCTGAATTTACAGCAATAATTTTATTCTTAATTTCTGATATGAAATAGGAAGAAAAAGGCAAATATCCGGCAGATATTCGCTTCGCAATAATCCTGTCGCGTATAGACTCAATCTCTATCTCAACCTCCTTATTTAATTCTTCCAATCTATTTTTCATTCCTTGTATACAAAGCAGTATACCAAAATTCTCCCAATTAAAAAACCGACGAGACTACTCTCGTCGGACGGCACACAAGGTAGTCTTGTGCGCTGATGTTTCGCATGCTGGCCTACCTGGTGTTAATGACCTCAACCAATCCATTGTCAAGATTATAGACACATCCCACGATTGTCAGCTTGCCCGCATCCACAAGTTTCCCCAACATATAGCGCGACCTCTTCAGACGCAAAACCATGTTCCTCACGTTTTCATCAATGGCAAGACGCAACTCTCTATCGCGATGGTCACCAAAAATCATAGCCAGCGTAACTGCTGGACGAATCACCTGGAAGACAGAGTTCATATTGCCAGCGGGAGCATTAGTGTCACTCGCGGCGAGATCCAAAACATTACCTACAACGGAACAATTACTGTGCCCCATCACGACAACGAGTGGCACCCCTTGATAATGGACGGCGTATTCGATACTACCGATTTCAACGCTATCGGCAAAAGTTCCGGCGATAGAAATCATGTTGCCAGCGATTCTTACTATCACCAACTGATCCTTGTCTTGGCTGAAAAGAGCGCTCGGATCCTCACTAGGGTCCGAACAGTAGAGAACCACCGCAACCGGCCCAAGAGTCTGGTATTTCCACTTAAGATCTTCTGTGGTGCCAGTTCGATTGGCGCTAAGCAAGTCCGAAAAGATAGCTTTTCCAATCGGCTCGGCTGTAAAAGATAGGCCAAAGAAAAAGAAACAACCAAGCAAGCCCAGAACAATTTTTCTCATTTTCCATCTCCCCGCCCATTTTGGGCGCCATAATTAAATTAAAAAGGACTCTCGGCTAGTTATACAACAAAGACAATACCAAAAACAAGATACGCGCGCGCACTTGTTTTGACTTTACAATTACAGGCGACCGCCTAGTTTTGTAAAGTCAAAACTTTTTTGTAACAATACTGTGAGAAACTTAGCCTCGCACAGTATAACTATGACAATGGGCGAGAAGGGTGATATAATCCTCTTATGATTTCTAGACACCAACATAAGAATCTCGACTGGGTAGACCTCGAGTCTCCAAGTGGCGAGGAGATTGCTTCCATAGTTGATGAGTATGATATACACCCCCTTATTGAGAGTGAGCTTCTTAAGCCAAGTGAGCGAGCCAAGGTAGACTTGTACCCCAACTTTATGTATTTGATCTTACATTTTCCCAAATACACGACCAACAAAGACAAGGAGTCACTTCAAGAGATAGACTTTATCGTTGGCAAGAATTTTATAGTTACGGCCCATTATGAATCAGTAAACGCACTCTACGACTTCTCTAAAGCCTTTGAAACAAATGCGATACTAAACAGATTCGACAATCTCGACAACGCGGGCATCCTTCTCTATCTCATTCTTAAGGCGCTTTACGAAAATATGGAGCGGGAGATGGACGCGATATCCAATATGCTACGAGATGTCGAAAAGAAGATTTTTGCCGGCAGGGAGCTAGAGATGGTTGAGGCGCTGTCCAGTATCAATAAGACCTTGATAGACTTTAAGCACCCAATTCAAATTCACAAAGAAATTCTAAATTCGCTGGAGATTGCGCCGGAAAGCTTCTTCGCGCCAAAATTCAAACACTATATTCAGGCAACGATAGGAGAATATCAGAGAATCTGGGGAAGGCTGGAAAGCAATAAAGAAACCGTAACCGATCTTAGGGAGACAAACGACTCACTCTTCTCCGCAAAAACTAACAGCATAATGAAAAATCTGACAATCATGTCTTTCCTCACGTTCCCGCTCGCGCTCATGGTTGGGATACTAGACATGAAGTCAGAGGGGAACCCCCTCTCCGGAGTGGAAAACCAGTTTTGGGTCGTCTTATCGATAATGGGAACAACAACTATTATCATGCTCCTCTTCTTCAGACATAGACGATGGATATAAAACCGAATATAAAATTATTTAATACGCTTTCTCGGGAAACAGAGAAGTTCGCGCCAATTAAAGACGGTAAGGTTGGACTGTATTTATGCGGTCCAACAGTTTACGACTACGCGACAATCGGCAACTACAGAACCTATATATTCGGAGACTTAATAAACAGAATTTTTAGCTATAACGGATATAAAGTTAAGTATGTTCAAAATATAACTGACGTGGGCCACCTCGTAAGCGACGAAGATACCGGCGAAGATAAATTGGAAAAGGGAGCTAGACGAGAAGGGAAAACGGCCAGAGAGGTTGCCGACTACTTCACAAAATTATACTGGGCAGAAAGCGACAAATTGAACATAAAACGGCCAACGATATCATGCCGAGCGACAGACCATATACCAGAACAAATTGAGATGATTAAAACACTCGAAGAAAAAGGTTTTACCTATAAGACATCGGATGGAATATACTTTGACACAAGCAAACAGAAGGATTATGGAAAACTCGCCACACTAGACATTAAGGGACTAAAAGAAGGCGCGCGCGTCGAAGCCAATCCAGAGAAAAAAAATATCACGGACTTCGCGCTTTGGAAATTCTCGCCGAAAAACGAGAATAGACATATGGAATGGGAACCACCTTGGGGAATTGGTTTCCCCGGCTGGCACATCGAGTGTTCGGCTATGAGTATTAAGTACCTCGATGAACCTTTCGATATGCATGCGGGAGCGGTGGACTTAATTCCAGTCCATCACACAAACGAAATAGCTCAAAACGAAGCTATCTATGGACACAAAACCGTTAACTACTGGCTCCATGGCGGGTTCTTAATGGTTGACGGCAAAAAGATGGGAAAATCCTTGGGGAACGCATATAAAATATCAGACATTACCGATAAGGGTTTTGATCCATTAGTTTTTCGCTACCTCACTTTCAATACACACTATCGACAACCCATGAACTTCACATGGGAAGCCATAGAGAGTTCCAAGGAAGCCCTAAGCAAACTCTACAAAACTGTAGCCAAAATGTTGCCAAATGAAGACGACCGGCCTAAATTGAGTACCGAGTGGGGCGATAAGTTCCTTGAGGCCATAAATGACGATCTCAATATGCCCAAAGCGCTTGCGGTAGTTTGGGAATTAGTAAAAAATGACAGCGTCGACAGCTCGACAAAACTAGCGACCCTGTATAAGTTTGATGAAGTTCTGGGGTTAGATATAAAAAAGTACGCAACCAATCTTTCCGAACTTATGACGCAAGACAGCAAACTTCCGGAAATAGTTGATAGGATAAAGCTTGAACGAGACGTTGCCCGACAAAAAAAAGACTGGCAGAAATCAGATAAATTAAGACGAAATATCGAAGCCCTCGGCTACAGAGTGGAGGATATAGATGGAGAAACTAAAATTTATAAAATTTAAGTTAAAAAGGCCCGAAATCAATCGGGCACAGTAAACTGCTTAAGATACAACGAAGCACTCTGGATCGAGAAGGAGGGTGGTTTTGCAACCTGGACAAGCAAGGCTATAAACGTACTCATATCTTCCGCCGGTACACGGGAGAGTCGCGACCGGATAATTGACGCGAGGCTTGAACATACACGCACAGTAACCGCACGTTATCCGCCGCCCCACCCATAGTTTCGGATAATCCTCGAGCGAAGTGACATCGTGACACGATCTTCCTCCTGGACAAAGAATTTCCACTTCAGCCCTCGAGACTGATTCCGCAGGTTGACAATCTTTGGACATTGAGAACCTCTTTCGGCCGATTTATCGGCCAGTCGTCATACCCCATTCTGGGTGTTTACTCATAAGTTTTCGAAGATAGGGCTTCCTGAAACGGTGTGAATAGTCATGGAAACCGAACTGGTTTTTATAACCATAGCTATTGTCGCCCTCGATGCTGAATCGGACGGCAACACTTGGCGGGGCGAATTTTAGTCCTTCTTTCTCAAGTCGTTCCCTGTACCACACGCACAGGGCTACATCTTCAGGGTGACATCGCGAGAAAACTCCCTCTCTCGCAAGTCTAGCAGAAGCTTCGATAAATCTCTTGCTTCTCAGAGAAAAACCTCCATTGCCGACGACAAGCCTCCCAACCAAACCTGTAGGAAAATCATGGCGTCTCACAGACCAACTAGACACAAGCCACGGAGCACCAATATAGTCATACTCCAAGAACTCATCGCTCCAAGAATCTGGATTGATCACGAATCCGTCATACTGGACCAAAAGAACAAATCTGGTATCTATGTACCGATATAGATCGTGAACGCAAAACCTAGAAAAAGATTCGATTGAACCTATGCGCGGGACCCTAATTCTCCTAGAGTCCTTGGTTCTAAGTGATGTCAGAAGTTTTATCTTGGCAAATTCTAGACCCTGAGAAGAAATGTTGAGCGCTCTTTGTAGCCTTTCAACGTTTATACAGTCAATGCCCGCGAGAGTAACACTTGTTAGTTTATTCATCGCGCCACCTTTCGTCGCTTGTTGTCGTTGAAAATTCGCCAAATCAAGGAACCAATGCCGAATATAAACTAACACATAGAAAATTAAAAACAACTTCGGTATTAAAAGCATGTCAGACTTTTGCTCACGGCCGTGGAATAAAGTCTGACATTTTGTTACCCACATTATTAGCACACAAGGTAGTCTTGCGTGCCAACTCAAAGTATCGGTTGGATGAGACGAACTATAAAGGCCAGGAATTTATAATAAAAGGGCTTTTTGATGTGAGAATGTTCCAGCGGAATCGAATCCCTCTTCCATAGTTCCGTAATTGTTCTAAGATCGGCAATCATCTCCTCCTCTTCGAAAGAAACGCTAGCTTCGGCATTCCAATCAAAAGACAGAGCATCGATATTATTAGACCCCACAAGACCAACCTTATCATCCACCAAGAGAACCTTGGCGTGTATCATATCTTTTGTTAAAAAAAACTTGAGACCGGATTTGGAAGTTATATCCGCAAAAAGATGGTTAGCAAAATTTATAAATGAAAGATCTGTTTTGGCCGGCATAATAATTTCTACCGACACTCCTCTGCCACTAGCAATAGATAACGCCCTTATCAACCAATTATGAGGGATAAAGTACGGCGTAACTATAACTATTTTCTCCTTGGCTTGAGCTATTTTTTCCTTATAGTAACGAGGAAGCAGAAGCCTACCCGCGAAAGGAAAGTGTTCAAGAAGCCAAAGTTCAGTTGTTCGAAGAGGCGACTTTTTCATAATGCTCAATAAACTTTTGTCAGCGCCTCCACAATAAAAATAAGACCGCGCAAAAGATTTTGTTAATGCCCCGACTATCGACTTTCCGGTTAAACGGACTTGGAGGTCAAGCCACTTTTTATACTTCTGGCCGATGTTCACGCCACCCATAAAAGCGACCCTGCCATCTACGATAAGAATTTTTCTATGAATGCGCCTAAACCAAGAGTTAAAAGCGCAAATCTCTACTCCGGAATCGGTAAGCTTTTTACGAGTCGCGCCAGAGAGCCCAAAGCTACCGAAACCATCCAAAACTATTTTAACCTTAACTCCGGATCTGGCTTTTTCCGTCAACGTTTCAAAAAAATTAAAATCCGGTTCTACGTCGTCCTCTATAATATAACTCTCCCAAAAAATTGAGTGCCGCGCTAAAGAAATGGCCGAAAGCATAGCCCTCCATGCCTCATTCGAGTTTGTATAAAATTTATGTTCTATTTTTTTTATAAGCCTTCTTCCCTTAATTTCTCCACCGCAATTTTGGCTTGTTTCGAGAGCTTCGCCGGTATTGGGACAATAATCTTAATCATAAGGTCTCCCCTTCCCGTCTTATCAATTGGCACCCCCCGACTCCTCACTCGCAAAATTTCTCCGGAAGAAACCCCTTCCGGAATTTTAAGTTTTATATCGCCGTCGAGCGTCTTTATATCGTAGGTCGTCCCCAAAATAGCATCGGTCAATTTTATTTTGAGGTCCATATATAAATCATCCCCGGCACGTTTCCAGAAAGGGTGTTTCTCCACATGGACCTTAATATAAAGATCCCCGGCTCCACCCCTAGAGATAGCCTCACCTTGGCCTGTCAGTCTTATCATTTCACCGGCCTCAATTCCGGCGGGAATTTGCGCGACGATCTCTTCATTCTTACGGAGAACACCCTTGCCGAAACACTTAGAACAATTCTCCTTAGCAACTTCACCCGTTCCACCACAATTGCCACACTCTTTTTCCGTACTAAATGTCCCCATGAACGACCGCCTTGTTTCCACGAGCCGCCCCTTGCCTCCGCACTGAGAGCATTTGGTTAAAGAGGTTCCTTTCTTGGCTCCAGAACCTCCACAATCATCACATTTTCCAACCTTGGTGATTAACACCTTCCTCTCTGTTCCAAAAATAGACTCAGTAAAAGAAATTTGAATGTCAATAGAAATATCTCGGCCTCTTCTTGATTGTCTGCCACCGTTAAAAAATCCCTCAAAAATGTCCCCCATACCGGGAGCGGCGCCACCCCCGCCTCGGAATAGGTCGCTGAAGTCAAAGCCACCAAAGTCTCCGGTGAATCCCCCGCCGTCCGCCGCACCGCCCGGAGATACTCGCCCATAGGTATCATATTCGCTCCTCTTAGTCTCATCAGACAAGATCTGATAGGCCTCATTAACCTCCTTGAATTTCTTTTCGTCCCCACCCTTTTTGTCAGGATGAAACTTATGAGCAAGTTTATGAAACGCCTTTTTTATATCATCCTTAGAGGCCTTTTTATCCACGCCTAATATTTGATAGTAATCCATTTTGAAAATTATTTTTCCCCTTCATCGAAATCCGCGTCTCTAACGTTTCCGTTTCCGCCATCTTTTTTTTCTTTGCCCCCGTCGTTCTGATTCGCTTCAGGTTCTTTTTTATACATGGCTTCACCGATTTTTTGCATCTCGGAAAATAGCTCGTCCGTCGCTTTCTTAATCTCCTCGAACTTGTTATCATCCTTAGCCTTCTTCAGATTTTCTATTTTTGTCTTAACACCTGTCAGTATATCGCCAGAAACCTTTCCTTCGGCATCTTTAACGCTTTTTTCGGCAGTCACGATAAGCCCCTCGGCATTATTTCTAATCTCAACCTCTTCTTTCCTCTTTTTGTCATCTTCGGCGTGAAGCTCGGCATCCTTCTTCATCTTTTCGATGTCTTCTTCCGACAACCCACCACGAGCCTGAATTTTGATGGATTGCGACTTACCCGTAGCCTTATCCTTGGCAGAAACGTTTAGGATACCATTCGCGTCAACATCAAAAGTAACCTCAATCTGGGGTACACCTCTCTGCGCCGGAGCTATGCCATCGAGAGTGAACCGTCCAAGAGTTTTATTATCTCCGGCCATCGGTCTCTCGCCCTGAAGTACATGGATCTCCACTTGAGGCTGATTATCAGCCGCCGTCGAGAAAATCTGACTCTTGGAGGCAGGGATTGTTGTGTTCTTCTCAATCAGTTTTGTGGAAACTGATCCGTAGGTTTCAATACCGAGTGATAGTGGAATAACATCCAAAAGTAAAACGTCCTTAACGTCGCCCTGCAAAATCCCCCCCTGGATAGCGGCGCCGACAGCCACCACTTCATCCGGATTTATTGTTCGATTCGGCTCCTTTCCAAACAAGTTTTTGACAGCCTCCACGATGGCCGGCATTCTAGTCTGGCCGCCAACCATTATGACCTCATCAATATCGCTAAATTTGAGACCGGAGGCTTCAACCGCGCGCTTTGTAATCTCTATGGACCTTGTAATATATTCGGAGGCCAAATCCTCAAGCTTGGCTCTAGCCATCTTCATCAAAAGATGCTTTGGGCCATCAGCCCCGGAAGTTATGAAGGGAATATTTATTTCAACTTCTTTAACTGTGGAAAGTTCGTGTTTCGCTTTCTCTGCCGCCTCCTTGAGCCTTTGGAGAGCAAGCGGGTCGGTAGAAATATCGATACCGCTTTCCTTCTTAAACTCCCCAACAATCCATTTGATTATTTTCTGGTCGATATCTTCACCGCCCATATGGCTGTCACCGTCAGTCGACTTAACTTCGATAACCGCATCGCCAATTTCCAGAACGGAAACGTCAAACGTCCCACCTCCAAAGTCATACACCGCCACCTGTTCGTCTTTTTTCTTATCAAAACCATAAGCCAAAGCGGCGGCCGTTGGTTCATTTATAATTCTCCTAACCTTGAAGCCTGCAATTTCTCCAGCGTCTTTTGTCGCCTTTCTTTGGGCGTCATTAAAGTAGGCCGGAACGGTAATAACCGCTTCATCAATCTTTTCACCCAATTTAGCCTCCGCGTCTATCTTTAACTTCTGGAGAATCATGGAAGATATCTCTTCTGGAGTATAAAGCCTATCTCGAAGCTTGACCTTAGTTCCACCGTCATCGGCTTTTTCTACGGAAAAAGGAACGGCCACCTTATCCTTCTGGACCTCCTTATCGTCGAACCGATGCCCCATAAACCTCTTGATACCGTAAATAGTATTTTGGGGATTGGTCACATTCTGTCTCTTGGCTAAAAGACCAACCAGCCTTTCGCCGGATTTCGAAATCGCGACAACGGATGGAGTGGTCCTCGCGCCATCATTGTTTTCTATTATCTTTGGTTCGCCACCCTCGATAATCGACATCGCCGAGTTTGTCGTACCAAGATCTATCCCTAAAATTTTTGTCATATTTTTTTAAAAAATTTAATTGTTATTTTGAGGCTCTTCCGCAAGCTGACCGACAATCACCTTACATGGCCTAACAACTCTATTGCCCAATCTATAACCCTTCTGAACTATTTCCGTTACAACGTCATCTTTGTCCTCGTCTGTAACCGGAACGGTTGAGACTGGTTGATGAACGTTTATATCAAACCTTTCACCGAGAGCCCCAATTTCTTCCAACCCGCTTCTACGGAGAGTATCCATGAGCTTGGAGTATATACCTTCCACCCCTACCCGCCACTCGCTATCTACCTTCTCCCATCTTTCTTTATTGGCGAAAGCAACCTCGAAGCTATCAACAACCGGAAGTATCTTAACCACAAAGCTCTCCAGCGCAATTTTCCCTAGGTCCGACACCTCTTTATCGTGAGACTTCTTAGCATTCACGAAATCAGCTCTGGCCCTCTGCCATCCATTCAGGTACTCATCCTTTTCAGCCAGACACTTTTTGAGCTCAGCCTTAACCTTAAGAAGTTTCTCCTCGCATCTATCGGATGTTTCTTCATCTTCGAAAGAGGCCACGTCTTCAGTGTTTTCTCCCACTTCTATATCATCCTTTGCGTCTTCATCCATAATTATATAAGTATTATAAAGTAATGAAATTTATTGTCAAGCCACGAAAAAAGTCTACCTGTGGTAGACGATAACTAGAACACTATTTTGACCTCTCGCCTTCATCCGTGGGCTCATAATCCTCGGCTTCCGCGAACTGAGCAACCAGATCCTGCGCGTCCTCGTCCATTTCATCGACAAAAATAATCGCCCTCGGTATGCTCCATGTCGGTTCACCGGTATCGCTATTAACGACAATAAGAAACACGGCTTTTCTACCGCGATACTCATTGAATTTCTTATCGATACGAACAAGCGATGAATCCACGAGGGGGACATCCCCCTTATCCATAAGGCAAAGATAAAGCGCTCTTAGATATACCGCGAGATCAGCGAGAGGTAATCCCACGACAAAGGTAGAGTCTCCTCCTGCTTCCGCATGGATTAAGATGCCGACCCCGGGATATTTCTTAACTCGACGAGTACCTTGCATTATCTTCCTATCGCAGAAATCGTACCGCGCGACGAAGATATGTTCCCGAGAAAAGTCAGCTGGTCCGCTCTTGGGGTCTTGGTAGAAAAGAAACGAACAGTATTGTCCCGTCTGATAATAACGCATGTCAAGTCCGGCCTTCGGACGCCCAGAGGCAACCCATGACGCCTGAAAAAGCATCAGCGATTCCTGAAACTCACCCACGATGAGGTCGTCTCTGCTGGTCACTTCTTCTCACCTCCAAAATTACTTATTACAAATTGCTATCGGTCTAATATTACCTTACCACGCTGTTTTGTAATAGTACAGAACAATAAACACATATCTCATCAGCAGTGAGTAGCAAAAAGATACAAAGGAACTTGAGATTCGAACCTTGACTATTGATGTTTTTACTGTTAAGTTGGGGGCAGAAGATCCTCCTGCACATCAAAATAGAAAAAGGGGCGTCCTAAGTGAAATACTTCCCTGAGGCAACTCGTAGGCTAACTCAAGAAGAAAAAAGGAGAACAATCGTCCTTAAGTTAATGGGAACAGGCGTATTCGTCCCCCTGCCCCTCAAAAACTTGAGAATCATCCCCGGCATGATCCAATATTGCTTCGGAGCCGAAAATGTTATGGCTCACACTTCACCTTTTTCAAGTGAACCCTTGGGCGTTTGGCTCGGAGCTTGGATAAAATATGGCGATTGGTGCCCCCTGATTGGTTTCTCCGGCCCAAAAGGCAAAAGCCTGTTTATAACCTTTACCGAAGGAGTTGTCGGCTAGCGCGGTCTCGAACTGTCGAGACCTTTTTAATTCAGAACATCAAAAATCTTAGATTGAGAGTGGTGGCCAGAAACAAGGCGAATCTTTACCGGAGGCAAAATAAAATATCTTGCAAGCAATTCCCTGATTCGCTCATTCGCCATATTTCTCTCCGCCTTATCTCTAACGGAAATCTTAAAAGTGTCTTCTGAAACTTTTTCTATGAACTCCTTCCTCGCCCCGGCCGTAGCTCTTATTTTTATATACATACTAAATACTATATTCCAGATATTAAATACTTTTTAAGACTTTCCAAGCCACTCTTTATTCTGCCTCACAAGTAATTTCGAAACATCTTCCGGATTGTTTATTATACTGGCAACTACCCTCTCCATTCTTATACTCTCTGACCCCTTAACCAAAATCATGTCCCCAGAAGAGATTATCGTCTTCAAAAATTCTCCAGCTTGTATAGAATCAGAAAAACAAAAAATATTATCCCCCTTCATACCTGCCCCCTCTGCGGCCCTCGCGGCAATTCGAGACTTTTCCCCAACGACCACAAAAATATCAGCAATCTTTGCAATTTTTCTTCCGATATCCCGATGGGCTAGGTCGCTGTACTGTCCGAGTTCACGCATGTCGCCCAAGGCAACGATCTTCCTACCACTGGCTTTCAACTCTGAAAATGTTTGAAGTGCCATATCGGTAGCCAAAGGCGAAGCGTTATAGGAGTCATCAAAAATAATTGAATCGTTTATGCCCTCCAACCTCTTGAATCGGCCCGGTGGTCTTTCATAACTTAAAACGGCATCCACGGCCTCTATCAAATTAACACCGTGAGAGGCCCCGACAGCGATAGCCGCGAGTACGGCATATACATTTGGCCTTCCGTAAACACCCGGCATCTTAACAGGAACCATTTTACCATCATAATCTATCCTAAAAGAGATTCCGGCGCTAGATATCCGATAATTCGAAGCCTTAATCATGGCGCTTTTACTGAAACCATAAGTTAGAACCCCAGCACAAACCTTGAGCCTATCTGCTGTAGCGGCAGACCATTTATCGTCTGCGAAAAGAACAAGATCCCCTCCCGGCCTTATCGCCTCCACGAGATAACCCTTTTCCCGCGCCAACTCCTCCACTGTTCTAAAAAATTCAACATGAACCGGAATGTCTCCAATCGCGGTTATAACGACGACGTTCAGATGAAGCCACTTAGACACACTCAAAATGTCCCCCGGCTTATCAGCCCCGATTTCTAAAACTAACCACTCTGGATAGTTCTCTCTCCAAATAAGCGGAACAAAGCCTAGACAAATATTTTTTAACCAAAGAAAAGGCTTGCTCCACTTATCACTCATTGAATTTTGGATCCCAAGTATGCTTAGTGGGACACCAAGCTCGCTATTAAAACTTTTCGCGCTTTTCCCCACTACAAACTTTTTGGAAAGGACGGCGGCAATCGCATCTTTGGTACCGGTTTTCCCGACATTACCCGTAACACCGACTATTCTCGGATGATATTTTTTTATAACCAGCCGAGCTTCGCAAGATAGAACCCAGGCAATAATATTCTTAATTATTTCTTTCACTGCAAATTAATTAGGTTTCTGTCCGGCGGAACTTCATAATAATTCAGCAAAAATTTTGCAAGGTTTGTAAACGGCCCAGACATGGTATCTGAAGAAAAAGTAGCGCCATTCTTGGGATTAACCATGTAAAGTAAAACCAAAAATTTTGGACTATAAGCCGGAAAATATCCGAAGAATGAATGAAGTGTTTTATCGCCATACCCCCCCTTACCATCAGGAATTTGCGCTGTGCCAGTTTTAGCGGCGATACTATATTGTTTCAACTTATATTTTCCACCAACGAGTCCGTAATCAAAAGCGTGAACGAGCATATCTGTCATCTGTTCACTTGTACTGGCTCTGATAACACGCTTCTTCACACTCGGTAAAGTTTCCTTAGAAATTCCAGCCTTATTCACAATGCGATCCACAATATAAGGCCTTATTAAAATCCCGCCATTCGCGATAGCCCCCAATGCCCTAGTGGCGCCAATTGGAGAAAGGGCCATCCCTTGTCCAAAAGCTGACGTGGCATAGTCTATCTCATATTTACTATCAAGATTGGTAATGAGACCGCCGGTCTCATTGGGCAGATCAATTCCGGTTTTTTCACCCAAACCAAACTTCTTCATGTATGTGCGGAATTTATCGCGACCGAGTTTTTCCATAACATACACAGCGCCCGTGTTTAGAGAATTATCGATAACAGCCTGCATATCGACCTCTCCCATCCTTTTACCATCATGATTTTCTATCCTCTTTCCGTTTAATATGACGAAGCCCTTATCGTTATATTTCGTCTTTGGAGTTATGACTCCGGCATCAATACCAGCCGAGAGAGTAAGTGGCTTCACGATCGAGCCCATTTCAAATACATCTTCAACAATAGAATTTCTGAAAACGGCAACACTTTTTTCCGTCCGGAAATTATTGGGGCTGAAATCCGGGAGGGACGACATGGCAAAAATTTTACCACTCGTCGGATCTATTACAATTCCAGCCGACAAATCCGCGTCCCATCTTGCATCCAAATCACTTATCGTTTTACTTAAAAAATTCTCAACATTTGGCTCTATGGTTAAAATGAGATCTCCGGCCGAAAGATCCGTACTTTTTTGGCTAAGATTAGAAAATATCTCAGCAAAGAAATTCACATAGAGCGAGCTAGCGCTTCTTTTTAATATATCTTCATAAGACCTCTCGACGCCATATCGACCGGCAAATTTATTACCCTCATCCTTAGATTGAGCAACAATTCCAAGAACATGCGAGGCCAATCGATCAGCGGGATAAAAACGAATATTCTCCTTATACAGGTTCACGCCAGGAATTTTTAAATCTCGGATCTTCTGCACAAGCTCATCATTGTCTATTTTGGCTATCGGCTCATAGGGATCGTTTAATTTTACAGCCTTAGCGATAAAATCGTCATGCGGAACAGTTACAAGCGGCGAAATTAAAGCGTAAGCAAATTCCGGTTCAGTTATAATATTCGGATTAACCGCTAAAATATAATTAGTCTTAATTGTTGCCGCGGAAATTAAATTACCATCTTTTTCCTGAAAATATATAGAACCCCTGGAAAAAACATCGGCCACGGGTTTAACATACTGACGATCAGCCATCTTTGTGAACTCCTCACCTTGTATCACTTGTAAATAAAAAAGCCTGGCGACAAGAATCACCACGTACATAAGCACCAATGCAAGAAGAAAATATATTCTGTTTATGCTACCTAACTTCATTACCTAGGAGTGACAACCCGCCGGCAAGACCTTTTGTTTCGGTCGAAAAGTGAACATTATTAAAATCGTCACGGTAACCCAAGGTATAAGCCATCTCTAGGTTAATATCATTCCGGGTTGATATATATCTATTTTCCAGGATAGCAACATCTTCCATGGTTTCCCTTATTTTACTATTGTTCTTCTCCCTAATAACAACATTAAAAACTGAGCTGTTCAAGAGATAAATGTAGAGGATAGAAAAAAGCACAACGCCCAAAAACGACAAAATTGAAATTTTGTATGATATTCCATCTATATTTAATTCTTCAAATTTATTTAGAAACATTTTTTTCTCCTATTCTCAATTTGGCGCTTCTGGATCTGAGATTGTCCGCTATTTCTTTATCTCCCGGCATAATCGGCTTTTTTGTTATCAAATTACACTCTTTCAATTTTGCTTTTTCTCTTAAAAAATTCTTCACTGTTCGATCCTCCAGCTCATGAAATGAAATCACGGCGAGTCTTCCGTGCGGCGCGATCACCATCCACGCTTTCGGCAGAACCTCCCTAAGCGCAACCATCTCATCATTTACAGCGATCCTTATCGCTTGGAAAGTTTTTGTCGCGCAGTGAATTTTTCTTAGTTTGTAAAAGTTCGGAACGGCAGATTCTATTATCCTTACAAGCTCGAAGGTCGTCTTAACGTGTTTCTCTTCTCTCGCCCCTACGATACCCTTGGCGATTCTTTTTGAAAACTGCTCCCCGCCATAACCGTAAATAATATCGGCAAGATTATTTTCATCCCACTCATTAACAATCTCTTCTGCGGTCAGACCGCCTTCTTTGGTGTGAAAAGTCATCTTGAGCGGTTCATCTTTCTGGAAAGTAAATCCTCTTCCGGAATCGTCAAGCTGAAATGAACTTAGCCCGAGATCAAATAAAACCCCATCAACCTTTTTAATTCCTCTTGCATTAAGTATTACGTCCAGATTTCTGAAGTTATCTGTAACGAGCTCAAACTTACAGTTCCAACCTTTTTTATTCGCTCTTTCCTTCGCTTCGCTATCTGCATCTATCGCGACAAGAGTTCCCGCTTTCCCAATCTTTTCACAAATTAAAGAGGAGTGTCCGCCTCCGCCGAATGTACCGTCTAAAATTGTATCTCCGGGGTGAATATTCAATCCCTCGATCGCCTCATTTAAAAGAACAGGAATATGTGCCATAACTAAATCGCGCCCACCTCGCCCAACTTCTCCGCAAGCTTATCAGCTTCGCCTGTAACCTTACTCTTGTACGCAGTCCATCTATCTTCGTCCCATATTTCAAGTCTCGAGTGGACTCCGATTATCACAACCTTCTCTTTGAGCCCCGCAAAATCTTTCAAGAAATCAGGAATTAACATCCTTCCCACCGAATCCAGTTCAACTAGCGTAGCACCGGCAAGCATAAACCTATTGAAACCACGACTGTCAGCCTGTCCCATCGAAAGTCCGCCGAGCTTCTCCGCCACCTTCTCCCATTCGGAAACTTTATAAATGAAAAGTGAGCCATCAAGTCCATGAGTAATCACGACCTCGTCACCCATCTCTTTACGAAGCCGCGCAGGCAAAGAAACACGCTTTTTTTGATCCAGTGTATGTTTATATTCTCCAATTAGCATTATTTTTCACTGCTTGTGGTGAACTTGCCGAACTAGCCCACTTTATCCCACTTGGTTAACATTATATCCCATCAGCCCACACAACACAAATAGCAAACAGTGTGGATAACCCAATAATTTAAATACCTGCAAGGACATGCAAGGTTCAACCCTACAGTAAGGTTGAACCTTGCAGAAAATAAGGGTGAATTAAAAAGGCCCGTTTAAGGGGCCACTCTCTACTGGCGGGGCAAAACTTTCCCTACTACTGTAGCGGACTTTTCAAAATCCTAGCCGAGGATCTTGGCCGAAGGATCGCATTCACCATCTTCGCGAATTCGATACAAACGTCAGCCCATGGATGAGCATACCGCCACGCAATACCGAAAGAGATTAAGCGTGGTGAAACCCGCCAGAGCGCGAGCCAAAAGATGCGCGGTATATGGTACCAAGTAGAGATAAAGGTTACTTGCACTTTAGCCCCTGACAAAAGAGGTCCGAGAGCTGTGAGAAACACGTCCATTTCGCCCGCTGTATTCAACCCCCGTCGGTTGATCAAGATATCCCGTGGGGTTACACCTTGACGGACCAGGCAGTGATACATAGCATCGGCCATTTTCACCCCCGCCTGTTCCACAGCAACCGTCAGAAAAATCTTGCCAATCTTTCCTCCGCGGTACAAGGCTACGCCCACATCACAGCGATCCCTTGTCTGATCCAAAAGACTACCGTCGGCATTTTGTCCATAACCAAATATCAATCCAACTTTCACTTTCCACCTTCCTTTCTCTGCTATACGGAATCGTAAAGAATCTAGGGAGTTTGAATCTGGGTGTATTATACACCTATAGTTAGATTCCTCAATAGCAATTACCGCCACTAATCCTTAGGACGCATGAGCGGAAAAATTTGACAGTCCCTAGCGGGCTTATCCGAGAAAAAAGCAAAAAGTCTCTCACTTACACCAAAACCAAAAGTTGGAGGCATTCCATACTCCATGGCTTCAACGTAATCATGATCATGCATCTGCGCCTCTTCATCGCCTCCTTCACGGAGTCCAGCCTGTTCCATAAATCTCTCCTCTTGATCGATCGGGTCATTCAACTCACTGAACCCCTTGCCTACTTCAGAACCGGCGAGTATAACCTGGAACCTCTCCACGACTCTCTCATCACCTTCTTTTTTCTTGGCTAGTGGCTCCATGAATACCGGAACGTTAATAAGAAACCCCGGACCCGCAATTTGTTTTCTACAGTATTTCCAAATATTATCTATCGCCCTAGTCTTGTTAAAACCCTTCGGATCATATTCCACCTTGAGCTCGCGCAGTTTGGCGATCATCTCATCAAGATTCGAGGACCAGATATCGATGCCGGTCATCTGCTGGATCTTAGCGGCGTAATCATAAACAGCCCAATCCTTACCAAGATCAACTTCTACTCCCTTTATTGTAAATTTTTCTGTACCAAAAGTTTCTTTCGCAATATATCGATACATCTCTTTTATCATCTCCATGCCCTCGTTGTAGTCCGAATAGGCCTGATAAAACTCCACCTGTGTATAATCCTGTAAATGCTCCGCATCCATACCTTCATTCCTGAAAATTCTAGCTATCTCGAAGACCTTAGGAAGACCGGCAACCATTAGTCTCTTCTGCCAAAGCTCCCCCGCGGAAATCCTCAAGTAAACGTCCATGTTAAGAGCGTTATGGTGCGTTATAAACGGCCTGGCTTCAGCTCCGCCAGCTGTATTTTCTAAAACTGGTGTTTCTACTTCGAGAAATCCTCTCGACGTCAAAAAATTTCTAATCGATGTCCAGAACTTTGATCTTTTTAAAACGAGGCTTTTAACATCGTCGTTTATCAAAATGTCTAAATACCTCTTTCGGAGTTTTTCTTCTTCGTCTTTAAACCCATAGTATTCCCCAGGAAGAGGTCGAAGGCTTTTCGAAAGTATCGCCCAATCCTTAACCTGAATAGTTTTTTCTCCCCTCTTAGTCAAAAAAAGATTTCCAAAAAACTGTACAAAATCCCCTATATCTATAGCCTCATTAAATAAATCAAACTTGGCGTCATCTATCTCTCCCTTTTTTAGAAGCCCCTGAATCGTCCCGGTGCCGTCGTAAAGATTAAAAAAAACCAACGCGCCTTGGCCCCGAAGAGCCATAACACGTCCGACTAAAAATAAGTCACCCCTTGTAGATAACTCGTCGAAACGAGAAGAGGCCTCGCCAATATACAAATCCCTCTTTGATTTAGCGGGAAATGCGACGATTCCGGCATTCTTCAATATACCAAGTTTCTTAATTCGTTCACTGCGAATCTCTTCTATCGAAGCCATTTTCTAAATTTGGAATTAAACGAGCTACTATTATTTGATGGCCACAACTTTGTAGTTCACCTTCCCCTTGGGGGCTAGAACAGTAAAGCTTTCGCCAACCTTTCTTCCAAGAATAGCCATACCTAGCGGGCATTCGTTCGAGACTTGCGCAGTGACAACATCGGCCTCTTCAGATCCTACAACCTTACAAGTCCTCGACTCTTTATCTCCTTCCTTTAAAATAGTAACGGTCGAACCCATACTTACAGCCTGTCCGCTTGATTTATCAGAAACTACAACGGCCCTCTTCAAGATATCTTCAATTTCCAAAATTCTGTCCTCCAATAACCCCTGGTTTTCTCTTGCTTGGTGATATTCGGCATTTTCAGAAAGATCTCCAAGAGACTTCGCAAACTCCAACGCTTCCGCAATCTCCTTGCGTGTTACATTCTTGGCCTGCGCAAGCTCCTTTTCAAGTTCGGCTAACTTTTCTTTTGTTAAATATTCTACAGTTGGACTCATATTTGATAAATATTATATTAAGCTAACTCATAAGTCAAATAAAAAACTTCTTCAATAAATAGACCGCGTACCAAAACTTATCTGCGATGACGTCGTAAAAATCACTATATTCCAACTGGAAACCACCAAATCTGCGCTTAAAATCAGACAAACCGGCCCAGCCTCTATAGGCCTTATAAAGATTGTCGCTTGGCATAATTCCGCCAAAATTGTAGTATTTTAACCCTAGTTTTTTCGCTTCTTGTATCGCCTTCCACTGCGCAAAATAAGTATACCCCGCTTGCCTCTCTTTGTTGCTGGATCCGCTGAACAACCAGAGTGCAGTATCGCCGAAAATTATAAACATATTTACGAGTAACACTTCGCCATTTAATCGGGCAATATTCAAAAAACAAGTTTTATTTTCTTCGCAGTTTTTAAAAATGTTAAAATAATATTCTTTCGGGTACTCTATAAACCTGTCCCGAATCGCCGTCTTAGACACTAACTTATAAAAATCTTCGAAGTAATCCATGAAGCCGAAACTTACAGTGTCTACTACAACGCTATTTTTGTTGGCCTGCCTAATGGTATATCTATTAACCTTTTTCATAGAGGCCACGATCGAAGCTTCGTCTTGAGTCAAGTCGATTACCCACTCAAATTTCGGTTGAAAGACGGGAGAATAAGCAAACTTTGGCACCCTAAAAAACATTTTATCCAAGTAGAAGGTTGAACCTTCTACTTGGAGGTTGAACCCCCAAGTGTCGAAACGGCAAAAAACACTGCCGTCGTTTTGTGTAAGTTTTTTTACAAAATATTTAAACTCACCAAAAAAGTCGTCGGGGAGATCAGTATACAAAACCGGCCCATGGGGCATATAAAGGTATGACTTTCCAAACGGCATTGAAAATTTAATAGCCAAAGCTGTAGCAACAATTTTATTTTCTTCAGTAATGGCAAAATACCTGACAGGTCTGCCGACTGCCTCCTGCCATTCACCATAAAAATAATTTTGTGTAAGAGGCAAACTCTTGGAGAGAGTTAGGTTTTTATATTCTTGTATTTCTACTTCTTTAAAAATATATTTGCTCATAAGTCTTGCCGAAACCTAAAAATAAAACTCATTGAATATACTCCGGCGTGTTAACAACCATCCACTCAAGAAGCCGCCTCATCGCCGAATTCGCACCCACCACATTCTCCCTACTGCCCCGCTCCATAACTATAGCAAATGAAAATTTCGGGCTATCATAGGGAAAATATCCCATGCCCCAAGAGTTAACCATTTTTTTGGTTATCCCAAGCTCCGCCGTACCGGTCTTAGCGGCCACCTTAACGTCAAAAAGATTTAATGCTCTAGCTGTACCATCGGAATCAGTTACCCCTTCTCTCATCCCTTCTTGCACGACCCGAAAATTTTCTGGAGAAATATTGATCTCGGAATAAGAATCGAGGGCTATTGTGACACTGCCCAAATATCGATCGCTGTCAACAATGTTACTGAAAAAAATAGTCGGCCTAACAAGTTTGCCATTCGTCCCAATGGCGGCCGCCACCTTAGCCATTTGAATAGGAGTAGTTAAAAATCCATATTGGCCTATAGAACTTATATAAGTATCCCCGAGCCTCCAAAGAGAATCCTTGGTAGTGCTCGCCTTCCATGCCGGAGTTGGAATGTTACCAGCCATCTCTTTATCCAACTCAATTCCAGTTACTTGACCCATTCCAAACATCGAAGCATATCTGTCGAGACGCTCTATGCCTAGACCTTTCTGATCCTCATATCCACCCCCAAGAGCATAAAAGTAGACGTCAGACGATATGGCGAGAGCTCTCCTCATATCCACCCAGCCGTGAGCCTTCCAATCTTTATATATCGACTGTTTGTCAGGGAAAAAAGGATTTTGAACCGATATATAGCCCTTACTATAAATCTTCTTCTCCGGACTTATCAACTTTTCGTTTAGTGCCCCAAGGGCAAAAACAGGCTTAACGATTGATCCAGGAGTATATAATCCGGAAATGGCGCGATTCAAAAATGGTTTCTTGTCGTCAGTCATATAGCTTCCTATTTTCTTCGAGTCACTACCGCCAACCAAAACATTGGGGTCGTATTCCGGATAGCTTGTCATAGCCAAAACTTCTCCAGTCTTGGTGTCTATTATCACTCCCGCGCCGGCTGAAAATTTATACTCATTTGCAAGTTTATGGATCTCTTCATAAAACTTTTTGGTAACTCTCGAATCTACCGCCAAGGTTATATCTCGTCCCGCTACCCCGGGCTGAAAGATGTGTTCAGAAACAATATCACCATGGGCATCTACTTCTGCGATCTTGGCCCCAGGCAAGCCACGCAAGACATCATTAAATTTCTTTTCTACGCCATCCTTGCCTATATATTCTTTCGGATTATCTGTAACCCCCAGGTCAATCTCCTTCTGGGTGGGAAATCCTACATAACCGACGATGTGAGCAACCCCGGAGTCGGGAAGATACACGCGGCCACTTAACTCGTTCCACGCCAGAAGCACGCCATTCCGATCATAAATTTTTCCGCGCTCCGGATACACCGGCACGGTCTTCAAATTATTCCCTGCACTTCGATCGGCGAAATAGTTGCCATTTACAATATCCAAAGAATATGCCCGAGCAATATAAACAAAAGAGATTAACAGAAAGGAGAGACCAAGAATAACAATCGTTTTGGGGGATATCGGTTTTTCCAGCCTCCCCTCAAAAAGATCGGTATCAAACGACGGTAGATTACTGGAATCCAAAAAAATTTCATCCGGATCTATATCATTATGTTGTACTTGTCTGCTATTTTTTTTAAACATTAGCTCTAATTGATACCTTCAATCTGCTAAAAAACATATACAAAACTACGGCCACGATAAAGAAAAAAAGGTCGAAGTGATAAATCGAGACAATTTTATTTCCATAAAGAACATCTATAAAAAACCCAGCAATAATAAATTCATAGAATCTGTCCATGACAAATAGGAGCGCGATCCCAAAGAGAACCACGAGCCACCATGGCGCTAAAAAGATTGCGAGGAGCAGAATCATATCCAACAGAACTCTCATCGAGAACATTATTACAAATTTTTACTTACTCTAACAAATTTCACCTGACTGGGGTTTATGGGATATCTGAAAAGTATCTTTTGGGACGCGCTCGACTCGTTCTTTTTTACAAACTCCGCGATACCCAGAACGTATCCCTCTTTCCCCGGAATATTCGCGGCCATGCCACTTGTAACAACAGTACTATTCTCTATTTCAACATAAAAGTTCCCGCCACCATAGCCAACCGCAATGGCGCGGATAGGGATTTCAGCGTTAATTATAACTTCAGTTTCAGTGCCATAAGACGAATACAAAACAGCTCTGGACGATAACCTTGAAACTTCTATAACTTCACCTAAAACGACGTTAGGCCCGGCAATTATCTTATCTCCGGGAGAAATATTTTGATCCTCGCCAACGTCTAATATCAAACTGCTATACGGCGGTACAACTGGCCCAGACAACACATTGGCCAACACGAACCTTGAGCCACCGACCAGAGCGGCTCTAGATAAGACCCCAGATGTGGAAGATCCATTATCTTCCCTCCCTAAAATTCTTTTTAGTTCTATGTTTTCCGTCTGCAAAACTGGAAGAGAAAGGGTCAGGAGCTTTAAATTATCATTCTCGGCTCTTAAGCGTAAATTATCGGTCTCAAGACTCCTTTTGTAGGCGACAGAAGCGTAAATCTCACTCTTCTTAATATTAACTTGGGACGCAATGGTCCAAAGCGGTCTTCCGATAAAAGAAAGAACGGCATAAGTCGTCTCCCTCAAAAAAGAGAGGCCAAAGTAAAAAACCAGCCCAACCAAAAAAATAAGTAGAAAATATTTTACGCCATCCTTGGATTTTGTTTTATCTTGGCGGAATTTCATCTTCGTTGTCTATCAAAACTTCACCATATAGTCCCATGTTTTCAAGAACAACACCCGTACCGCGAACAACGGCGGTAAGCGGATCATCGGCGACATAAACCGGTATGCCAATTTCAGTTTCAAGAACGTTTCGCAAGCCCTTTATCATAGACCCTCCGCCAACCAAAACGATACCCCTATGCATTATATCCGAAACAATTTCCGGCGGGGTTAATTCCAAAACTTCTTTAACCGAATTTATAAGCACCTCGAGCGAAGCAGTGAGTGCCTCGCGGATATCCTTATCGGTAACGATAACTTCCCTCGGGAGGCCAGTAACCAAGTCTCTTCCGCGCATAGTCGCCTCGGTAGATACCTCGCCGGCGCAGGCTGAACCAATGGCGATCTTAACCTCCTCGGCAGTTTTTTCCCCCAAGAGAATTTTAAATTCATCCCGAACGTAAGAAATTATATCTTCGTTAAACTTATCTCCGGCCACCCGAAGATTCTTAGACTGGACGATACCGCCCAAAGAGATAACCGCGATATCCGTTGTCCCCCCGCCTATATCTATAATCATATTCCCGACCGGATCCATAACCGGAAGATGGATGCCGATAGCCGCCGACATCGGCTCTTCTATCACGATAACCTCTCTGGCCCCAGCGTTGATCCCGGCATCTCTAACGGCTCGCCTTTCAACATTCGTTATCCCGGATGGCACACCCACAAGAAGTCTCGGACGAATTAGTTTTCCCTTGGCAAGTTCCCGCGCTTTCCTTACGAAATATCCCAACATCTCCTCCGTAACCTCGAAATCAGAAATCACCCCGTCCACAAGAGGCCTGATAGCCACGATATGCCCCGGGGTACGGCCAATCATCTGCTTGGCCTCCTTTCCAACGGCGACAATCCTGCCGGTCTTTTGGTTAAGCGCGACAACCGAAGGTTCATCAATCACGATACCCATCCCCCTAAGATAGACAAGCGTATTAGCGGTACCGAGATCGATGCCCACATCGCTGGAGAAGACTTTGTAAAACCTATCCGTTATGCCCATGGCTATATCTTAAACAAATCGGTCTCGTTTACCATCTTGACCTCTCCTCCCTTTCTATTCTTTAGTTCGTAAAGCCCGGAGGCCAAAGTCCGGTCGCTAACGGTAACCCTCCACGGCAGGCCGATTAAATCCGCGTCCCCAAACTTCTCCCCGGCCCGAAGGTCGCGATCGTCGTATAAGACAGAAACTCCCGCCCCCAGGAGCTTCTCATAGAGATCCAAACTTTTATTTTTAACAGCCTCGGCGCCGTCTTTGGACACGAGTTCAATCAAATGAACTTTAAACGGCGCGATAGACTCCGGCCAAACTATACCGTTATCATCCGCGAACAGTTCCACTACAGTGCCCATCAATCTGCCAAGGCCTATACCATAAGAACCCATAAAGACCGGCCGACCTTCTCCCTTTTCATTTTTATATGTCAAATCAAACGGCTCCGAAAATCTAGTTCCAAGAGTAAAAATATTACCAACTTCAACCGCCTTCTTTTCTACAAGTTTTTCTTTGTCAAGTCCCAAACTCCTAACAACTTCATCACTATAAACTTCCTTATTGATAGCCACTCTTCTCTCCTCATCAACATAAATAATATCCTCACCCGCCGTGGTGATTGCCTGAAATTCGTGAGAGAACTTCGAGAAAGTACCGCCCGATGCGAAAGTTAAATAGGTCAAATCGCCGATCCCAACCTTTTCAAAAATATTTCTATACGCAACTTTCATTTTTTCGTAAAAAACGTTGTGTTCCTCCTCGTCCTTGGAAAATGAATAAAGAGCTTTCCAGTAAAACTCTCTCCCTCTCATTATCCCAGACTTACTCCTGGTCTCATTCCTAAAAATTTCTTTAAAATCGTACGGAAAAATCGGCAAGTCCTTATAAGAGTTAACGTACTGTTTTAGTATATTTGAATAGGCCTCTTCGTTAGTGAACGATAAACCAATCTCCCCGCCATTTTTTAATTTTGTTTTAAACCAGTTATCGACAACATCATCGCTCCACCTGTTTGTTTTTTCCCAAACTTCCCTGCTTTGAAGTACAGACGTTTTCATTTCTATGCCTCCGACATCATTCATCTCCTTTCTGATAACGTCCTCAATCTTTTTCATCACGTTCAAACCGAGTGGCAGATAAGAATAAACCCCGGCCATCTCCTTGTGGATATAGCCGGCTCGAATAAGAAGCTCCGCGTTCTTAGACACTTCGTCCTTAGGCGCATCCTTCCTGGTTTTTGTAAAAAGTTTTGATTGCCTCATCGCCCTCATATTACTCTAAATATATAAAAAGAAAAAGGCCAGTCTTATACTATCTATTGGCAATAAAAGATATATAATGTGAACGAGATGGAAAAGTTGCCCCAACATAGCTTCAAGGCAGGAGGCCTTTCAAAGGAGTACCAAGAAAAGGCTTCGGGATTTTTTGGTACTTTAAGATTTTTTGAAAGCAAAAACCAGACAATGTCTCAAGAAAGAGCGACGGAAATAGAAACGGTGATTGCGAGTTAGTTAGAGTGGGCAAAAAAGAATCTAGGGTTAGCACTCTATCCCAGAGTTCCCAATATCAAAAAGATAACCTTCATTGAAGAACGTCCGGGCCAAAGAGTTAGGGGGCTAAATATAAGAAGCACCAATGAAATTTTAGTGGAAGAAAAGACGCAGAAAGAAGAAACAATGCACCATTTTAGCCATGAGATGGTACATGCCCTATCGAATCGTGTTTTTCATATAAATGACCCGGACCAAATCGGACGAGAGTTTACAAACGTACGGCTATCTTTCCAGAGCCGACAGAAGCTCGCCAATTTAAATGAGGCGGTAACTCAAATGATCAACCTAGAGATCTTGGCATATCTAAGAGACGAAAGGGACGGGCCAGACTATCTTTATAATATCGACGTCCCCTACTTTAGATCAGTTGTTCTGCTTGATGAAATAATAAGGGTCCTTGCGAAAAACAATAATGAGAATCCACAGACAATACGGATGAATCTTTATGGATCTTATTTCAAGGGCGCCACGGTCGATCTCAAAATTTTTGAAGAAGGATTCGGAAAGGGTAGCCTTAAACTACTGGCAGAAATGCCCGATAAAATCGATCTGCCATATCTGGAAAAAATCGAAAGACATTTTAAAATTGATTTAAAAGGTTTGGCAGACAAAATTAACAGCTATATCAAAAAAGAAGAGGTAGAAATCCTTGGTGGAATAGAGCTAAGAAGAACAATGCAGTAACAAGTTTTACTTCGCAACAACCTTAGCCAAATCGCTCCATGTGATCATAAACATGAGCAAGAGCAAGAATGCGAAACCGAAAATATTTATATAATTTTGGATCTCGGCCCTAATCGGCTTCTTTTTTATCGCGCCGATTATTATAAATAGGAGTCGCCCTCCATCAAGCGCCGGAAACGGGACAATATTCAATACGCCGAGGTTAATAGAGATAAGCGCTACAAGAGACAGAAGGTACGAGAACCCCATACTGGCCGTTTCGCCGACCATGCCAATAAGTCCAACCGGCCCGCTTACGGACTCAAAAGAAGAAGTTCCGTCAAAAATAAATCCGCTGGCAAAACTGTAAAGTCCATAAATTGTATTTACAGTTAAACGATAGGTCGCTATGGCACCAACATATATCGCCTTATGAACTGGCAACCTAAGGATGCCAATCATATCGAGACCGACACCAATCGCGGCGCGATCTGGTACAAGACCTTCTTTGGGAGTAATCATTAAAACCTGTGTATCGCCAAAACCTTTGCCCGTATCTCTTTGGAAACCGATGATAAGCTCCTCTCCACTATGTTCGTTAATAAAATTTACGAACTCTTGGACTTTCGGTAATTGAAGCGCGCTATCTTTAGACACCGCATAAATAATGTTATCGTTAACCTTAATTCCAGCCTTATCCGCCGGGGAACCCTCGAGGACATCAGTTATCAAAAGCCGAGGGTCTTCAACCCCTTGACCCATCTCCGACCAGTCAGCAGGAACAGACAGCCCCCACATAAAACCGATAGACAAAAGCGCCCAAGCAAGGAGAAAATTAAAGAGAACCCCGGCGACAATTATCGAAGCCTGCACGGAGTTTGATTGGTGCAAAAACGATCTGCCCGCCTCGCGATCTCCCTCGCTCTTGTCCTCTCCAAAAATTTTCACGAACCCCCCAAATGGCAAAAGGTTTAGGCTGTATTCGGTCTCTCCTTTTTTGAAAGAAAACAGTTTAGGCGGAAACCCGAAACCAAATTCATCCACGCGAACACCAAATAACTTGGCAACCAAAAAATGCCCAAACTCGTGAGACAAGACCAAAACCGCAAGAATTATTAAAAACAATAAAAGACTCGCCATTAGCTCATTATCTCCTTATCTTTTCTCTCCGCCAAACTTTCCAAAGTTGTTCCGGTTTCATCCACCAATTTCTGAAGCTCATCCTTGTATCTAAACTTGTCGTCTTCCGCCATCCCGCCCTCTTTCTCTTTGTCCTGAATTTCATTCCAAACTCTTTCCCTCTCCTTTCGTAGCGTCACCTTTGCCTCTTCAAGTTTGGAATTTACAATTTTGGCTAGCGCCTTTCGCCGATCCTCTGTTAAATCCGGAAACGATACCCTTATGCCGACATCGTCGACTGAAACCGATACTCCCAGATTCGCGGCCGCGAGAGCATGTTCGATCTCCTTTATCTGCGACTTATCCCATGGGGCGATGCGAAGGGTTTTAGCATCTTCGATCGAAACAGCCGCAACGTGGGCGATGGGCATTCTAGCGCCATAACTTTCAACCTGGACCGAGTCCAAGATCGCCGGAGACACGCGCCCAGTTCTAAGCGTCGCGAATTCGCCCGAGAGCCACTTCTCAATCTCTTTCGCCCTCTCTTTTAATTGTGAAAAATTGTATGACATATATTTCAATTATATTCATTTTTGCTTTTTAAGCAAAGACCGGGCTGGAACTAAAAAGGCCTACCATTTGAGGTAGGCACCAGGCATCAATCGGCAGGCTCTTCTTCCTCCGAGAAGTCATTGATCGTCATGAGTGAAAAGGCCACGCGCAAAACATCAGGTCTACCGGGCAGCTCATTGATCTTCTCGTCGGTGAAGCCGGCTTCTCGCAAAGCGCTGTCGAGCTTAATCAGTGTACCTAGGGTGGTTTTCGAGTCTGGCATTCTTATCACTCCTTCAATCCAATCCGCAGATTGGACCATCGCCTTCCGGCTCTTCAGGAATTCCCAAAAGTTCAACGAGAGTGTGAACAAGATCCATCGGGCTTACTTTCGACGGATACTTGGCCATCGCCTTCCTAGAGCCATGACAAAAGAGAAATCCAGACGGGTGGGCAAACCAATCAGCGCTGAAATCTCCAACCGTCTCTCCGGCCTTCGAGATGATTTCGAGAAGCCTCGGGTGACTGGCGGAAAATAGTGAACCGTCGTTACAGAGAACTCCACCGCGATCATGCCTCGTTCGAAGAACTCCGATATTGTTCCCTTCGACGAAAACGATAGCGACGACTCCTCTCTCCCACAGAACATGATCAGTCCTAACTTCCTTCTTGTCGGTAACCAGAGCAACCTGCCCGCCTCCAAAGAGTTGCGCTTGGTCGGCCTCCTTTTCAGCGCGGACATTTCCACGACCAATCTCGAGAAACCCATCAAAAATCTCAAAGACTCTTTGGATAACAACCAACGAGCTCTTACCATGAACCAACTTCAGGGCTGCGAGTACCGCGCTAAAAGTGCTCATACTAAGAATCCACATGGCGTCTGGATCGTTGGTGCTTCTAACTAGCTCGCCGACGGCCGAACCACGGGAATCCTGTAGATCAATAAAGCGAACCCAGGGCAGGAGGGCCTTCCGATCGTCCTCCGGAGCATAATGGTCAATGATATACTTGAAGCTGGAGTGAATAATTGCCTTACCGTCCGGTAGGGTTTCCAGTTCCCCCTTAATTCCACGACCGCCAGCTCTCACGTCTACGGCCATATCACAGTCTCTCATGCCAATTCCATCCCAATTACCACTAACCAAAATGATGCGAGCATCTTTCATGCCGGGAACAAACCTCACGCTTCCCCACAAAGAACTTACGGCATCGATATCCGGATCTTCATGAGTATAGAGATAGGGTCCATGGTGGAACTCCCTTCCGGCCACTATTGACCAGTTTCTCTAAAAAAACACCTACTCCACTTTCAACGATCCATCATCTCTCTTTTCTAGAGTCTAACACATCAAATACAGAGATGTCAAATAAAAAGGCGGTCGGACAGACAAAAGAAAGGTATTCCAAAATCATTTTTACAGACGGAGAAGTATCATTCAAATAACTTTTGACTCGCAGAAGCTCATGCAAAAAATGGGCGGTTTCGTCCCTTTCATCGTCAACTTTTTGATCCAAACTAGAAGCCAAAATTCCTTCGATCTGATTTAAAATCTCTTTTGTTTTGTGTCGGAGCGCCTTCTCTTCATCACCCTCTTCATCCTTAACAAGTTTCTCAATTAAAATAGTCCGCCCTAAAACATCTTCTTCTAAAAACTTCTCCGCGAATTGCTTATACTCTCCCCCCTGATTGCCACCATCAAAATATGAAATTTCCATACGGGATTTAAGCGTTGGTAAAATTATTTCGGCATCTGAAACAAGAATATAAAAATGATGTCCGACAACCGGCTCCTCAAAAAGTTTGAGTAATGCATTCTGCGCCTCGCGAGTAAAAGAGTTAGCGGAAATAACAAAAAACCTACCCTTAGGAGACAAGCCAACGGTTTGAGCTTTTTCTCGTAACAACCGGCTGTCTTCGACTTCGAAGGCCGGAACAACCAACTCGAAGTAATCAGAGTGAGCATTCGCCTTCGTTCCTAAATATTTTTCCAGCTCTTTTTTCAAATGCGAAAAACTACTCTCTGTGTTCCCAACAAGGAGATTCGCGTGATGCTCAAAAAGTGATAGCATTTATCTCTTAGAAATTATAGACCTCTTGTAAACGTCAAGATGATCAAGGGCGACTCCTGTCCCCTTAACAACGCAAAACAGCGCGTCTTCGGCCAAGACTGCCTTAACGCCAGTTTTTCTAAAAACCAATTCCGGCATATTACGAAGAAGGGATGACCCACCGGTCATAGTTATCCCCTGATCTATAATGTCGGCGGAAAGCTCCGGCGGAGTCTCTTGAAGAACCTCTTTTATGGCCTTGATTATGAGCCGCAACTCATTGTCCAGGGCCTTAACAATTTCGTTGCTGGTTATAATCGCTGTTCTCGGAAGGCCGCTCATAAAATCCCGCCCCTTAATCGTCAAAGAAATTTCGTCATCCATCGGCACCGCCGTCCCAATCTTAACCTTTATATCCTCGGCCATCTGATCCCCTATTGCCAAATTAAAAGTTTTCTTAATATAGTCTGCTATGGCTTGATCAATTTTATTGCCGGCGCACTTAACAGAAGTAGAAGCGACAATTCCGCCAAGAGAGATCACCGCGACATCAGTCGTTCCTCCACCGATGTCTACAATCATGTGTCCCCGCGGTTCATAAATTGGAATGCCAGCGCCAATGGCCGCGAGAATCGGTTCCTTAACCACATACGCGCTCTTGGCTCCGGCCTTTATCGCGGACTCAATTACCGCTCGTCTCTCTGTCGAGGTTACGCCGGCGGGAACAGAGATCATAACTTCCGGCCTAAAAATATCCCACTTCTTAAGTGCCTTATTTATATAATAACGAAGCATCGCTTCGGTAACTCGATAATCGGCGATAACCCCGTCTCTCATAGGCCGATAAGCGACAATACTGTCCGGAGTCTTTCCTATCATGTCTTTAGCATCCGCCCCTACAGCCAAAATCTTATTGTCCATTTCAGAAACAGCCACAACCGACGGCTCATTCAAAACTATTCCTCTACCCGGGGCAAAAACCAGCGTATTCGCAGTTCCCAAATCTATCCCCAGTTTTTTGGTGAAAAATCCCATTTAGTTTTATATCAACCTGCCTACTGGCAGACGCTAAACACCCGATGCTATATACTAACCCGCTTAATGTCCGCTCCAATCTTCCTAAGACGGTCTTCTATTTTTTCGTATCCCCTATCAATGTAGTGGACATTATGAATTATCGACTCGCCATTTGCAATAATAGCCGCAATTATGAAAGCGAGCCCAGCCCTTATGTCCGGAGACTCCACCTCTCGTCCACGAAGCGGCGTAGGCCCCTTAACCGTTGCCCGATGCGGATCCCACAGACGAACGTCGGCGCCCATCCTTACAAGTTCACTCGTATAATTTAAGCGCCCCTCAAAAATAGTTTCGAATATTAAACCCTCACCTTCCGCTTGTGTAAGAAAAACTGTCATTGGAGCTTGGAGATCTGTAGGGAAGCCCGGATATTCATGAGTTTTTATATCGGTAGAATTATAGTTGTCAGATTTATTTCCCATAACAACAACCTTGTTTTTAGAAACTTCTATGTTTACTCCGCAATATTTTAAAGTTTCCAACAATGATTCAAAATCTTCCGGATTGCAGTTTTTTATCTCTAGTCTATTCCCCGCAACTGCTCCAAGTATAATAAAACTTCCAGCCTCTATGCGATCAGGTGGAGTAACAAAAACCTTCCCATCGGCGGAAAATGGACCGGTGCCAATAATCTCGATCGTTGATGTTCCCGCGCCTTTTATTTTCGCCCCGCAAAGATTCATAAAATCCGCAAGGTTCTTCGTCTCCGGTTCTAGTGGCGCATTCTTTATTATAGTTTTTCCCCTAGCCAAGAGAGCGGCCATCATGAGCGTCTGCGCGCCAGTAACGCTAGGAATTCGAAGAAATATCTTCGATCCCTTCAATTTCTGGTCGGAACGTATCAAATATCCATTTTCACTTTCTTTTATTTTCACCCCGAACTTTTCAAATCCATTCAAAAAAACGTCGATCGGCCGTAGACCAATAACGCAACCCCCGGGGTGAGGAAAACCCACCGAACCGAAGCGGGCCAAAATTGGCCCCGACAAAACTATTGACGCCCTGAATTTTTTAGAAATTTCTTCCGGTAAGTTCGTGGAAATTTTCTTTGGTGTCTTAATCGCGTAAACCCCTTTCGATTTTCTTTCTACCTTAACCCCGAGACTTTTCAAAATCTCCACCATATTTTTCACATCCTCAATCTCCGGAACATTTTTCAAAATAACTTCGTCCTTGAACAGCAAACTCATCGCGAAGGCTTGGAGCGCCGCGTTCTTGGCGCCGTTAATATTGATGGAACCAGCAAGAGTTTTCTTCCCATCCAACCCCTGAATTACCAAGGCCTCTTTCATACCGCCATTCTATCCCTTTCCAACCTTTTTACAAATTTGACAAAATCCCACCACACAGGACCGACCTGTGTACCTAAACAAAAGGCCGACCATCTGGTCGGACCAAAACGTCAGTCAATACATGTAGTACCTACGCAAAAGCTTGATTTATCCCCAGCCGTACCCATTGCGCTTTCTGTTCATACCAACTTACGCCAGTTTTGAGCCGTTCGAACTCGAGCCTGATGAATGCCACGAAACAAGAAAAGATGTGCGTGAGTTGA
>JACRKD010000044.1 GCA_016215345.1 Candidatus Vogelbacteria bacterium | reverse complement strand
ATCGATTACCATTGGCAATGAGGAAGTTCGTGTACGTTTCAAGATTAAATGTTTTAGTCATAATGTGTCCGGGTTATGGACACCCATAGTATTGCACAAAAACTCGTGGTTTGGTATTGTTTGCGTAGGTACTATATTATAACATAAGTAAGTTAAAAACGAGGTAGGACCTCGTTTTTAACTACAAATACCAAAGGGGGTTAAGATAGGCGTTGAGGGATCCGAGCGGTACCGTATACGTGCCACAGCCCTTAATTTTACTCTTTAGGTCCCCTATTTTCATTGCCTTTGTCGCGGCTATCGTTAGATGTAAATGGGGGCCTGTCGCCGTACCAGTCTTTCCGGTGTACCCGATCAGATTACCCTCCGAAACACGATCTCCGGCTGATACCTTGATGAGCGACAGATGCGCATATATGCTATTTAGCCCATTCTCGTGTTGTACCATTATCCACTTGCCGTAAGAAGCTCCACGACAGACCGGATCAGTGTCTCCTGTCCCAACAACCACTCCATCCGCCACTGACATTATTTTGGTGCCGATAGGCGCGGCGAGGTCTATCCCATTGTGGCCTTTTCCGTTATAAATTTGATAGTTTGATTTGGAAAAAGCCGTATCACCAAAGTACTGGGTTATTCTTATCTTCTCAAGCGGCCACTTGAGAACACCAGAGCCCATGGTCGGCAGGCTTCCCGGCTCGATGATTGTTTTAAGCTGGGATTCATATTGTAAAAGCTCACTCTCGACGGCCATCTTCTTCGCCTCCGTCTCGGCTAGCTGCTTCTTGTAAATACTTTCTTGGTTTTTAGTTTCGGCTAGAACTTTATTTTTTAACGTCAGGGCCTGGTCTGCTATCTTTTTTCTATCATCCAGCTCTGAAGTTAGCCCGACAAGATTCCTCTTCTTGGAGGCTAAAGTCGAAACTTTATTTTCCAGGTCTTTCTTATCGTTATTTAGAGTATCAATATGGGAGCTAATTTTTATTTGAAGATTTTCCAGAGTAACGAGATCGTTCCAGGCTATTGAGATTTTATCCGGAGATAACAATCTTTCGATAAGGGTTCCTTCATCCGCTATGTTTAAAAATTTTATAGATTCAGCGATAGATTGTTTGTCGGACTGAATTTTGGTCGTCTTACCGGCGATCTCTTTTTCCAGCCCTCTGATATCAAGATTGGTAACTTCTATCTTTTTTTTTGTAACAGTGATATCTGTTGCAATCTTTTTTCTATTTGCATCAATCTGCTTGAGTTCATCGCCTAGAGTCTTTTTCTTTTCGGTGGTAACGCTTATATCCTCCCCTATCTTCTCTATTTCGTTTTCCAGCTGTTTAACCTCCTCGTTTTTATCAGAAATCTTCAATTTTAATTCTTCCAGCGTCTCTCCATAGACTTGAATATTCAACGAAAAGAAGGCGACACCCGTCATTATAAATAATGTTAAAATATTTTTCATTTTTATGACAAGCTACCTAAGTGATGGCGGCTCTTAGCCTGGCAATCGTTTCTCCTTTGCCTAAAATTTCAGCCAAGGTAAACGGATCCGGAGATTTTTCTTTTCCAGAGAGAGCTATTCTCATGGGACCCAAAACACTACCTCTCCCCTTCTCGGTTGCGAAGTCCCAGATTTTTAACTTAATTGCAGGTGCATTAAAATTTTCTTCCCTGATTTGTCCTATAATAGAAATTAAATCCGGAATAAACTCTTTTGTCTTAATCATCCCCGGATCATATATGGGTTTCCCGAAAAAATAATCAAAGTCTCCCGAAGCAGCCATCTCCTCGATTTCTGAAAACTTTGAAATCCTATCTTGTATTATCGGTAGAAGTTTTTTAAACGTCTCCACCGAGAAACCAGAAATCCCCTTAACTGTATCTGGAAGAAACTTTAACGAATACTCAAGTAACTTCGGCTCGCTTAACCGCTTAACATACTCTTTATTCATCCAGTTTAGTTTTTGGACATCAAATATGGCGCCGTTCTTGTGAACTTTCTCCAGCCGGAACTCTGTTATAAGTTCCCCGATAGAGAATATCTCCCGTTCATCTCCGGGATTCCATCCAATTAAAGATAGAAAATTTATAAGTGCCTCCGGAAGATACCCTTGGGCTAAGTATTCTGAAACAGAAGTCGCCTCGTGCCTCTTTGAAAGTTTTGTTCTGTCGGGGGCCAAAATTAGCGGAATATGGGCATAAAACGGCCTTGGCGCGCCCATGGCTTCTTGTATCAGGATTTGACGAGGTGTGTTTGTAATGTGATCTTGCCCCCTTATAACGTGAGTTACACCAGTCTCGAAATCGTCTATGACTACTTGGGGGTGATAAAGAACGTGGTCTAAATCTTTGGCGATCACGAAATCTCCCAGGTCGGTAGTATCCACCTCTATGTCCCCTAAAATTAAATCATTAAACTTGATTTTAGAGTTTGGGTTTTTGAATCTGATAACCTCGCTCCTTTTCCCCTCTTCCGCGGGTTCTTCTTTTGAAACATAAGCCTTGCCATCTTCCACCAATTTTAGTATATATTTTTTGTAAATTTCGCCCCTTTCCGACGCCTTCATCGGCGCGGCTATTTTCATCCCAAAGAAAAAATCCATTGATTCAATAATATTTTCCTCGTATTCCTTCTTCCATTTCTCTCTATTCGTGTCTTCCAACCGAAATGTCATCTCACCCCCATTTTGTTTGGCGTAATAATAGTTAAAAAGGGCCGTACGCAAACTACCAATATGAAGAAGCCCTGTCGGCGATGGCGGGAATCTGGTTACAATTTTATCCTTCATGCTTAAGTCCTATTGAAATTAGCTCGCGCGCGATTACTTCCGCGGCGTCCCTCGGGGCGAAACTAAGGGCTTTCTCATTCATATTCTTCATAATGTGCGGGTTCGACAGTAGGCGGTTTATTTCAGACAAAAGTATGGTTCCAGAAAGATTTTTTTCTTCCACAACGATGGCGCCACCGCTTCTTGCGTAAGAAAAAGCGTTAGTTCTTTGGTCATGGCTTACCTCTTCCGGAATCGGAATAATTATCGATGGAATTCCCCACGCGGCAATTTCAAATATCGACGTGGCGCCCGCACGCGAAATTACGATGCTCGCGACCCCCGCGACCATTCGCTGAGCCGTTTCATTCAAGTAAGCGAACGGCCTGTATCTCTCTTTAAACTCCTTTCCTTCTAGGTTGAGAAGTGCCCTACCGCGCACATCATCGATATTATTTATACCAGTTTGATGTACTATCTGATATTTCTTAACCAGTTCGGGCAAGATATCGATTATCGCGTCGTTAATGTTTACCGCGCCTTGCGATCCGCCGGTTATGTAGACAATTGGGACATCCTGTTCCAATCCAAGAAACTCCACCGCACCCTTTTTTATTGGTGACAACAGGCTTTTTCTTATGGGAAGACCGGTAACGGCCACCTTGTCTTTCGGAAAATATTTAAGGGCCTCCGGATATGCTACTGCAATTTTTTTTGCAAACTTTCCGGCCCACAAATTAACTCTCCCGGGGTGAGAATCGGACTCATGAATTACGACCGGTATCCTTAGAATTCTCGCCGCCATTAAAGTCGGAAAGCTGGCATAACCGCCCTTGCCAAAGACGACATCGGGGTAAATTATATAAAGCGCGGCTATCGCGGATATAATGCCGTTTAATGTTTTTAAAATATCCGTAAAGTTTTTTAAGGAAAAATATCGTCTTATCTTACCGGCAGAAACTTGTTTGTAAGAGATTCCGGTTTCAAACAAAAGCCTCTCGTTATACGGACTATCAGACATATAAAAAAGCTCAACCCCTATGAGCTTTTCTTTTTCTTGTATCTCGTTTATAGCTTGGGCAATGGCAATAATAGGATAAAAGTGACCACCAGTGCCCCCTCCTGTGAATAAAATTTTCATGTTCTAACCTTGATTATCAAGTTTGAGCCCGCTTGGAAACGTTAAGAACTATCCCCACTTCTATCAAGGCCATAAATAGAGCAGTGCCACCGTGACTTATAAATATGAGAGGTATTCCAGTTAGAGGGACGATTCCGAGCATGGCACCCATATTTATAAAAGACTGGGACGCTATCAGTATAACAATTCCCAAGACCATAAGTCCACTGAAGTTATCGGGAGCTCTCTTCACTATTCGGAAACCGCGCAGGGTAAAGGCTAAAAATAGTAGAATTATAAGGGACGTGCCCAACAAACCAAACTCCTCGGCAAACACGGCGAATATGGAATCGCCCACGGTCTCAGGTAAAAATCCAAATTTTTGGACACTTTGACCAAATCCACGGCCGAAAATTCCGCCGGATCCGACGGCTATCAGAGCCTGCCTGATCTGATAGCCTGCGCCGAGCGGATCGGCGAATGGGTCGAGAAAGGTCTGGATTCTGGTTATCGCGTAAGGCTTGAAGTAAATGGTCGTGGCAAAGGCCAACAATCCTATTAAAATTATAAGTATGAAGTGTGTCCATTTACCGCCGGCTATTAGGTACATGGCTACCGCGGTGGCGAGTATCGACAGAAGCGTTCCGTGATCAGGTTGAGCAATTAGAATCAGCGTTGGCACTGCCATAATCGCGATAGCCGGTAAAAAAGTTTTCCGGAAATCACCTAGTCGATCTTTTTGTCTTGAAAGCCAAGAAGCGAAATATATTATGAATCCGAGTTTAAGAAATTCGGCAGGCTGGAATGTCATAAACCCGAGGTCTATCCATCTTTTTGCTCCGAGATTTTCTATTCCAATTCCCGGGATGAAAACCAGTAAAGAGACGACTACCGAGATCACAAAAATATAAAAGGCATACTTTTGCCAGTTTTTGTAATTTATATTTAAAACGATAAACATTGCGAGTAGGCCCAGAATAAGTCCGAGGAAAAGCTGTTTAACTATAATAATTAGAAAACTCTGTATGTCTTCCGCGAGAACACCCAGCGCCGCCGATGAGAATATAAAAAGCCCTCCAAAAGAAAGAATCAGAACGATCCAAAGAAAAATTCGGTCGAGAGTCCTACCGGTTCGCATAATTTTATAATATCATAGGTATGAAAAAACCCCGAGAAGAGACACTTCCATGTCTCTCTCGGGGAATGTAATAGAATCTATCGACGCACGATTAACTTCGAGTACGAGTTCTGCCGTCGAGTCTAGCTTCGTCCCTATCGTCGGGCGTAGACAAGTCCGGAAGCGGACCGTCGAGATGAGGCGCGAGCTCCAGATTGGCTACGGTCTCCGCCCCGTCTTCATCACTGCGAAGAAGCGGGCGCTCTTCCCTGGTCATGTACTCTACGACGTGCTTCGCGATCTGTTCGTCGACGGAATCACCCCGCAGAGTCTCCTCACTTTTCACCGTACCGAGTCTCTTCGTGAGTTTCTCGAGGAGAGACCTGAAGTTGGCTATCTCTCTTTCCCGTACATCAGGGTCAAGTGCCACTCCGGACCCTACCAACTGGCGGATATTCTCCTCGATGTCGGCGACGGCCTTCTCGAGGCTCGATCTTTCATTGGCGTCGCCCGTAAGCATCACTGTTTTCCACTTGTCGTAGTAGAGATGAAGAAGGCCGGCGTCCGACGAGAACAGCTCGAGAAATTTTCCGGGAATAAGACTTTCTGATGTACGTGCAACAGCCAGGTCTCTCATCATATCACCGAGAATGTTTAGGCTGTCTTGAAATTTCCGACCCTGCCCGCTAGTTCCATCACAATAATCTAGAAACTCGATGGCGCCACGCACGATGAGACAAAAAAAGCTCAAGAGGGCCACGAGTCCAGTAGAGCCCGCGAAGCCGATGGCTGAGAAAAGGCTCCCGACAATGTACGGCGCACCGCATACGAGCCATGATGCAAGCCATGCGGTCCACCTGTAGGTCGACCGCGAATAGACTAGCGAAACCGCCTTGTCTTCGAGCTCCGTCTGCTTTGTGGTCGGGAGCTCTTCCCCCATTTCTTGGAGAGCCTTAGCCAGCTTCTCGGGGGTAGGAACTTCAATCTTCTTGCTCATACTCCTCCTATCCAGGTCTTCCGGACCTGTAGTCGTGGGTCATTGTATAGATTCTAAAAGAGCGCCATCTGTTATATTTACTACTTAAAGTATAGCACTAAAGTATGCATATGTCAAGCGCTAGTCTTTTCCGGAGGTTCGACCTCCACCTTTTTAAGGCTCTTAAGGATTTCGAGGTATAAATCCTTAACTCGTTTTTTAGCCTCTTTGCCGAGAGTTTGATAGTGAGATAGGCCAGGAGAAGAATTTACCTCAAGACAGGTAGGGATGTCGCCTTTGTTTCTTATCGGTTTCGAAATATCGCCGGAGATGAGGAGATCGACGCCGGCAAGTTTAAGATTCATACCCCTTGTTATGTCTACGGCCATTTTCTTGTAGTCTTCGTGAATTATCTCACTTACGTCTATCCCCTCTCCGCCGGAAGATAGATTAGCGTTATCTAGGAGAATAATTTTTTGTCCCATTTTGGGTATAAAACTCTTAGAAATTTTATAGCAGTTTTTAAGTCTTTCTCTGATTCTACTATCGGAAAAAACTATGTCGATCTTTCTTAGCCTTTTCAGGCGTTTTATTCTTCTATCGAATAGTTCTTCCACGCTCCGCCTGCCATCGCCGATTATAGAGAGCGGTTCTCTTTCGTAAGCAATTTTAACTTTCCCGTCCAAGACAATAATTCTATAATCTTTACCCTTTATATATTCTTCAATCAAAACAATATCATTTCTTCCGAATAATCTTTTTAGTATCTTTTCAAGGCGTTCCGGGTTAGAAATATTGTAGACATCTTCTCCTTGACTGCGGGAATTGGGCTTAACAATAACCGGAAGTTTTATTTTCTTCGCATACTTTATAGCCGAGGCGAGATTATTTTTTGTTTTATTAACCTCGCACCAGTGGTCAGAGAAAAAAGCCTTCCCTCTTGGGACGCGATGACCCATTTTAGACAAGAAATATTTTGTATAATCTTTGTCACGGGCGATTTCGGAAGAGGCGAAACTATTGATATCTATAGTTGTGTTCTTGAAGTAGAAAACCCTGCCGTCACTAAAACGAATTTGTCCGGCCATGCCAAACTTTGGCTCAAGTACAATTTTACAACCGACGTCCCCAGAAACCTTTTTGAGAATTTTGGCTACAGTACTTTGGGCCATATCGCGTAACTACCCATGATGGATATTACCATCCCAACCGTTGCGAATATTATGGAGAGAATCCAAAACCGCATCGTTACTTTATACGGAGGCCAACCGAGGGCCTCAAAGTGGTGGTGAATGGGCGCAATTAGAAAAACTTTTTTACCGCGTAGTTTTTTAGATAATAGTTGAATTATATCCGACCCGGAAGCGAGAAAGAGCGGGAACGCGATTATCGGAAGAACGAGCACTTCCTTGGTTAAGAACGCTATAACAGAGAGAGAAACTGTTAGCCCGAGTATCCCGGTTTCCCCCATGTAGAATCTGGCCGGTGGAATGTTAAACCAGAGAAAGGCCAAAATACCGCCAACTATCGCCGCAGAAAGAGCCGCTAAGTCAATCTGGCTCTGTGAAAAAGCGATACCCGCGTAAGCCGAGAAAATAGCCGCCATCACCCCGCCGGAAAGTCCATCGATACCATCTATCACGCCCCCCGAAAATACCGCGAGCATTACTATCATAAAAAATGGTATAAACAATATTCCAAGTTCGAAGTTCCCAACGAAGGGAATCCCTACTGTAGAAATTCCAAGTTTAGTATAAAACCAAAGCGCGCCTGCGAGACCTATAATGAGAACTAGCCCGACTCTTTTTGCAAGAGACAGCCCGCCCGCGATGTAGCTTCCGCCACCCCTAACCTGGAGATAATCATCAAGGAGGCCAATCAGCGAAGCGATGACCAAGGTAAAAAGTGGCAGCCACGCTTGTTCTCGGCTTAAAAAGTTAAGTTTTAATGTCGTCGCGCTGGGAAAGATTTGCGCAATAGTCCAGACAAAAAGTACGGTGAGCAAGACGCTTGTCCAGATGATAATTCCTCCCATTCTTGGCGTGTTAACTTCCCTGTCCTTGTGAAGCGCGTTAAAGAGTGGCGTCTCACCTCCGCCCAGGGCTTCGTTCCGGGCGCGCGTTTTCCACATTTTATGTTTGTAAAGAAAGTTTGTGACAAGAGGCGTAATAAGTACGCCCAAGGTAAAGGAGACCGCGAGAGCCGTAAAGATTTTTACTACGCTGTTTACCATTTGGGTTATTGTATTCCAAATCTAATAAAGTTCAACTAAGTTTCTTTTTCTGCCTGTTTCTCAACAGCCTCCAGCCCCGCTTCAATCAATCTATTTTTGGGTTCATACTCCGGCAGGTCTTCAATCTTGCCAATCCCCAAATATGTTATAAGCTGTGTTGTCGGCATATAGAGAAATGCTCTCTCGTCCTTGGGATCTTTCTGCCGCTCAATTAACCCCCTGATCTGAAGGTTACGCAGGATGAAGCTGGAATTTACTCCCCGTATATTATCTATCTTCGATCTGGAAATCGGTCCGCGGTATAAAACTATCGTCAGTGTTTCAAGTGAAGCCTTACCAAGATCTTTCTCCAATTCATCTTTAGTTAATGTTTCTATCATTTTCGAGGCGTCGGGCGATGTACCCAAGGAGACTTCGTCTTGGTTACGCAGTAGAACGAGTCCGCTACTTGCGATCAGCCTTTTTTCTAAAATATCCAAAGCCGAATTTATCGTAGCTTCTTTTTCAATTAAAATTTCCTCGAGCCTTTTTTTAGAAATCGGCTCTCCTTTCCAAAAGAGTACGGATTCTATAAGTTTATCCAGTTGCATAAAATAAATACGACCTAATTATACACCGGCGCGCCACATTTGCCGGTTTCAATATCAATATCTTGGAAATGATGATCTTGTTTTACGAAAATAAGACCTCGTCTCACAAGCTCAAGCATGGCTAGAAAGTTTACGATAACACTTACCTTCTCCGCCCTGTCGGAAGTTTTACTCTTGTTGCCATATAGTTTATGAAAACTGGTTTTAAGATCCACCTTGATTCTTTCAACTAGTCCGCAGATCGCCTCTTCGAGACTCATCACTTTCTTTATAACGGCCTCGGGCACCTTTTCTAATTTTGGAAGGTTTGATAAAACGTTGCTGACGGAGGCTAAAATATTTTGAAGCGTAATCTCCCGGGTCGGAGTAAAGATGACCGCCGTATCTCTCTTAAGGCCGCCGGAGAAAATTATTCTGTTTCCGAACATCTCTTTTACATAGGCGCTCTTATCTTTAATCTCTTTGTAAAGCCTCAAGCGCTCATTTAGATCATCTATACTTTCTCTCTCTTCTTCAGTAATTTGCAGGTCAGGCAGAAGCGAGATCGATTTTATTAGAATGAGAGTTGAAGCTACACTGATAAAATTAACAGTATCTTCCACCGGGAATCTCCCCAGTTGTTCTATATATTCAAGGTAGCCGTCGGTTATCTCTGAAAGCGACACGTCGCTTATATGAAGTTTCCTTTTTTCTATAAGCGAAAGGATAAGATCCAGCGGCCCCTCAACCTCCCCCACTTTAACTTTGTAAGTTTCCGACATTGTCGTTCCTATATTTTTATCCCCAGTTCTTTTAGTTGTTTGGGGTCAATTTCGGATGGGGAATCCATCATGAGATCTCGCCCTTCGCCTGTCTTCGGGAAAGCGATAACTTCACGAATATTTGGTTCGTTTAGAAGTAGAGTTACGAGTCGATCCAGCCCAAAAGCTATTCCTCCGTGCGGAGGCGTTCCGCTCCCAAGCGCCTCCAACATATGGCAAAAGTTTTGTTTGATTCTTTCCGTTGTAAATCCCATAATCTCAAAAACTTTTTCAAGCGCCTCCGGTTTATGGTTCCTTATACTGCCACCGCCTATTTCAAACCCGTTCAAAACAATGTCGTATTGAGTCGTGAGAATATCCGAAATTTTCTCTTTTTTCATGACGAGATCTTCGTGTTCCGGTATGGCTCTTGAAAATGGGTTATGAGTAAATGTCCATTCCCCGGTGTCAGTCTTTTCGAAAAAGGGAAAATCTATAACCCAGCAGAAGGCCAGAAGGTTTTTATCATCTTTATCTTTTCTCATATCCGGGCGGTCTGTTTTATATTTCTCCACAGACTCCTTATACGATATTCTTGGAAATGGTTTCCCTTGGATTTGCTTTTCCGGAAAAATTCCCTCGACAAGCTCGATAATGAGGGCCTCTATAAGCGCCATAACGTTCTCGCGGTTTACGAAAGACATTTCGAGATCCATTTGAGTGAACTCCGGCTGCCTGTCCCCCCTTGTGTCTTCATCGCGGAAGCATTTAGCAATTTGGAAGTATTTCTCAAATCCTGAAGCCATAAGAAGTTGTTTGTACTGTTGAGGCGATTGAGGTAGAGCATAAAACTTACCATGGTAAAGTCTGGACGGCACAACGTAATCTCTCGCGCCTTCTGGGGTCGACTTGGTGAGTATTGGTGTTTCTATCTCAACGAAATTTCTATCAGATAGATAATCTCTTATGAACTTAGTTATACCGTGTCTCGATCTGATATTTTTCTGGAGTCTTACCCTTCTTAAATCTACATATCTGTATTTAAGTCTGCTATCCTCGCCTATTTCCATCCCGTCTCCGGAAATATCAAAAGGGGGCGTTGTCGCTTCGTTGAGTACTGTGACGGTCAGAAATTCCAGCTCTATCTCACCGTTTTCTTCATTTTTGTTTATCATTCTTTCAGGTCTTTTGTTGACCTTGGCGGTAGCTTCAATAACCCATTCTGATCGAAGTTTGGAACAAATTTCATGCGCTTCCGCGTGGTTCGGTAACGCAACGGCCTGCACCTTTCCACTTGCGTCTCGAATATCTAAAAAAATTAACTTACCGTGGTCGCGCCTTACGTCGACCCAGCCATTAATTTTAACCTCCTCCCCTATTTTGCTTTTTAGATCTCCAATATAAGTTCTCTCCATGTTTTTAGTTGTTTAGATAATCAATTCGTACCGCTCTCTTAACCCGTTCCATGGTTTTTTCGGCGCTCAATCTGGCGGCCGCTCCTCCTTTCATAATCACGTCTAGAACTTCTCTATCAGAGATTCCAGATCTTTTATTCTGAAAGTTAGAAATGAATTTAACGAGAGTTTCTCCCAATACTTTTTTAAACTGACCAACAACTTGTTTCCCCGCCATATGTTCTTTTCTAAATTCCTCCGTGCCGATGCCGAGTTCAGCCGCGATGGTAAGTAAACTATCAAGATTCGGGGTTGCCTCTCCCTCTTTGGCGGTTTCCGCGCGCGCGATTTTTTGCAGAATAGTTTTTTCGGGGTCGCTCATAAATAAGGCCCCTTCCGGGTGAGACTTACTCATCTTCCCCTGTCCTTTGAGTGACAAGATGCGGAGGTTTTCGGTTGTGTGGGGCTGTGGCAAACTAAAAACTTTTCCAAATTCGTTATTAAATTTTTCAGCAAATTCACGAGTCTTTTCCAGATGAGGCAGTTGATCATGCCCAACAGGAACAATGGTCGCGTTATGGATTAAAATATCGGCCGCCATAAGCACCGGGTAGTAACCAAGTAGCGCGTTCGCCTGTCCCGCCTCCTGGTTAACACGTAGTTTTTCTTTCAACGTAGGAACACGCATAAGATCGTTGAAGGTAGTGTATCGAGAGAGAAAGAGTGCGAGATAAGAGATGAGTTCGCCAATCTGGCTCTGTATAAAAAGATGAACCTTGCCGGAATTAAGGTATTTATCGAGTCCAAGCGCCAAATAATCTTTCACCACCGGAAGTCTATAGTCGGATATCGTTTGCGCGTCGTTATCCGTTAGTCCATGAAGATCAGCGACAAATACAAAAACCTCAGCTTCTTTGTTCGCCTCGAGTGTTTTTACAAGGGGCATAACGGCGCCCAGATAATTGGCGATATGCAAATCTCCGGTTGGCCGAACACCTGTAACAATTACTTGCTTTTCATCCATAAAAAGATAATAGCAAAAAGGGTGCTATTTTCCAATAAGTATAACCCTAAGGAGGATCGCGGTCGCGAGTGATAACAATTTGTCTCTTTTATTGTGGGCGATGAGAGTGTGAAAAATAGTCTCCTTACTTTCCGGGTGTAAGTCGTCGAGGAAGCTCGTTACTTCGCGAGTAAGCTCGTCTAGCGTAACAACCTTCATTTTACCCTGATCGGCGATGGTGATTGTCCCTCTCTCTTCGGAGACGATAATTATTAAGGCATCAGACTTCTCTGACAAACCGAGACCGGCTGTATGTCTTGTGCCAAGATTGCCAAATTGTTTAAAGTTTTCGGAAAGTGGCAGATGAACTCCAAATTTCTTTATTAGATTTGTCTCAAGAATTACCGCGCCGTCGTGACCGGGAGTTCTGGGATCAAAAAGCGATAAAATAAGCGGTTCGGAGACGATTCCGTCGACGGCGTATCCGCCATCAAGGAATCTGTCTATACGCTGTCTTCCCGTAAGAACTATGAGAGCCCCGATTTTTTTCTTGGCTAAATACCGAATGGAATTGGTGAGTGTCTCGATAGAACTTTTTTTAATAGGCGCTTCGGTTTCGGCTTCAGAAAAAGGATTTAAGAGATCTATTATTGAAAAATTTTCAAAAAACCTTCTAAGTTCTCGCTGAAAAAGCACCACCAAAATAATTACAAAGAAGGAGAAAAAGGCTTGGAAAAGAAAAGTCGTGAGTTTAAATCCAAGAAAGGAGGCCACGATGTAAACCGCCACAAGTATCGCTATTCCGCGGAAGATAAAAATCGATCGTGTCTTTCGGAGTAGCACCAAGGCCGCGTATATAAATATCGCGGTTGTGGATATGTCGACTAAATTGATTAAATTGTAAAGCGTAAAGTATGTTTCCATTATTTTTTTTAATACCCTAATAGTCGTTTAGATTTTTCGTGATCCCTTATTTTTTCATGAGCCTTAGCCTCGATCTGTCTTATACGCTCTCTTGTTACCCCGAATTCCCTTCCTACCTCCTCAAGAGTTCTCATAACCCCGTCTTCAAGTCCATGCCGCATTTCGAGAATCTTCCTCTCCTTTGGCGACAAATCGCCGAGAATATCCTTAATCTGATCCTTAAGTATCCGCCTGGCTGACTGGTTGTCAGGTGAAATTATTTTCTCGTCAGCAAGAAATTCTCCCAGCGTGGAATTATCATCATCGTTTCCCACCGGAGTTTCGAGCGAAACTGTCTGCTGGTCTATCCTTTCTATATTATGAATCTTCTCTACGTCCAACCCCATTTCTGTGGCAATCTCATCAGGCAGGGGGTCTCGTCCCAAATCTTGCGAGAGCCTCCTGAAAACTTGTTTATATTTGGCGATTGTCTCAACCATGTGAACGGGAATTCTAATGGTTCGCGACTGATCGGCAAGAGCTCTGGTTATTGCCTGTCTTATCCACCATGTCGCATAGGTTGAAAATTTATAACCCTTGGTCCAGTCGAATTTTTCAACGGCCTTAAAGAGCCCTAAATTACCCTCTTGAATTAAATCTAGAAGTGTGAGGTCGCTTGACCTGCCTATGAATTTTTTAGCGATTGAAACCACGAGACGAAGGTTCGCCTTTACTAAAAGATTTTTCGCTTCCTCGTCCCCTTTTTCAATGTTTCTTGCCAGTTCTTTTTCTTCTGCCGCTGAAATTAGTTTATATTGGCCAATTTCGCGAAGATACATCTGGACAGAGTCCAGCGAAGCGCTTCCGCCGAGATACTCCTTGCCCCCCTTCCCCGCAAGATTGTCGAAATTATCGCCCAGAAGTCCGCCAGAATCCAAAACGTCTATTCCCAGAACACTTAACCGTTCATAAAGTTCGTCTAAAAAGAGAACGTCGTCTTCAACTGTTGGAAACTCTTTCAAAATTTCATTGTAAGAGATGAATCCCCTTTTTTTACCAAGGGCGACCAGCCTATCGGCTTTTTTCTCCCACGGCTCTTTTTTCGTTTTAGTCTTGTTGGCCTTGAGAGGAGGATGAGCGCGAGTTACTCCGGCTTTCTTTTTTGCCATCTTGGGCGTTACTTTTTTGTGGGCTTTTTTCTCTTGCCCACCGGCAGTCGGGTGTTTTTTTGGTTTTGACATCTATTTTAGTTTTGATTGTTTAACTCTCGTTAACTTATCGCTTATAGTTTGACACACCTTCAGGCACTTTTCTACCTCATCATGCCTGCCAAGAGCCTCCAATTCTTTCAAGTCCATCGCGGCACAACCTAATTTTTCTCTAAGTATCTCCTCTTCTAAGTCCAGAAGGATCGTACTCACGGCCTTATCTATATTTTCATCTCCGGCATAGGCGATTTCCGCCTCAAAAATCAATTTATCCTTTTCCAGTTCCGCGTTCGTTCGCATTATCTTCGACGTCTCTTCCCCCAATATTCCTTCTAATTTTCGCGAAACACATTCGTGGTCTATCTGTGATTTTTCATGAGCAATTTGCCAAAAAATAATCCCAATAAGTTTTTCAAAAATCATTTCTGATCTATGCTTGGTCTTGCCCACCGGCGGATCAAGAGATGTTGCCTCTGCCACACCATCTGACCGTGGCGTATCAATTTTGTTTAAATCGTTCCACACTGATACTTCCGGAATGTTTGTCAATCTTGATACCTTGCCGACAAAAAGGGCCTGTTCCATTTTGGTTGGAAGACTCTTTATGAACGGTAAAACGTCTTTCCCCACTTCCAAAATTATTTTTCTCGGATCCTTTTCTTTCTCCCTGATAATGTCTAAATAAAAATCTATTATATGTTTCGCTTCTTTTATCCTGCTACTCCAGCCATTGGAATCTTTTAGAATTAAATCGGCCGGATCCATCTGATTCGGCAGTCCTACAAGTTGTACGTCAAATCCTAAGCGGAGGGCCATATTTATTCCGCGAGTGGCCGCCTTAAAGCCCGCGCCATCACCATCGAACGCTAGTATAAGTTTACTGGCCAGTCTTTTTATCGCTACTAAATGTTCTTCGGTGAGGGCTGTACCAGACACCGCCACCGCGTTCCTGTTTCCAGCCTGATGCACCATAATCAGATCGACCTGTCCCTCGACAAGTATACAGGCATCTGCCTCGCGCATGGCGATTCTGGCCCGATCGAATCCGTAGAGAACTCGGGATTTATCATATAACAATGTCTGTGGACTATTAACGTATTTGGCCTCTTCCTTATCCGTACCTTCTCCTAGCCGGAATATCCTTCCTGTAAAGGCGATAGTAACACCGGAAATATTTGATATTGGAAACATAATCCTTGATCTGAAACGATCATAGTACCCTCTGTCGGTTTTTATCGAAAGCCCAGCCTTCTCTATTTCATCGTCCGTAAATCTTTTCGCCTTGAGATAAGAATAGAGCGACCTCCAGCTGTCTGGCGCAAAACCAATTTTCCAGTTCGCGATAGTTTCATCTGTGAGTCCGCGATCTCTCAGATATCCTTTCGCCGAAAGATTCTTAGCCAACTCTTCCTGATAAAAAAGACTGGCGGCCGATACGGCGGCAATGAGCCGTCCTTTTTCCGATTTGGCGGTTTTATCTTCATAGCCAATTTCTACCCCCGCGCGTTCGGCCAAAATTCTAAGCGCGTCCGGAAACTCTATCCCTTCCATCTCTTGAACGAAAGTGATTATGTCCCCGCCCTTACTGCAACCAAAACAGTGGAAAGTGTCTCTTTCCGGGGAAACGAAAAAAGATGGCGTTTTTTCATTGTGAAATGGACACCTAGCCTTGAAGTTCCCGCCGGCTCTATCAAGTTTGATGTAGGAACCGACAACGTCCACAATATTAAGTCTAGACTTAATCTGTTCGATTGTCCCCGCCATAATAATTTAATTGTTAACGCTCCCTAATTATAAGTCGGCGCCATCGTCCGCTTCTGCTTCCTCGTCTTTGTCAGAGGAAGTTTTTCTGAATCCCGTTCCGGCTGGGATCAATCGGCCTATAATAACGTTCTCCTTTAACCCCCTTAGTTCGTCAGTCCCCCCTTGAATCGCCGTGTCAATAAGTATCCTCGAAGTGTTCTGGAAAGATGCGGCAGAGAGCCAGCTGGTTGTTGTTAGAGAAACTTCGGAGACGCCGAGGATAAGCAGTTCCGCCTTAGCCTCAGTAAGCGCGTCCCTCTTAAGCTTCTTATTCTCTAGGATAAGTTCAGAATGTTCTATTATTTGACCTGTTACAAAGTTACTTTCACCGACATCCGTAACTCTCATTCTTGAGAGCATTTGTCTTATAATGACCTCGATATGTTTTCTAGAAATTGCCGCGCCCTGCATTGAATAAATCTTGGAAATTTCATTTAGAATATAATCTTCCGCCTTGACCCTTCCGCCCAATCGAAAAAGATCAGTAATATTTGCCGATCCATCAGTTAAGATGTCTCCCTTGGCCACCCTTTGCCCGACTTTTATGGTTATCGTTCTATTAAATGGAACAGCGTGGATAATAGAACCTTCTTTGTGATTTTTTTTGTCTGAAGCGTCAACAAGAAGGGTTGTTGTTTTATCCTTCCCGTCGAGTTTTATCTCCATGATTTCGCCATTGGCTTCCGCTATAACCGCGGCAGATTTCGGCGCCCTCTTTTCAAAAATCTCTTCAACTCGGGGAAGACCCATGGTAATATCTCCACCGACTTCGGAAACTCCTCCCGAGTGGAAAGTCCTCATTGTGAGTTGAGTTCCTGGCTCTCCAATGGCTTGAGCGGCAACAATCCCCACCGCCTCTCCGAGCTTAATCAGATTATGAGTACCGAGATCCAGTCCATAACATGCCTGACAAATTCCGTGGACAGACTTACAGGTTAGAGGAGACCTTACCGAGCCCTCTCTTACATCTTTTTCGTCTATGGCCTTGGCATCGTATTTGGAAAGAAGAGTGTTTTTCTTGAAAATGACATCGCCCTTCACATCCTTCAAATCCTTCGCCAAGATTCTCCCCTTTAACACACCGCCGATCTGCGCATCTATGCCGGAGAGATTGGCGGCCGCTATTACTCTGCCCTCTTTGTCTCCGCAATCTTCTTCCGAAATTATTACATCCTGGGCAACATCCACCAGTCTTCTGGTCAGATATCCTGCCTTGGAAGTATTCAGAGCTGTATCCGCCAATCCTTTCCTCGCCCCGTGAGTAGTTGTGAAATATTCCAGAGGCGATAATCCCTCTTTGTACGATGGTATAACTGGGAAATCAAGTGTTCGTCCGGCGCTGTTTATGATGAGACCTTTCATCCCCGACATTTGGCTGATCTGCGCGATAGTTCCTCTGGCTCGAGACATGGCCATATCGTATATACTGCCCTTGGGATCGAGCGCCTCCGGGACAAGCTTTTGTATATCATTCCAAGCCGTTCGCCATATTCCGACCGTCATCTTATACCTCTCGTCCTCTGACAAAAGTCCGTCTTCGAAGTTGGATTTAATATCATTCACCAATTTGTATGAGGCTGAGACGATATCTTTTTTGCCTGGAGGGATTTGGATATCGCTCATTCCCAAGGTTATACCGGATTTAGTGCAGTACTTGTACCCAAAATGTTTTATTTTATCCAAAACCTCCGGCACGGCATCCGGCCCATATCTCTCGATAAGAACTTCAATCAACTTAGATATCTCCTTGCCGGTAATCTCTTGATTCATGAACTCCAAGTCTATAGGCAATATACTGTTGAAAAGGATCCTACCGACAGTCGTTTCCATGACCCTTCCCCTATATTCACCATATTTGGCGGTATCAGAAGCCATTATCTTAACCTTTGCCCTGAAACCAAGATGTCCAAACTCATAGACGGTTATCGCGGCGTTCGGACTTTGGAACATCATACCCTCCCCTCTTTCACCATTCATCATTTTAGTCATCCAATAGCATCCTAGAACCATATCGTGTCTGGGTGTTACAACGGGGTCACCGCTACCTGGCTTAAGAAGGTTCTTGTTGGATGCCATAATCTCTCTCGCTTCCCTCTGGGCTTCGTCACCGAGGGGAACGTGGACTGCCATCTGATCTCCGTCGAAGTCCGCGTTAAATGCCGAACACACCAGCGGATGAATTTGGATGGCGTTTCCTTCGATAAGAATTGGTCTAAAGGCCTGAATCCCGAGTCTATGTAACGTTGGCGCGCGATTCAACAAAACGTATTTATCCTTGATAACATCTTCGAGAATCTCCCAAACTTCCGGCACCCCATCCTCTATGAGCCTCCCCGCGCCCCTAATATTAAATGCCAATTCTCTCTCTAAAATCTTCGAAATTACGAACGGCCTGAAAAGTTCCAGGGCCATATGTTTCGGCAATCCGCACTCTCCAAGCGCCAAGTCTGGGCCGACAATGATCACACTTCGTCCGGAATAATCTACTCTCTTGCCCAGAAGATTTTGCCTGAATCTTCCTTGCTTTCCCTTTAGAATATCCGCAAGTGATTTGAGCGGTCTCCTTTGAGATTGACTCATGGCCCCCGGAGAGCCGGCTGTATGCCTGATTGAGTTATCTATGAGCGCGTCTATCGCCTCCTGCATAATTCTTTTTTCGTTTCTTTGTATTACGTCCGGCGCGTTGATTTCCATGAGTTTCTTAAGCCGATTGTTTCTATTTATAACTCGGCGGTAAAGATCATTAACATCGGACGTCGCGTGCCTTCCTCCTTCAAGCGCGACCATGGGACGAAGCGCCGGAGGAATTATCGGAATGTTCTTAAGAAACATCCACTCAGGTCGCAAATTAGACCCGATAAGGTACCTCGTCAGATTTAACCTTTTTTGCAACCTTCCTTTTTCAGCGGCCGAAGCATCCTCAAGTTTCTCCTCGAGGGTCTCCGCGAGTTTAGGAAGGTCTATATTTTTGAAAATTTTATACAAAGCTTCGGCGCCTATATCAGACTCAAATATCGAACCATACTTAATAGAGAACTTATGGTGAGCGTTTTCGTCAAGAACCACCCCTTTGCGAAGCATAGAAATTTCTCTCTTAACTTCGGCAAATGAATCTTTAATTTTCTCGACAGCCTCATCGGAAGTTACGCTTTTTATCTTGGTTTTGAACTCTCGGTCGAGCTCCCTTAAGACGTTCTGCCTTTCAACATCGTTTACTTTTGTCACTACGTAGCCGGCAAAATATATTACTTTTTCCAAGTCCGCGATTGATAGATCGGCCATAATGCCAATTCTCGACGGAATACCCCGCAAAAACCAGATGTGGGCGACGGGAGAGGCCAGTTCGATATGGCCCATCCTCTCACGTCTGACAATTGACCTCGTAACCTCAACCCCGCACTTTTCGCAAACAATATCTTTGTATCTTATCCTTCTATATTTTCCACAGTAACACTCATAATCTTTTTCCGGACCAAAGATTCTTTCGTCAAAAAGCCCCCCCCTTTCGCTTCGTTGCGTTCTGTAATTTATCGTCTCTGGTCTGGTAACCTCGCCAAAAGACCATTCCTTAATTTTCTCCGGAGACGCGAGTTTCAGATTTATCGCGTTGAAATTATTATTTTGCTCGTCGTTTTTTATATTCATGGATTTTTAAGGGTTAGTTTTTCTTAGCGATGTTAACGAGTTCCACATCAAGCGCCAACCCCTTAAGTTCATTCACGAGCACGTTAAATGATGCGGGGGTTCCGGGCTGTTTTATTTTTTCGTTTTTAACTATTGAGTCAAAGGCCGCAGCTCGACCAACGATATCGTCAGACTTGATCGTCAGCATTTCGCGGAGGACATGCGCCACTCCATAACCCTCCAGCGCCCATACTTCCATCTCGCCGAACCTTTGGCCGCCTCCCTGCGCTCTTCCGCCAAGGGGTTGCTGTGTTATGAGCGAGTATGGACCGACTGATCTCATGTGAATCTTGTCTTCTACCATGTGATGAAGTTTTAAAATGTACATATATCCGACAGCTATGTCTTGTTCATACGTCTCACCAGTCTGGCCATCATATAGTTTTACCTTTCCGGTGTCTGGATATCCCGCTTCTTTCAACTCCCCCTTAATCTCTTCTTCCGTAACACTTTGGAAGGTCGGGGTTATAGCCTGGTAGCCAAGAGTATTTGCCGCGAGCCCAAGATGCATCTCGAGAATTTGTCCCAGGTTCATACGAGAAGGGACACCGAGAGGAGTAAGAATCATGTCAATTGGCGTGCCGTCTTTCGTATACGGCATATCCTCAACCGGAAGAATTCTGGAAATAATGCCTTTATTGCCGTGTCGTCCAGCAAGCTTGTCTCCGACAGAAATGTTTCGAAGTTGAGCAACTTCTATATAAATTTTTTTGATGATTCCAGATTCAAGCTTGTCTCCTCGTTCTCTGGAGAAAACTTTTACGCCGATAACTCGGCCTCTTTTTCCGTGTTCCATTCGCAAAGAGGAATCTTTTACGTCCCTGGATTTCTCGCCGAAAATAGAACGCAAAAGTCTCTCTTCCGGTGTAAGTTCCGTTTCGCCCTTAGGGGTAATTTTACCAACTAAAATATCATTGGGGTAAACTTCGGCGCCTACGCGTATTATCCCATCCTCGTCTAAGTTCTTAAGCCTGCCTTCACCAACATTCGGAATATCGTGAGTGGTGACCTCCGGACCCAACTTGGTATCACGCACATTAACGGCAAACTCCTCAATGTGAATAGACGTAAACTTGCTGTTCCGAATAAGTCTTTCGGAAATGATGATAGCATCTTCGTAATTAGACCCATGCCAACTCATCATCGCGACAAAAATGTTTTGTCCGAGAGAAATTTGCCCATTATCAGACGACGAGGTGTCGGCCAAAATGTCCCCCTTCTTAACTTTTTGCCCAAGCTCTACAACCGGCCGTTGATGAAAAACCGTGAAATTATTTGTTCTGGAGAAATTGATAAGATCATATCGATCCTCGTCTTTGCCACTCTTTACAATAATTTTTTTGGCGTCTACCAGAGTAATCTCTCCATCTCTTTTGGCCAAAATTATTCTTCCGGAACTGCGAGCCGCCTCGCCCTCAACACCGGTAGCCACAATTGGAAGTTCTGGAATAACACAGGGGGTAGCCTGTTTCTGCATGTTCGAACCAAAAAGCGCTCTGACAGAATCGTCATGTTCTAAAAATGGGATCATGGAGGAAGAGAGGGAAAAAGCCTGATTCGGAGCCACGTCAATATAGTCGACTTCGTCCCGAGAAACCAGCCCGGGTTCCGTGTTTATTCTGGCCTCAACATTTTCGTCTAGAAGCTTCCCTTTGTCGTCGTAACTCGCGGCGGCATGGGCTATTTTGTAATCCTCTTCTTCAAGCGCGTTCATATATGTGACCTCGCCGGTAATTTTTCCATTCTTGACTTTAATATATGGAGTTTCAATAATTCCCAGATCGTTTACTTTCGCGTAAGAAGAAAGCGTCAAGATTAGACCGATGTTTGGTCCTTCTGGGGCCTGTATCGGGCAGACTCTTCCGTATTGAGATGTATGCACATCCCTGGCCTCAAGACTGGCGCGCTCCCTTGTGAGGCCTCCCGGCCCAAAAGCCGACAGTCTGCGTAAATGTTCAAGCTCGGAAAGAATATTTTCTTGTCCCATGAATTGGGACAACTGGTTCGTATTGAAGAACTCCTTGAGTCTGGCCTGAAGAGGTCTCGGACTTACAAGATTTATAGGCAGGACAGACTCTTCATCAATTGTAGACATCCTGTCTTGTATGTTTCTTTTCATTTGGGACATACCAACCCTCATCTTACGCTGGAGCATCTCCCCAATGGCCATAACGCGCTTAAGCCCCAAGTGATCTATATCGTCTTCGGTCGATTCGGGAGTATTATTGAGCAAGTTTATGTGCTTAACAATTGTTATTAAGTCATCAAGAGAAAGAGTTCTTCCGGCCAGATCCTTTTCTATTACAGGTTCGCCGAACCTCTTATTAAACCTAAAACGGCCGACAAGAGACAGGTCGTATCTTTCACTGCTGAATAAATCATTTATGAACTCCTTCGCACTATTGATCGTAACTATATCGCTGTCCCTAAGTCTCTTATAAACCTCCAGGTATGAGTCCTCTATGGTTTTTGCGCTGTCTTTCGCAAAAGAATTTTTTATATATTGAACTCCTCCCTCATATGCGTCATCGACTCCCCTTAGCTTGGCCAATAGTTCTTTATCGGGAAGATTTGAAAACACCCTAAGAAGTGAAGAGACTAAGAATTTTCTTTTTCTGTCAACTCTCACGTAGAGATTGCCATCTGCGTCAGATTCAATCTCTATCCACGCGCCTCTTACCGGAATTATTTTTGCGCCAAAATATTTTTTGCCTTTAATCTCATTTGCGGTAAAGAATACACCGAAACTTCTCGCCAGCTGGGGTACGATGACTCTCTCCACTCCATTTATGATGAAAGTTCCGTGGTCAGTTATCATTGGAAAATCGGCAAGGAATATCTCTTGTTCCTTTTCTGTTCCCAAACTCTTATTTCGAAGTTTGACTCTTATTCGGAGGGGGGCGTCGAAAGACAGCTTGTTGATTTTCGCGTAATACTCGTCTATTTTAGGTTTGTCTAACTGAAATCCCGAAAACTCTAATTCAAACTTTTTTCCAGTGTAGTCTGTTATGGGAGAAAATTCCTTAAAAAGTTCCGCGAGTCCATGACTAAGAAGCCACTTGAAAGAGTTGCCTTGCATTTCCACGAGATCCGGCATCTTTATCATCGGCTTCTTGTATCTTGAAAAGAATTTTTGTTTCATGTTAATAATTATCTAGATTCTCCTAATAAACTTTATAGACACAAAAAACCTCCACCCCATTGGGTAGACTAAGTTTGGCTACGAGCGCAAAGTTTTAGCTTTTAAAAGCAAGATCCGCTAAATTTCCCCGAATAAATACAAGGTACTTCACCGTATACTATCCAGAGTGGCTTATAAAAAAATTCGCGAGCCGATACATGAGAAACTCAATCTTGCAAGCAGTGAAGAACAGTATATACTAAGTCGCTTTTCGTGTCAACCCAGCCCCAGTTTTACTCTTTAGATTATATGGGCTAAAAAGTTTTATTTTCCCCACTTCGTTCGAAGGTGACGACTTGAAAGAATCAGTAAAACTGGGGCTGGGTCAACATTGATTTTTGCACGCAAGTTTCAACTAAATTCCCCGCTTGGCCCTCAAGCTATTTTTATACTCTTCAATTTTCGCATGATGTCCAGAAAGGAAAACTTTCGGAACCCTGTATAGCTTCCCTTTGTATGCCAAAACTTCAGGCCTGGTATAAACTTCCGGACTAGCGACGCGGTCGTCCTCCAGAGATTCTTCTTTCCCCAAAACTCCCCTTACTTGTCTAGAAACAGAATCCATTAAAACCATGGCCGGAAGCTCTCCCCCGGTTAAAATATACGGACCAATAGAAATTTCTTCAGCCCTTAGAATCTTTTTGACTCGCGCATCTATTCCCTCATAGTGCCCGCAGATTAAAATAATGTCGGTGTATTTTTTACTAAAAGATCGTGCGCCCAAATTACTAAACCGCTTCCCCTGCGCCGAAAAAATTATCGTCTTACACAGGACCGACCTGTGTGCCAACTTGGAAACGGAGTGTCCAAGTTTAAGTTTAACACTCTCTACAGTTTTGAGTATCGATTCCGCAGACATAACCATCCCCGGCCCTCCACCGTATGGACGATCATCTACCCTTCGCCATTTGTTGTTAGAGAAATCGCGCGGATTATAAAACTCAACCTTAATAATGCCCCTGTCTATCGCTCTTTTAAGAATAGACGAATTTAAATAAGACTCAAAGGCCTCCGGAAAAATCGTTACAATATGGAAATTCATTGTCCGAGGTCCGACCTCGCCATTCTTAGGGGTTTTATTCATTCCACAAAGATATAATAAAAAAAAGCCTATGTAAATAGTAAATAAAAAAACTAAAAAGGCCGAACCCCTTATGAGGGAGCGGCCTTTTTAGTTTCTGATTTTAAAGCTTGAGATCGTTCATAGCCTCGTCTACAGTCTTTGTAGCTCCCGGCTTCATGTAACCTCTACCCCCAGCTGGCTCGTTAATCTTGAGATTAACTCTCGCATTATTCTTCATGCCAACAACTCGGAGAAGTGTCCTTATGGCTTTCGCTGTGTTACCGCTTCGACCTATAGTTTTACCCATATCGTCAGGGTGCACATCGAGAGTTAAAAGAACTCCCATCTCGTCCACAACTCTTACAACCTTTACTGCTTCTGGGTGATCAACAAGAGCCTTGATAACCATCTCCAGAAATTCCTGATCTTTTTCCATTTTGCTAATTCTAATCGTTTTGTAATTTGCAGTCGTCTCGACCGTTACCCATACTGCTTGAGTGACATGATAGCACAAATAACATAAAAAAGTCTAGTATAAATTATTGTGTGGAAAACTTTCAAAAGGTTTAGGCTGTCGCTGAAATTTCCGGTGTCGCAGATGTTTTAGCGGACCCAACGCCACCCTTGCCTTTTTTCTTGGCCTTGAGAGTTACGTTAATTTTCTTCGTTTTGAGAACTTTATTATTCACCAGAATATTATTCATTGTATCCGAGACCTTCGCGCCAACGGAAATCCAATGGTTTACCCTTTCTTTTTCCAGCTGAGCCTTGCCTTTTCTCGCGTCGTACGAACCTAAAACCTCTAAATATTTACCGCTTCTTGGGCCGTTCTTGGAATCAGTTAAAACAACACGAAAGGACGGATCATTTTTCCTGCCCACTCTTTGCAAACGAATTATTAACATGGATACGATACTATCAAAAAGTGGTTCAAGAGTCAACAAAATAAAAAGGCCCCGCATTGCTTTCGCAAATATTGGGGCTTGCTAAAACGACTATCCGGAATTTAGAACGGACGAGGTCCGCTGCGCATGTCACCTGACCGGTATTCAGCCTCTTCGCTAAAGTAGACTCCGGTTTTTTCCGGAGTTGTGAGAGAAAGTTCTCGTTTCTTGTCGAATACCTTACTGCCATTCGAACGCTTGATCACATATCGTCTCTCGCCTTCCGTATACAGAATGGCGATTGGGCGATCTTCCGTAATCTTGTTCTGGCCCGACTTAACTAAAACGGTCTCCGTAGAACCATCATCCCTGGTTATGAGAAGTTTGCGTGTATCTTCCGAGGCCATTACCCTCACCGACACGAGACTCATTTTGTCGTATGGAGTTTTAGCCTGATAATACTCGACAACTTGTCCCAGCGATGCTTCGAACCGATCCCCGTTAGTCCACTCCTTCTTTATATATTTGATTGTCCTGGACAAAGAAAAATCAGTTGAGGTATCAAGAGATGTTCCCAAGTCCGGCTTGGACATCTCAACTCTTACGTTGTAGTTGGATGCGAGTGGGTTTTGATAGTGAAATGGAACAGTCCAGCCTTTTGCCTTATCAGGCGCCGCTTCCCAAACATCGATGGGTTTATCGGCAGAGGCAATCTCGACATAAACACTTGGATTCTTGGGCGGGATACGTTTCTGTTCCGGCCTAACTTCAAATAGCCTCCCGATGAGTGCCTTGTCGCGCATTAGATCCATGACACTGACAGATGAATCTCGTTCCTCGACAAAGTCTGGAACCCCGAACCCGGGCTGTCCCTCCTGTTTCGTATCGATTACAAAGACTGCGCTACCGTCTCCTGTTCCGATCATGAAAATCTTGAGACACGGCAAACTTTCTCGTTTACCATTATTCCATCTGTACCCCTCTATGTAGTTGCCACCGTTATCCTTTGGCCTATCGCTATAAAGAATCTTGTAGTTTGTAAGTTCGAGTTCCTGACTGCTCGCAACCCAAACGAATGCGTTGGAATCTCCTGGATTGTTGGGATCGCTAATCTTGTGATCAAATCTGCGGCTTACGTTGAAACGAGAACTCTCAATTTGCTTTAGCGTCCCCGCCTTCTTTGCTTCGTCAATCTGATCCACATTGAACTTGAAAGTCTCAGAAGGACTCTTTGTGCCAAAGATGGATCTGATATTATAGCCGTTAAGACAGTCGATTCTCATGAACTCTCTCGGCACTTGGCCAAGGAGAGATTTGAACTGTCGATCAAGTTCAGCGGCTTTCACTCGCGCGCGAACCGCTTTCATAACCTTCTCGTCCTGAGTAAGAGACGGCCGCAACCCAAAAGTGTCCACATACTTGACTTCCTTGGGGTCATTGTAACCCAAAAGAGTGTCAAAATCTTCCAGCCACTGATCAATAATTTTAACAAGACGATCCAGAGAAAGCAGGTTGTACTTGATCTTTGGCAGAGGGACATTCACATTCGTGTCGGTATTCGCCAAAATGTCACTGCTGTTTTCTCTCCCCTCGTTGGTCGTCTTCAAGAAATACTGATAGGCATGAGCCGCGGCGGCTTTCCGATTCTTTTCAGCCCAACCTTTTGTTTTTGCTCGATCTAGAACGCCACCCCTAAACGAATCACCACAACCTGTGCAAAAAAGTATTGACACAATAAGCAGGACGATAGTCTTACTTTTCATTTTGCATAACCTCCATGCCCGCGCGATCGTTTGCGATGATTCCCCTTAAGAAGATAATGACCTCGTCCGGTCGCATTAGAGCGAGTCTCTTGAGAGACTCCGGATGGTTCTCAAAATGCTTTTTTATTTTCCTCTGGTCGCTTTGGGTAACAAATCGAGATAGCCCAGAAAGAAGAGAAGGTGAAACTTCAGATCCGTTAACCATGAGTTTAACTCCGCCGTCTTCACCGCTCTGTTTGAATGCTTCTTCGGCCATCTCCATAATCTCTTCATGGTGAGCCGAGAGCCAGATAGCGGTCTCGCGCGCGTTGTTCAAAATCGTGGGCTTATAGTGTCTCGCCATCATGATCCAAAAGAGGCCATTCTTGTCGCGTAGCTTATCGTGCATCGCCGACCACCAAAGCGGGTCAGAATAGAACTCTGGGATAATGAACTCCCCGACCGCACGCTTCAACTCTTTCTTTATCTCATTGATACGAAGACCGTATTCTCTCCATTTGGCCTCGTCAACAATAAGCGACCCAGCGAGATTGTATTTGAAAATCTGCCGACGCGCTTCTTTCCAGTCAAAACCAAAGTAAACTTCAGAGACCTCTCGGAGATCCTGACAATACCCGTGCCAGAAGAGACTCACCTGGTCTTCGTCGTAAAACACCACGGGGAACATTGCGAAAAGTTCGGCATCGAATCCATTTGCCAGCGGGAACTTCTCAAGGTTATAGTTACAGTGCACCATTTCGTGCTGAAGAGTCTTCGGCTTACCTACCAAGTAGTCCGCGATGCGCGCTTGAGGATTGTAATACACGATTCCGGTATTCAACCAACAAACACCGAAGATGCCTTCAATCTCGGGGGTATATCCCAGATGAAGCTCATAGGGGACAAAGTCGGAAGGCTTTACCGGTTTTGGCAGATAATGGAGCTCTCTAAGGGTGATGCCATACAGTGGATCTCTCTCATCAAGCATCTTTCGGAATTCCGCCAACTGTGTCGTAGCAACCGTCTCCACGGCACTGCCGGTTGAATGCCCCGAGCTCTTTGTCGACGACGCGAAAATCTTCGCCGCCCTGGCCCTGAGCGCCATATCCGAAAGTTCCTTATAGAACTCGTAGTTGCCTTGCGATGCTTCTTTGACAAGATTGGCAAGATCGTCAACGACGACCTTGAGCTCCATCTCGGAAATGAAGAACTGATCGGCAAGCTGAGTTACTCTGATTTTTCCACCGGGCATACGGACGAAATGGTCAAGAACAATTCTACATTTCTCAACTTTCCCGTCTGACGCAACTCGGGTCGTACTATCGATATCCGTTTGTATGACGATACTATCGCTACCTGGCACCAGATGGTGATTCGGGTTATGCTCGCTCCCTTGAAATCGATATGTAGTAGCCGCCAGATATCTGGCATACTCCTGCATCTGCTTAACCGGATCTTTTGTTTGGATTACTCCTTGGGGGAAATAGAAAGGCAGAGCTTTTTCTTCCGCAACCGTGGCGCTAGAGGTAAAAGACAAAACGATAGAGAACAAAGCGATCGCCCAAACAAATCTTCCGAGAGAGATACTCCTCATCTCCATCCTCCTCCGACATATATGTCGGTACGCTATCCAATGTTTATCGGATAACTATTAAATAAAATGTCAACGTGCCCAACTGGGCCGAAGCCAAGTATCTTCTATATAGTACCTACGCAAACAATACCAAACCACGAGTTTTTGTGCAATACTATGGGTGTCCATAACCCGGACACATTATGACTAAAACATTTAATCTTGAAACGTACACGAACTTCCTCATTGCCAATGGTAATCGATAT
>JACRKD010000042.1 GCA_016215345.1 Candidatus Vogelbacteria bacterium | reverse complement strand
GAACAAGTTTGATCAGTTTATGAAGCATAGGGTTAAGGCCAAATATTATATTCGTTATGCCGATGACTTTGTAATTATGTCGCAAGACAGAAAGTGGCTTGAAGAAGTATTAATGCAAATTAAGGATTTTTTACATACCAAGCTTAAACTGGAGTTACACCCACACAAGGTATCAATCGAAACTCTATCTTCGGGAATTGATTTTCTCGGCTGGGTTAATTTTCCCGACCACAAGGTTCTCAGAACTGCGACCAAGAAGAGAATGTTTAGAAATATCAAACTAAAAGGTGGGAAGTCCGAGGTTGTACAGTCGTATCTTGGACTCTTGGGTCATGGGAATGGGGAGAGGTTGCAAGAGGGGATAACGGCGGGATTTGAAAGGTTGGACCTTGTTTTTTAGAATATATTTTTTATACCTCAATCAGTACAGGTAAAACTATAGGGCGTTTTTTGGTTTTCTGGAAGAGGAATTTACCTACTTTCTCTCTTAGGTTGTTTTTAACATAATCGAAGTTTACAGGATGCATTTCGGCGGTTGTGTCTTCTATCGTTTTTCGAATTAAGAATCTTGTTTGTCGCAGGAGGTCTTGAGATTCTTTCAGATAGATGAATCCTCTGGAAATAATGTCCGGAGACTGTCTGGTTTTTCCAGTCTTAATGTCGATTATCGCGATGATGACAAACATGCCGTCTTGGGCCAAGAGTTGACGATCCCTTATAACCACATCATTTACGTCGCCCGTTCCGAGTCCGTCAACCATGACGATGCCGGCCGGCGCAGTTTCCTTTCGTACTACAATCTTCTTCCCCTTTTCTACTATATCTATAATCATTCCATTGTCTGGAATAACTATATTCTCGTCCGACATCCCGTTTTCTTTGGCGATGTTAGCGTGAAGCCGAAGCATATAGTGATAACCGTGGAGAGGCATGAAGAATTTTGGCCTTATCATCTTGTGTATCCAGAGCGTCTCATCATGGTTAGCATGTCCAGAAGAGTGGACGTCGGCTATTCTATAATGGATTATACTAGCCCCTTGCCGCGAGATATTGTCTTTTAACTCTTGCACGGCTCTTTCGTTGCCTGGAATAACAGACGAGGAAAGCAGTACGGTGTCGGCCTTGGTCATTTTTATGTACTTATCTTTTTTGGTCGATATTCTCATTAGGGCCGCCAGCTCCTCGCCTTGGGCTCCTGTTGCCAGGATTATAATTTTTTCCGGCGGGTACGAGTCCAACTCCTCCGGTGTTATTATCGTGCCAGCGTTTACCTTGAGAATTTGTAATTCTTTGGCTATTTCGACATTGTTCTTCATACTGCGGCCTCTCAATACCACTTTTTTGCCCATCTCCTCGGCAGTTTTTATCACAAAAATTACTCTTTCAAGCAGTGAGGCGAAGGTGCCCATAATTAGTCGCCCTTTGGTTTCCGCCATGATTTTCTTTAAGTTTTCATGCACAGCTCTCTCAGAGAATGACCATCCGGCGCGTTCAACATTCGTCGAGTCTCCGGCCATGAAGAGATTATTACCTCTCCCAACCTCTTCGAATGTTTTCACTTCATGTTCCATCGGTACGCCATTGTCGTGATCGATTTTTAGGTCGCCGGTAAAAACAATGTTGCCATAAGGTGTCTCCACTATAACTCCCATTGCGTCAGGAATTGTGTGAGTAACGTTGAAAAATCTTACGGATAGATGTTTACCAGCTCGCAGTCTGGAATCTTTTTCTATAACGTGTAGCTGGAGAGGCGGCAGATGGGGAAATTCATCTTGTCTTTTTTTAATCATTACCGACGACAGGAGTCTGGTGTAGATAGGCGGATTACCCAATTTGTCTATGATGTATGGAATACCGCCTATATGGTCTAGGTGGCCGTGAGTTATGAACACACCCTTGATATTTTTCTTTTTGTTTTGAAGATATGTGGTGTCCGGGATTATGTAGTCTATGCCAGGCGCTTCCTCTCCCGGAAATTGGAAACCCATGTCTATAACTATGATTTCATCTTGATATTCGACGATAGTCATATTTTTTCCAACCTCCTCAACTCCTCCGAGGGGGATGATTCTGATTGTATCGAGGGAGAGAGGTGGCATAACTGTCGCCCCTTCTGTTGCGATGTGGCTTTTTAGTGTGCCTCTGTCGTTCATAGGCCGAGTTTGCCTTGCTGACGAAGGTTTTGGCCGTCTCCAGACTTTTTTCACAGTCCCAAGACTAGGCGCCGCTGGTTTTAATTGTGCGTTCATAATATTAGTGAGTTTGTTTGTTTGATTATTTTTTAGTTATTTGTGTCTCTTAGAAATATTTTCCATACTTTTGTCGTAGTTATGTACCAATTATAGGCGCCGAAGAACCTGTCGGATGGGACGTTGATCGTCGGTAGTTCCATATTTTGTATTTTTGTAGGGACTGCATAGTTGAAATATGGAGCGTAGATGAAGATTGCCGGATTATCTTTAGCGATCTCTTTTTCCAGTTCGGTGTAGTCGTTCATCTTTTTGTCGAGGTCGGTTTCTCCACGAGCAGATTCCAATATTTTGTCTACCTTAACGTTAGCGTACATGGATATGTTTGACCCCGGGTCGTTTCTTTGTGACGAGTGCCAGAACGAAAATAGATCCGGATCTCGGCCGATAACTTCCCCGAAGAAAAGCGCGTCATATTGTCTCGGTCTTATAACTTTCTGGCTAAGGTCTGATATATTGTAGGTTTGTAGGGTAACTTTGGCTCCAAGTTTTTGCCAGTCAGCCTGGATCAGACTTGCCGCCTGTTTTAGTTCCGGTACATCAGTTGTCGCGATTGTGAAAGACAAAGTTATCAGGTTCTTGCCGCTCCCTTTTTCCCACTGGGACTTTTTGGAATTAAACTTCCATCCGCCTTTTTTGAGAATACTTTTTGCCTGCTCCATGTTAACGGTGCTTGTGGCCGTATCGGTGCTTATAGTTTTAGGGATTGGGCCATCTAATTTGACTCCATAGCCGAACAGAACCTTGTTAACTATCTCTTGTTTGTTAAGACTTAAATTTAATGCTTGTCTTACCGACGCGTCTTTTAGGGCCTTAGAGTGTCCCTGATTAAGGAAAACTGCGAAGACCCTAGGCAGTACGGTATGTAAAATCTTCTTACCTTCCTCCGTTAATTTGAAAACATTTTCGGCAGGGACACTGTTAATCGCTTCGATTTCTCCGTTTGCAAATGCCCCAAGTAACGCGGTTTCGTTTTGATAGAACCTTATTCTAATGTTAGCGATTTTCGGTTGTCCCAGTGTGAAATTTCTAAACGGGATCAAATCGTAATAGTCCGGTACTCCTCCGGCGCCGCTCTTGATCTGAATCTTAGATATTTTATACGGCCCCGAACCAATGGGCGACAGATTGTTTTCGTTGTAAGAAAACGCCGTTTCATCCACGTTTTCCCAAATGTGTTTCGGTAGAATTCCTAGCAGGACATTTTCCAGGAAAGATGAGTAGCGTTGTTTCAGACTAAGTTTAACGGTTTTGTTGTCTATTTTTTCGACGATAACTCCTTCTAGGCCGGCGCGTTTGGGACTTTTTAAGTTTGGGTCTCTGGCTCTGTCTATGGTGAACTCGACATCATCTGACGTTACAGGTTTACCATCGTGCCAGGTTGCGTTTTTTCTGATTCTGAATGTGTACGATAAACCGTCGGCAGATATTTCATAGCTATCGGCTATGTCTGGAATGTATTCTCCGTCAGGCCCAACTCGCAGAAGTCCGGAGTAAATTAAAGCCGTAAGGTCGCGGTCGGCGTCGGTAACTGCGAGTAGGGGGTTTATGAACTTTGGGATGCCTATGACTCCTTCGGTTAAGTTGCCACCCAGGGATGGTACCACAACAGAGTTGTTATCTATATATTTCCAAATCAGTATGCCTGAACTTACTATAAAAATTACCGCCGCTATCAGAAGCGTGTTTTTTTCTTTTTTGGAAAACGAATAAATGGCCAGGTTGATTGCTTTAAAGAGGGTGGATTTCATTAGTTAGTTAAACTTGCTAAGAAACTAGAAGCGCCCAAACTGAAACAGCTACGAACAGAATAGAAACTGTTATAGTTGCAATAAATAAGACCTTTTCCATGCCTCTCTTGCCGTGCATGACTCCGCTACCGGAAAAGTCTCCAGTTAAACTGCCCAAGCCGGCCTCACTTTGCTGAAGTAGGACGAGAAGGGTTAATATAATCGACAATATAATCTGTATCCAAGGTATAACCTGCATAGAATATTTATTGATTATAGGTTAGCACAGAGATGGGATAAAAGCAAGCAAATGTATATGCACTTGACTTAGGAACCACTTTGTGTTGGGTTGATTTCGGACGTCTAAAGTATCGGCTTCGTGGCGAACCTTGAAAGTCAACACTGACCTTGATCATCATGACCAAAGGAGAGACGACAAATGAATTTGGACGATGTGCCTATCGTCAAGAGCGACGACCGCCGTGGAATGCTCTATGTGGTGTGTAGTGTGTCTGACGGTAGTGGGAACGGTAAGCTTGTACTTCGCGCTTCTTACGGGGCGAAACTTCATGAGAATGTCCTTTTGGGATTTAGTTTAGAAGAACTAGCCGACAGCGGACTAGATGTAGTTTGTCTCGCTGGTGGCTTTATGTACGTTGATTTGGCAGTGAAGGGTATCTTCATTTGGGGACAAAGTGGCAATTATGGCCGTGAACCTCGCGGTGAGACTGTTAAGCTCCTTCGAGAAGCATATCCTGATTGTGAGATCATTGTCGACCGCTCGCCCTTTGTGAGAAAGTAAGGAGGCCTTAGAGTCTTTGGCCCCGTCGGTTATCCGGCGGGCTTTTCCTTTTGCGTATTTTATAGAAGGTTCAACCTTCTATAGCCCTTGTTTTTTTTGATAAAAAGTATAGAATTTTAATATGTCAAATGAACTGGAGTATAGAATTGAATACGAGGTAGATGGAAAAACCAAGCAGGTTATAGCGACCATTCCAGAACTGAATCACCTATCATCTTTTGGTGATTCTTTCGCTGAGGCTGAAGCTAGGGTTAAAGAGGCCGCTTTGGGCTATTTGGAATTACTTGCAAGAGAGAAAAAAGAAATACCACGATCGGTTTTTCATACTGAGGGTACATATCTTAAAATTTTTACACCAAAACTCGCCTAATCTGCTATGGGAAAATTAGTTCCACTTACGGCGAGAAAAGTTATTTGGAAACTTAAAAAGATTGGGTTCACTGAAACTCATCAAAGAGGTAGTCATTTGTATTTTAAAAGTGTAGATGGAACAAAGATAGTGACGGTACCTGTTCACGATTCGAAAGATATTCCGATTGGAACTTTATATAATATTGTCGTTAGACAGGCTGGTTTGTCTGTAGACGAATTTAATAAGATATGTTAGGTTTAGACCAACTTAAAAAATAAGATACGACTCTTCCTGCCTGCCGGCAGGTTATGTTGAAGGTCGGCCTTGTTTTATGTAAGGTTGAACCTTGCAAAGTTTAGAAAATAGGGTAATATGAACCTGCATTATTAGGTAATTATTAAAAGGTATGAGCAAAAAGGTGAATCTTCGTCCGCTTGGCGATAGAATTGTAGTTGAGCCACTGGCGGAACACGAACGAGGGAAAGAGACGAAAAGCGGTATCTTTATTCCTGAAACCGCGGAGAAGGAGCGAGCCGAAAAGGGCGTCGTTGTTTCTGTGGGCCCAGGAAAAGTTACTGATGAGGGTAAACTTATCCCGATGAACCTTAAGGTTGGCGATAAGGTTTTGTTTACAAAATACGGTCCTGATGAAATCAAAATTGATGACAGAGATTATTTTATATTGAGTGAGTCGAACGTCTTGGGAGTTATTACTGAATAATAGGAGGGCGCGAGTCAGGAACTGATTCTTCACTCACGGGAGGGGGGGGGATTCGTTCCAAATTCAGTTTCCTGACTCGCTTAGTGGTTAATCAATAAAAAAACTATGTCAAAACAAATAATTTATGGAAATGAGGCCCGTGAGGCGCTCAAGCGGGGTGTCGATAAGGTCGCGAATGCGGTGAAAATAACAATCGGTCCCAAGGGACGGAATGTAATTCTTGATAAGGGGTATGGCGCGCCTATGATTACGAACGATGGTGTTTCTATAGCGAAGGAGATTTCTCTCTCGGACAAGATTGAGAATATGGGTGCAGAGATTGTTAAGGATGTTGCGAATAAGACGAACGATATGGCGGGCGATGGGACGACTACCGCCGTCGTTTTAACTCAGGCTATTGTTGAGGAAGGATTTAAGAAAACTGCTCTCGGGGCGAACGCTATGGGCGTGCGAATTGGAATTGAACACGCGACGAGAGATGTCGTCGCGGCTCTCGTGTCTATGGCTAAGCCGATAAAAGGAAAGAATGAGATTATTCAGGTTGCGACTATCTCCGCTGAGTCGAAGGAATTTGGCGAGATAATCGCCGATGCTATCGATAGGGTTGGAAAAGACGGCGTTGTAACCGTTGAGGAGAGTCAGTCTTTCGGAGTTGAGTCTGAAATTGTTGAGGGAATGAAATTTGATAAGGGCTACCTATCTCCGTATATGATTACAAATCCGGAAAGAATGGAGGCGGAATATAATGATGCATTAATTTTAATTACTGACAAAAAGATTTCGGCGGTAAAAGATATTCTACCCGTTTTAGAAAAAGTTGCGGCGACGGGGAAGAAAGAACTCGTTTTAATCTGTGAAGACTTGGATGGCGAAGCTCTTGCGACGCTTGTTGTAAATAAAATCAGAGGGTCGTTCAATACTCTCGCGGTTAAGTCTCCGGGGTATGGCGACAGGAAGAAGGACATGCTTGAAGATATCGCTATAATGACCGGCGGAAAAGTTATAACAGACGAGCTCGGATTGAAAATTGAAAATGTAACGATAGAGATGCTCGGAAAGGCCAGAAAGGTGATTTCGACTAAAGATGACACGACGGTTGTCGGTGGCAAGGGAAAGAAGTCCGCGATTGACGCGAGAATATCTTCCCTTAAGGCCCAGGTAAACAAAACAGAATCTAGTTTTGATAAAGAAAAACTGGAAGAGAGATTAGGAAAACTTTCTGGCGGCGTTGCTGTTATTAAGGTTGGCGCCGCAACCGAGTCAGAAATGAAATATAAGAAATTAAAGATAGAGGACGCTGTTGAGGCGACAAAGGCTGCCATTGAAGAGGGTATTGTTGCTGGAGGAGGGACCGCCTTTATACGAGCGATGATGAAAGTTTCTGCGAAGGGGGTTGTTTGTCCATCTGATGACATTAGGGATGAATTCTCCGCCGGAGTAAACGTTCTTTTCGCTTCACTCGAAGTTCCATTAAAACAGATTGCCTCTAACTCTGGCAAGGGAGATGGTTCGGTTATAGTTCATCAGGTAAAAAATGGAAAAGACAATGAAGGATACGACGCCAACAAGGATAAACTTGTAAAAGATATGCTTGTCGCCGGAATTATCGATCCTGTGAAAGTGACGAGGACTTCCCTAGAGCATGCCGCTTCAGCCGCGGCCATACTTCTCACTACTGAAGTTGCGGTAGCTGATGAGCCGAAGAAAGAATCTTCGGGCGGAGGTATGCCGGGCGGTATGGGCGGAGGTATGCCAGGGATGGGAATGGACTACTAAAAGAATCGTTCAAAAAACAAGGACGACCTACACCAAAGCAGGTTGAACCTTCTTTGGTGTTACAAAGTGGTCGATTTATTGTTGTATAATAGCGCTATGCAGAAGCGGAAAAAGGTTGTTGTTATCGGAGGAGGGACAGGCTCTTTTACAGTCCTTTCTGGGTTGAAAAAGTACAAGAATTTAGATTTAACATCTATCGTGTCTATGGCGGATGACGGCGGATCTACTGGTGTTCTCCGTGACGAATATGGTGTTCTTCCGCCGGGTGATATACGTCAGTGTCTCGTTGCGCTCTCGGAGGCAGACTATGTGACTCGCGATCTCTTTGGTTTTAGATTTTCGTCCGGATCGTTACGTGGTCACAATTTTGGAAATATTTTTATTTCCGCGCTTGAAAAAATGACGGGGGACTTCAACGTATCTTTGCGTTCCATAAGCAAGGTCTTGAAAGTTAGGGGGCGAGTACTGCCTGTGACGTTCGACAATGTGCATTTGGTAGCGGAGTTAAAAAATGGAAAGAAGCTTTTGGGGCAGAGCGCGATTGCGGATTGTAGATCTTTTTGCTACGAAATCAAAAAAATATATTTTAACAAAATTGCCAAAGCAAATCCGGAAGCTCTTTTGGCAATTCAAGATGCCGATTTGATTGTTGTCGGCCCTGGGAGTTTTTATTCGTCACTTGCGCCGAACTTTTTAGTTAGAGGAATTTCCGAAGCTGTCATAAAAGCAAGGGCGAAGAAGATTTTTATTTGTAATTTGATGAACCAATTTGGGCAGACTGACAACTTTACTGTTTCCGATTTTGTCACTGCGATGGAGAATTTTATCTTGAGTGGTGTTTTCCATCATGTTTTATACAATACGAAATTACCACCAAGGTCTCTTCTTAAAAAATATTCCGACGAGGGCTATCCGGTTTTGTCTCCGTTTGACCTGGCCACTGACAAAAGATATTATAGACTAATTGGTGTCAATCTGATTTCCGATTCTGTTCCGAAAATTGTGAAGGGTGACCCAATAAAACGTACTCTAATAAGGCATGATCCCGATAAGCTCGCGAAGGCTATTGTCTCACTGCTGAAGTAATCTCCATGTCATTTTTCGAAAGAAATAAAAAAGATATAATTATTTTTTTGGCCATTGTTGCCTTTTGGGCGGTGGCCTATTACATTCGAGACTTACCCTTAACGCCGCCAGGCGGTATCAGTTTTAACGGAGATACGCGAAGTTACGTAGATTCGGTCAGTCTTATCGAAACTGGTATTTTACCATCGCCTGATTTCACTCCTAATAGACTGCTTACTAATTTTGCTTATCTCAAATTGCTTGTGCTGTTTCGGTTTCTTGGAATTTTTTGGCTAGGCTGGATGGCCTTAAATTCGCTATTTTATATTATGTCTGGTTTTATCTTGTACAAGATAATTTACCGGATTTTCGTGAGTGATAAAATCGCTGGCATAGGCACGGCGCTTTATTTGGGCAATTATGTCGCTGTTACTTTTGGACTCCACTATTTGACTGATATGGGGAGTTTTATGTTTTATCTGGCAGCCGCTTATTTTTCCTTGGAATATATCTATACGGATAAAGAGTCTAACATGTTTGGGGCTGGTTTAATGACCGGGGTTGGGGGATTGTTTAAGGAATATGCACTAGGTGGTTATTTTGTAATTGTGGGCGCGCTATTGTATTCAGCCTATCAACAAAACAGAAAAGTTATTAAACATATTATGTTGGTTACTTTAATATCTTTTGTTCCGGTATTGTTGGTGCACCTTTCTGTTTATATTGAGTACCATTATACTTATTTGGATTTCTATAATTTTATGAGGGTTCAACCGTCACATGCCTATAGCAGTAAGATTGTAGAACACGCTAAAGCCTTATTTTATATGTATAATGTTGGTTTCTTGTTGCTTGGCTACTCGGTATATTTAATTCGGAAAAATAGACAAAAGTATTTTGACGATAAAACGCTCGCCTACCTGTTTGTTGTTTTTATCTCTGCCAGCCCAATTTTTATTTATCCGGGTATAACCGAAAGACTGGATTTTATTGTCGCGCCGTTTCTCATTTTAATTTCTTGCGTCGCAATAAAAGAACATGAAGACAAATGGAGATGGTTTTTGCCTCTCGTCGCCATTTATCTCGTCGCGAGTTTTTCTATGGACGCATATATCTTACAACCGGAGTGGAAACAGACCTTGATTGGCTTTCTTAAAAATATATTATGATAGATTTTTTAATGAGTCCTCGGGGCATCATAATTAGGTATATTATATCTGGGTGCACTGCTGCCGGGGTGGATTTAATTGCCCTCTATATTTTAACTGAATATGTCGGTTTTGTTTATACCACTTCAGTTGTTATAGCTTTTCTTATCGCGTTCACGGCCAGTTTTGTTTTGCAAAAATATTGGACGTTTGATGATAATAAGGATAAAGAATCGCACAAACAATTGATCGCTTATTTTAGTGTGCAGGTGGCGAATCTATTCTTAAATTCCTTATTAGTTTATTTGTTTACTGAAAAGTTTGGTGTTTGGTACATGTTGTCTCAATTTATAACCGGTATCTTGATTGCTTTCTCAAGTTTTTTGATTTATCGTAATTTTATTTTTCCAAAAAATACTAACCCTAATACACAAAATAGTTTATGAGTTTTGAGCAGATAAAAAATTATAAGGTTTCTGCGGCGGTTATTTTTACCGCGGTAACGCTTGCTTTATATTTGCCTTTTTTTATTCATACCATGAGCCTTAGAAATTTGCAGTTGAAAAATGGTGAGAATCCGAGAATGGTTTTACCAATATACGGCTCTGATTCGGTCGGCTATGGGATCTTAGCGGACAGTCTGCTACAGAGAGGAACACTTTCTCTTCGCGAAGTTGCGCCATTGATTCCTGACACGTTCAGGACACCGGGGTTTCCCGCCCTCCTTGCCATATTTAAGGCGGTTACCGGTTCATACAAATATTTTCCGTTATTGCAGATAGTTTTTGTTATAGGCACAGCGATGTTGGTCTATAAAATAGGGAAAGTATTTTCGGAGACGGCAGGTACTATGGCCGGTTTATTGTATATTTTTGACCCAACAGTTATATTTCATGCCCTGATGGTTACTTCTGACACATCATTTACTTTTTTTTTAATTCTGTCGGTGTACCTGCTATTTTTTAGGCGTGGAGAGGCGGTCTTTTTTTCAGCCTTCGACAGCGGAGTCCTTCTTGGCATAGCGACTCTCATTAGGCCCATATCTACTTATCTGGTTATTCCGCTAGTTTTAATTTACTTTTTTGTTTTGAAGTCAAGGTCGGTTGATAAAAAAACTATTCTAATGTCCGGCTGGTTATTTGTTGCCAGCTTCATTTTGATTTTGGCACCATGGTTTGTTCGAAACAAGTTGGTCGCAGATACATGGGGACTTGCTTCCGTACAGAGTTTCAATCTTTTCCATTACACTATCCCGGAGTTTGTGTCTTTTAAGAGGGGAGTTTCTCCGGATGATGTAAGAAGGGAGTTGTACGGAGAGCTCAATAAGAGAGGTGTTATTCAAGTGGATTCCGCAGAGATTAAAAATGCTTCAACTTTGAATGGTATCTCTTACCAATATTTATTGTCTGATCCCGTCGGTTATGTGAGGTGGCATACGGTTAAAATGGTGCCGTTCTTTCTTTCTAGCGGTATAAAAAATTTCTTCTACATATATAATGACGTTTTGCATTACAAGGTTTATGAAACAAGTAATGAGAATCTAACTAATTTCTTAATGAGAGGACAGTTCCAACAATTCTTTAATGTTCTTCGTGGGCAGATTTTTATTACCACGGAGCATATACTACTAACGATTATATTTGTTTTAATGTTTGTGCCACTACTCAAAAGGGACAAAAGGATATTTGTTCTCTTGCTTCTTGGCATAATTTTATATCTGGCCTTGCCAACTCCTCCAGTTGCGTATTCTAGATTCAGAATTCCTGCCGCGCCGTACATGTTTATTCTTGCCTCGCTAGGATTTTTAATGGTAAAAGATTTGATTTTAGTTAAGATTGGTAGAATCAAATAATATGAAATTATCTGTCATTATTCCAGCTTATAACGAGAAGGGCACGATAGAAGAGATTGTCGCGATAGTTAGGGCTGCAGATATTGGAGACATAGAGAAGGAGATAATAATTGTCGATGACGGATCTATTGACGGAACGAGAGACATAATCAAGTCCATTCAGGGAATAAAATACTTTTTTCACGATAAGAATCAGGGCAAGGGCGGTGCTATAAAAACTGGATTTCAAAAAGCCACGGGCGATATCGTAATAATCCAGGATGCTGATATGGAGTACGATCCCAATGAATATGATCGACTACTTAAGCCTATAATTTTAGGTCGAGCCGATGTGGTTTTTGGCTCGCGGTTTGTAGGTAGTGACCCTCATAGGGTTTTATACGTTGTTCATTACTTGGCCAATAAGTTTCTGACGGTCTTGTCGAACCTATTATCTGGCTTGAATCTGACTGACATGGAGACATGTTATAAGGTTTTTGATAGGAAGGTGATTGATAGTTTCAAGGATAAATTGGTGTCTCAAAGATTTGGTATAGAACCGGAGTTGACCGCGAGAGTTGCCAGGGGCAAATGGCGGATTTACGAAGTCGGGATTTCATATTATGGGAGAACCTATGAGGAAGGGAAGAAGATAAATTGGAAAGACGGTCTATCAGCCGTGTGGCACATAATCTACTTTAATATTTTTGTTTAATTATCCAAATGAGGATTTTGATTTTAACTCAAAAAATAGATAAGAGTGATGATGTGCTGGGGTTTATGCACGGATGGGTTTTGGAGTTTGCGAAGAATTTCGAAAAAGTTACCGCTGTGTGTTTACAAAAAGGAGAGCACGATCTTCCTGCCAATGTGAAAGTCTTATCTCTCGGTAAACCAGCCCAAGACTGGTCCGCCTCGGGCGGGAAAAAGTTATTACAAAGACTTAAGGCGTTTATTAACTTTTATAAATATATTTGGCAAGAAAGAAACAATTACGACGCGGTTTTTGTGCACATGAACCCCGAGTATATGGCTCTTGGCGGGTGGTTGTGGAAGTTAGTTAGCAAGAAGACCTCTCTTTGGTATAATCACCCTAGTGGCGGCCCCCTCGTTAGATTCTCTGCCATTTTTGCAGATAGGATTTTTTTTACATCGATTTTTGCCTATGCTAGGAGGTTTAATAAATCAAAAATTATGCCGGCGGGCATAGACACTGACATTTTCAGGGTGGATGATAATGGCAGAAGATATAATAATTCGTTGCTATCACTTGGTAGAGTGTCCCCGATTAAGAGGGTTGATCTCATGATTGGCCTGGCCAAACAACTCGATAAACATAATATTGATTTTAGGTTTGATATATATGGCGGTGCCGCTTCTCGTGACGAGGCTTACTACAAGCAAGTTAGGGATGACGCCAAAGAGCTTGAGACGAAGGGTAAGATTACTTTTTTCCCCGGTATCTCAAATTTGGACACTGCCAGGGTTTATAATAAATATAATGTTTTTATTAATGCTACCCCAAGTGGTAGTTTAGACAAAACTATTATGGAAGCAATGGCCTGTGGTTGCTTGGTTCTTGTGTCTAACAAATCATTTGTCGGCCAGATTCCCGATAGCCTTATCTTTGAAGAAGACAATGTTGAAGATTTATATTTAAGGTTGAATTATCTGCTTTATTTGCATGATGAGGCACGGGATCATTATACTTCTCTCTTGATAAAATATGTCAATGAAACTCATAGTCTTATTAAATTAATTCAAGAATTAAAATCCGCGTTAGATAATTAACAAGATAATGACTAAGGTTTATATCGGCCGGTTAGAAGATAATATTCCAATTGTCCCTCTGCTTTACCCCAACATGGGAGAGAGCCGTTGGGGCGGTCGCATTTGGCTGGATAGGGCATTTATAACCTTAAGAGAGCCGATTGTTCATATTGTTGATAGAATTGATGATGCAGATTATATTTTGCTTCCACACAATTATTTTTATTACAAAAACAAGGAATGCCAGCTTTCTTCATTGGTGAAGTTAGCAGAAAAATATGGCAAGAAGATTATAGTATTTGCATATGGAGACTCTGATCAGAATATCTTTGTTAAACATTCTCTCGTGTTCCGTACTTCGCAATATCGTTTTAAGCAAGGACCGAATGAAATAATTATGCCCGCGTACATTGAGGACTTGGGAGAAACAATATGCCCCGGTCTGCGGATTAAGGGTAAGTTCCCGATCGTTGGGTTTTGCGGATGGGCGAGCTTTAAGACTATAGGGCAGAAAATAAAGTACGTTATTAAAAACGTAATCATAGACATTAGTTTGGGTATCAAAAAAAAGGTTTTTAAACAGGGAATATATTTTAGGAAAAGGGCCATAAAAGTACTTACCAATTCGCTTGTTGTTAGGGCCAATTTTATAATTAGAAATAGTTACTCCGCCCACAAAGAAACCCTGGGGCTAGACAAGGCTAAGGCGCGAAGTGATTTTATAAACAATATTATTGAATCAGATCTCTATCTGGCCATAAAAGGGGATGGCAACTACTCTAATAGATTTTATGAAATTTTGAGTCTTTCTCGTGTGCCGGTTTTAGTGGATACACAATCCATTCTGCCGCTTGAAGATGTGATAAACTACGAGGAGTTTATTTTACGGGTTCCCTATCAGGACATTGATAAATTAGATAAAACTATTTTCAATTTTTATAATAGCCTCGACAATAATAAATTTGCGGAAATGCAAAAGAAGGCAAGGAGCACCTTTGAGAAGTACCTAAGGATCGATAGTTTCTTTAAGTATTATTTTGAAAATCCGGAAAGATTATCTTCGTTTGCGGAGAGGTAGGGAATAATGCTATTTTTATTATATGAAAAAGCCAAAGGTCATTGTTGTGTTACCGGCGTATAATGCCGAAGCTACGCTTATTAAAACAATTAGTGATATTCCTCGCGGGTATGTCGACGAGGTTATTCTTGTCGATGATGCCAGCGACGATAAGACGGTGGATATTGCGAGGAGACTAAAGAATGGTGAGATAATAGTTAACAATGATATTCCCTTCAGTTTTTTTGCTCACAAACAAAATAGAGGCTATGGTGGAAATCAAAAAACTTGCTATCGACTTGCCCTAGAACATGACGCGGATATTGTAGTTATGCTGCATCCCGATTATCAGTATGATCCTAAGTTGGTTAAATATTTTGTGGACTTTATAGATGGTGGTTATTTCGATGTTATGCTTGGGTCCAGAATCAGGACAAGAAAAGAGGCGCTAGCTGGAGGTATGCCGATATATAAATATTTTTTTAATAGGATGTTAACTCTCTGGGAAAATTTCGTAAGTGGTCAGAATTTGTCTGAATGGCACACTGGTATGAGGGCGTATAGTCGCAAGGTGTTTCAGTCTGTGGACTATAACAACAATTCAGACGATTTCGTCTTTGATACCCAGATGCTTTTTAAGATAATAGAAAGAGGATTTCGAATAGGTGAAATTCCAGTACCAGTTAGATATTTTCCGGAGGCCTCGTCTATAAATTTTAAGAGAAGTATACGATATGGGCTAGAAACAGTTTGGGAATCTCTTCGATTTTTATTTCGTAAGATTTAATGTCTACATATTTAGTTTGGTCGTGTAGAATATTGCTCCTTGTGGCTTTTTTGGTCGGGATATTTTTAAGTACATATAAGCTTACGGTAAGCCCACCGACGTGGAAAGACGAGGGTATTATAGTTCAAGTGGCGCAAAATATCTCTCGCCATGGAGTTTATGGAGTGCAAGTTGCCCCGCAGGAGTTTGTTCCAGCCGGCTTTGTGACTACTGGATACACTGTTATCTTGCCAGTCGCTTTGTTCTTGAAAGTCTTCGGCGAGGGATTATTGCAGGCAAGATCTATAATGGCGATTTATCTATTCTGTTTTTTCTTACTCGTGTACTTACTGATAAAACGAGGTGAACGTTGCGGGCCATGCATTTGGGCTGTGTGGCTTCTGGTGAGTTTCGCACCCTTGTATGGAAGTGGGAAAAGTGTTTTAGGAGAGATTCCGGGAACTGTTTTCTTTCTGGCCTTTATTTTATGTTTACGCATGATTGAAGTTAAGTATCGCGGTTGGTGGCCGATGTATCTTGGGGCGGGAATTATGGCCGGGCTGTCGATGGTTACTAAACCATTATTTTTGATCGTTGTTCCAGTTGCTGTTGTTTTGGATTATGTGGACATAAAATCAAGATTACCGCTAAAAAATATTTTAGTTTCGATTTTTTGGACTGTCGTGACGGTTATTGCCTGGGTGTTCGTTCAGTTCCCCGGTGATTCTCTTTACGATATACTAGCTATCTACTCAGGCAATTTGAGCGATGTCCCGTTGCCTAATTTGATCGCGGAGAATATTTACAATACCCTGACAAGCCTTCAGCCACTATATTTTCTTGGGTTAATAGTTATTTGGGCGGTCAGTTTATTGTGGCGGAAAATGAACAAGGAACATGTTTACGTTGCAGAGTCGGTCGCTTTTTATTTTTCATTAGTTTCTCTCCTTGCATACCTTAAGACAGTCGGTTACTTCAGGTACTTTTTACCAGGTCAGATTGTTGCCCTAGTCTATTTGCCCAATAGCCTTTTTTATCTCGCAGAGCAGGCGCCTAGTAAGCTGAGAGTCAGATTTAGTTTTATCTTATTGGCAAAGGCTATTTTGGTTATCCTTATTATTTTTCAGTTTTACAAAACCTTTTTTGATTCTTGGGTTTCAGATTACTATCAGATAACTCAAACAACTGATCTTGGTACAGTCATTAATAGCATATCAGCTGATAAAAAAGTCTTATTTTGTAACGTACCGGAGGCCGTTACTTTTTTTGGGGGGAGGAATTATTACCAATATGTTGAATTTGCGGATATAATAAAAAGAGGTGATGCGCCGTCTGCCACGGTTAGTAGAGTCGGTCCGGACATGATCGTCGTGGCTGACAGATGTCCCCTCGTAAATAATAGTGTCGCTGGCGGTTACAAAGTTTCTGCAGAAGCTGGTAAGTATAGAGTACTGGATAAAATTAAATGAAAAATATAGTAATAGTTCCCACTTATAATGAGAGAGATAATATCGAGAAACTTTGTCCAGAAATTTTTAGACTTTTGCCCGATATTTCGGTTTTAGTTGTTGACGATAACTCGCCGGATAAAACGTCCGATGTGGTAAAAAATATGCAAAAAAAGTATCCACGGTTACTTTTACTTGAGCGTCCTGGGAAAGAGGGGTTGGGGAGGGCATACATAGACGCTTTTAATTTTGTTTTAAGAGACGGGACGTTTGACTCTCTAATTACGATGGATGCTGATTTTTCTCATGATCCAAAATATTTGAAACCGATGCTAGAAGAATCTAAGAATCACGACTTGGTTATTGGTTCCAGATATATTAATGATGGCGCAACTGAAGGATGGGAATTTTGGAGAAGAATGTTGAGTTATTGGGGTAACCAATATTCTAGATTGGTTACGTCTGCGCCTATTCATGATTGTACTGGGGGGTTTAATTTATTGAAACCCAGGTTTTTAAATAGGCTCGACCTTTCGAGGTTCGGTGCTTCAGGTTATGCTTTTCAGATAGAGTTGAAATATAAACTATGGAAAGCTGGAGCCAAGGTTAAGGAGATCCCGATAGTTTTTAGAAATAGGCTGGAGGGAGAATCGAAAATTTCCAACCATATAATCAAGGAAGGAATATTGACACCGTGGAGATTGGTATTTAAAAAATGATAGTTTGCTACTTCGGAATTTATAGATTAGAGGCGATACGAGACAGGCTGTTTCTCGAGGGCCTTAAAAAACTAGATGTCGAGGTTGTTGAGTGTGTGAGTTTATCGAATGGTGTATGGAAATTTGTAGAGCTATTTACAAAGCTTTTAGCGCTTAAAAACAACTATGACATATTGTGGGTTGGGTATTCATCTGGGGTTGTTGTTCCTGTCGCGAGACTTGTTTCGAACAAAACAATCGTTTATAATGCCCTCAATTCTCTTTATGAGAGTGTTATTTTAGACCAGGAAAGGCATTCTAGAATTTCTCTCACCGCCATTAGGATTTGGTTATCAGATTTTTTGGCTTTTCATTTAGCGGATATCGTTTTAGTTGAGACAGAGGAGCAAAAGGAATTTATTTCTAGTTTTTTTTGGGTCAAATCGTCAAAATTGAAAGTAGTGTTTACCGGGGCTGATGAAAAAGTTTTTTATCCAGATTCAAATATCAGAAAGCTTGAAAAATTTACTGTTGTGTTTCGCGGCTGGCTCGTTAATGCCACCGGCGCGGAATATATCTTGGAGGCGGCCAAGATGCTTAGAGATATTGGTAAAAACATAGATATTATTATAATAGGCAGGGGGCAGAGACAGAACGATATCAAAAATGTTATAGAGGAAGATAACCTGACCAATGTTAAGTTGATCATGAACTTTTTGTCGCCGGATAGGCTCCGCGAAACTATCTTGAGTTGTCATGTTATGCTCGGCCAGTTTGGTCCGCACGCCAGAATGGATAGAACCATTCAGTACAAAACCTTTGAGGCTATGGCGCTTGGAATGCCGTACATAACCAGAGAATCCAAAAGCAATCGGGAATTACTCCAAGATCGGGTTAACTGTCTTTTTGTTAAGGCTGGAGATGCCAGAGATTTAGTTGATAAAATTTTGGAACTTGAGACCAACCAACAGTTAAGGCAGTCTCTCTCTCGCGGGGCGCGTAAACTTTTTGAATCCAGACTTGGGTATAACGTTGCCGGCAGAATTATCCATGAGATTATTGTTGGCGCCATTTAGCACAAATTTTAACTCGCCACAAACGAGAGAAAATTCTTTCTTGCTAATTACTTTTCTGGTCTCTTCTTTTTCTTTTAGATGCCCAATTTTTACATTAGGAATTATGTGGCAGTGTAGGTGTTCCACGCTTTTGGCATCGTTACTGCCATCTCTTATTAATACAGAAAAGTTATTGTGCCCTAGTTGTCTGATTGTTTCCCCTCCAGTTTTCAGAAGATCGATGATATCTCTGTACTCGTTTCTTGTCATATCTAAGAAAGAAATTATATGGCGCTTGGGTATAACCAAAAGATGGTGCTTGTAGTACGGGGCGATTGAGGGAGTTAAGAACGCAGTTTTTTTATGAATTATAATTGGCTGTTTGATATCACAAAATGGGCACCTTGTTAATTTGTTCACTAGGTCTTTGTAAGGCATTGGAGTCATTTTATATCAATTACCATATTTATCAACTTCTTACTATCCGCGCTAAAAAGCCGCTGTTAACCAGCGGCATGGGGGTTTATCTTCGAGATATGTTTTCGAGTCGGTTGAAGAAGATAGTGTTGGCGGGTACATCCCTTAGCACTATGCTCCCCATTCCGACAGTTGCCTCGTCTCCAATAGAGATATGATCGCGAAGTCTCGCGCCGAGACCGACGAATGCATTGTTGCCGATTATAACTCCACCACCCATTACGACGCCTGGGTTAATGTTGCAACTAGATCCGATTTTGCAGTTATGCTCCACAATGACGCCGTTATTGATTAGGGTGTTATTCCCGATCTCACTTCCGACGTTTAAATAGGATAGCGCCCCGACCATCACGTTACTACCAAGGACAACTCCGCCCTCGATTACTGCAGAAGGGTGTATCGCGTTTATGAATTTGACACCGCTGGCGAAAAGAATCTCGTAGGCTTCTTTTCGCCAGCGTTTGTTGCCAATGGCGACAAAGAAAGAACATTTTTGAAACGCCTTGAAGTTCGCGATCGGTCCAAGTATGCCTTCTCCGGAAATTTTATCATCAAGAAAACCCAGTATTCTAAAATTCGGGTTGTAGTTCAGGATGGCTCTAATGACCTGACCGTTTTGTCCTGCGCCCACGATTATGACATTTTCCATGTTTTCCATGTTGTTGCGCCTCCCGTCGTTATTTAGGCTAGTCTATTGATACTCTACCATTTAACTGCCCATGTTGTCAAATTAATTTGTATTTGTATTTAATTGTACCCGTAGCTTTTATAATGCCCTAAGATGCGACAAGCGAGATGAGTTTTTTTATATACGATGTAGTATTTTGCTTGATCAATCTTAATGGGTCCAATTTTTTTACAAATCCAAAACTCCAATGGCCGATAGTTTTTGTAATTTCCTGCTGCTGTTTATTTAAGGTTGCGAGATATTTTTTATAAATGTCTGTTTGGAAAATGGTTATGGGATAAGCCAACACACGGTTGCATCTTCCTAAATATATTTTAAGACCATGAAAATGGTAGAAGATTAATGGTAATTGCTCGCCAGTCTCCTTATTGGTCATCCAGATTTGGTTGTTTTTTTTAAAAAACTTATACCTAGCTATATTCCACGATGCCACGTTTGCCCCATGATTTTTCAGTACACAGACTTTATTGAATCTAATCGCCCAGTCATTTAGATATAATTGGTCTCCGTATTTACCATTCTCCAGTCTGTCATAGCACCACTCGATACTTTTTTCCCTCCACCATTTTAAACACTCCAGTCCATTTATATCGTTTCGGAATATCACCATGCCAACGTTATATATACCGCTAGTTTTTTCTTGCCATATATTTTTTTTTGTAAAACGATGTGGGATGATCATTATGGAGTTATCACCAAATTCATCATATATCTCTTCGGGCGAAGTATAGAAAAATAGGTCGGCATCGAGGTAGGTTATCATACTTGCCCCCGTTTTTTTTAAAATGTACAAAGGCAGGGATGAGGATAATGTCCAACAGTATTCGATTTGTGTTCTATTATTTTTCGCAACCAAAAGCCGTTCATCTTCGATATCACTTAGCTTTATTAGGTATATGTTGCTTAGAGTTAGTTGTGATAAGGTCTCGTAGCACGTGTCGTCCATACAGAGTACCCAGAGAACAAAATTGTCACAGTTTTCCAGAAGTGAACTGTGGAGGGTCAACCCGCGGAGCAGGTAATTCTTATCGAACAGAGTGCAAAAATTCCTTATCTCATTCCGTCTATTGTTTGTGTTTCGCACCCTGAGCATGTGTTTATAATAGATTAAATTTTTGAATATGGAAAGGTTGTATTGGCGTCAATTTTTGATAGAATTAACGCATTATAAGATAATTGCAGTTAAATTATGCGAAAGATTAACCACGATGTAGCTCCTGGTAAACTGGATCGATGTCAGGTTACTGGTTCCAAAAATTTGTTTGAAGTTATTGATCTTGGGCACCAGGCCCCATGCGATGCTCTTTTGACCGCTAAAACTATTGGAGAACCCGAGACGACGTATCCACTTCGGTTAATGCTTTGTCCGGATTCCGGTTTAGCTCAACTGGATTATGTCGTTGATGGTTCTATCATTTATCCACCCGAATACCCTTATCGGGCCGGCATCTCAGAACCGCTCCGAGTATATCAGTCTGCATTTGCCGATGGGGTGGTGAAAAAATTTAATATTCCTTCCGAATCTCTTTGCGTGGATATCGGTTCGAATGATGGGACTCTTTTGACTGGATTTAGGCGTAACGGAATGAGGACAATAGGGGTAGAACCCACTAATATCGCGAAAATCGCTAAAAAAGAAAATCGTATCGAGACCATCCAAAAGTTTTTTACCGAGGACGTTGCGAAGGATATTGTTAAAAAATATGGTCACGCAAAAATAGCGACTATGACCAATGTCTTTGCTCACATGGCTCCGCTTGGGGAGGTTATGCGGGGGCTCTGTACCCTTTTAGAGAAGGATGGAGTTTTTATAACTGAGAGCCAATATTTGCTTGATGTTCTTGAGAGCAATCAGTTTGAGGGTATCTACCATGAGCATGTTAGAACCTATAGTCTGAAATCGTTAGTAACCCTTTTCCCTTATTATGGAATGGAAGTTTTTGATGTGCAAAGGGCTTCTAGATATGGTGGCAATATTCGCGCGTATGCTGGTCGAAAAGGAGTTCATCCGGTAAATCCAGATGTCGGCGAATTACTTGCGCTTGAAGAATCTAAGGGGTTGTTTAAACCAGAGACATGGTCCAAGTGGAGGGAGCGTGTTGATGATAACCGAAGGAAATTTATGGAGTTGGCCTATAAGGCCAAAAGTAAGGGATTAAAATTTGTGGCTGATTCGTGTCCTGGTCGAGGGTCGGTGTTGGTGAATTATTATGGTCTTGATAAAACACTTTTGCCATACGTTGCCCAGTTGCCTGGATCAGAAAAAGTTGGCAAATATCTGCCGGGGACGCATATTCCGGTTGTTGACAACTCTATAATTTTGCGAGAACAGCCCGATTATGTGGTTATTCTCGCGTGGCATTATGGAGATTATATTATGAAAAATTGGCGCTCCAAGGGTCTTAAATCTAAATTTGTTCTTCCTCTGCCAAAGTTTCGTATTGTCTCATGATCCATTTTTTAGAACTCAAAAAAAGTAATACTCCGTATCGTAGGGAGGTGATAGATGCAATTACTGAGGTTATTGATTCTGGTTGGTACATTCTGGGAGAGAAAGTAAAAATATTTGAGAAAGAAATTGCCAATTATTGCGGAGTAGAGCATGCAATAGGTGTCGGGAATGGTCTCGATGCGCTGACTCTGATTATTAGAGGGTATAAGGAGATGGGGATTTTTCATGAAAATGATGAAATTTTGGTCCCAGCCAATACATACATAGCTAGCATACTGTCTATAACGGAGAATCGCTTAAGGCCCATTTTGGTTGAGCCGGATATATATACCTACAATATTGATGTAAACTTAATAAAAGACAAAATTACCCCAAGGACCAAAGCGATACTGGTCGTCCATCTTTACGGCCGCGTAGGTTATACGCATGAGATTAGAGCAATGGCGGAAGAGCATGGGTTGAAGATAATTGAGGACGCCGCACAATCTGCTGGCGCCAAATATAATGGGGTTGTCACTGGTGGTCTGGGGGATGCTAGCGGAATGAGCCTGTATCCCTCCAAGAATCTAGGAGCTATTGGGGACGCTGGCGTTGTAACAACTGATGATGGCAAACTAGCCGATGTTGTCCGTGCATTGCGCAACTATGGTAGTTTTGAAAAGTATCACAATATTTATCAGGGGGTAAATAGTCGGTTGGATGAAATACAGGCAGTGGTGTTGTCTGTCAAGTTGAAATATTTGGATAAAGAAAACAATCGACGCAGAGATATAGCGCGTCGTTATTTGGGGGAGATTAATAACAAAAAGTTGGTTTTGCCTCACGACACTCAAGACCGAGAATCTCATGTTTGGCATCTATTTACCGTGAGAACTGGGAAGAGAAAGGAGTTTGGTGATTATCTGTCTGATATGGGTATAGAAACCATGATACATTATCCCGTTCCCCCGCATAAACAACCGGCCTATAGTTCGTGGAACAATGAAAGTTATCCGATAACAGAAGAGATTCATAGAACTATAATAAGTTTACCACTTTACCCTGCTATATTAGATAACGAGGTTGCGCGAATTATTGATGCGTGTAATAGCTATAGATAGATTTGATGATGATAGAATCTATGATAGAAAAAATTTATACTAAAACTGGCATTGTCAGCGGTAACCCTTTCTCAAGTGAAAAGGTGTTGCATATAGGCTGTGGCGGTTCCAAACTCGCTGGCGCGGTAGGCATGGACATATTGAGTCTTCCTAATGTTGACGTTATTCACGATGCCAACAAAGTTCCGTGGCCGTTTGGCGATGGTTCATTTGACATTATTTTTGCCCACAGCGTGGTGGAACATCTAGACAATATAGTTGATTTTGTAAATGAGGCTTATCGTGTTGGGAAAAATGGTGGGAGAATAATTATCAATGTTCCTTATTTCAGGTCGGTTGATAGTTTTGGGGATCCGACCCATGCACATTTTTTTACCTCCAAATCGTTTGAATATTTTTTGGATGATCACAATAAACTTGCGAATTACAAGTACACCAGTGTTAAATTACATAAGGTTGGTTTTTGGTATGGATGGCCACAGGTATCGCCGAATCCGTTGGTCAGAATACTAAAAAAATTTATCCATAGATACATGGATTTTTATGATCAGTTTTTATCTATAATTATTCCAGTTAAGTGTTTAGTTTGGGAACTTGAGATTAAAAAATAGATGATGTTAGAAATGAAAAGTGTCTTAACCGTGAGAGCTTCTTCCATCGGCGATTGTCTTATGGGTAAATATTTACTAGAGAATATTCATGTCGCTTATCCTGATGCGAAGTGCTCTCTTTTGGTTGCGGGTAGGGTCGATATGATTCGCAACCTACTTTTAGCTTATCCATGGATAAATGTCATAGAAGCGAATCGCAAGCATCCGATGACGATTGTTTCAGCGATTAAAGATATTTTCCCGAGCGACCTAACAGTTACTCAATATTCTGGTAGGGGAAAGTTTGCAACGGCCAGCAAAATATTTGCGAGACTTGTTACAAAGCCCGGTCGGCTGGTTGGATTTACGGACACAAGTCCGATGAACAGATTTTTGTATGATCGTTTGATTCCGTTTGACAGGAACAAGGCGCTTCGTCTCGAAGAACAAGCGGCGCTTTCATCTTTAGGGATAAAGTCAAGTGTTGAAAGGCTTAGTCTTATGCCCAGGGGGATGCTACCTATTACGGAGAAACTTTTTCTCCGTGAGAAGGGTTATATTATTTTACATCTTTTCACGGGGAGCGTTAATCGCGGAATGTCGCTTGATAGGCAGATACAGCTTGCCAGGGCGCTCTTTGATACGTTCGCGGCAAACAGCAAATTAATTTTAACAGCTGGCCCTGGAGAGGAAACGTTTTTGAGCAAGATTATAAAAGAAGTACCAGGCGCCATTCCTGTCTCCGGCCTAACTCTTCAAGAGCTTATTGTTTTAGTTTCGAAAAGTATCGGTGTAGTAAGTATAGACACGGGCGTGGGGCATATTGCCGCGGAAACAGATACCCCGCTTGTTTTATTCCGGCCTTGCGCTGGCTACACATGGTGGCATAAAGATCAGTACCCCGGCAATAAGCTGATTGTGTTGTCTCGCGATGATGTTTGTACTACTTGTAGTATAGATAAAAATTTTCCACGTTGTCTGAATGCCATAACAGTAGAGGAAATTGTGGCGGCAGCGGAAAGCTTGTTTAATAAATGAAAATATCGGTAATATACAATGATCGATTCCCAAGCAATATAGCTCACGGAGTTTATCTGGCTAAGCTTTGTAGTTCTCTTTCAGATGCTGGCGCGGAAGTAGAGTTGGTTGTGCCAAAGAGATTTAACGAGGTTCGTGGCGATCCCTACAATTTTTACGATGTAAAAGAAAACTTTAAGATTGTTAAAATTTGGAGTTTTGATTTTATAATATTTGCCAGGCTTCACCCCCTGTTTTTTTATTGGCTCCAGTACCTTAATTTTTATCTGTTTTTATTTTTGTATATGTTATTCAGATCAAGGGACAGGGTAGTTTATACGATGGATTATATGGGGCCGATTCTCAAGAGTTTAGGTTATAAGGTTGTTTTTGAGTCTCATGGTGGCATGGTGGGTGGGGCAAGCTTTTTTTTGCCCCTTGTGCTGAAATCTGATCTAATTGTCGGGACGAATTCTTTTATAACTAAAAGGTTTATTGATTTGGGTTACGCGAAGAGCAAAACGTTGGTGGCTCCCAATGGGGTCGATACAGACAAATTTTGGACAGGAGAGAACGTGAACGATATAAGAAAAAAACTTGGATTGCCCATTGATAAAAAAATAATAAGTTATGTCGGTAAATTGAAAACCGCAGGTAGGGGGAAGGGGGTAGAGGAGTTGATTGAAGCTGTTATACAAGTTATTTCGGAGAGGCCGGATGCTTATCTTATGATCGTTGGAGTTAACGAGGATGAAAAAAGAGAATTGGAGGTTATTTTGAGACATTACGGGGTGAGGAATTATAGCTACAAACTTGCCCTACAGGTCTCCCAGTCTGAAGTTCCAAAATATCTTGTCGCCTCTGATGTTCTGGTAATGAATTACCCAGCGAAAGAACACTATGCGTATTTTATGTCTCCGATGAAAATGTTTGAGTATATGGCGAGCGGAAGACCTATTGTTTCTACAGATTTACCGTCAATAAGAGAGGTTTTAAATACAGAAAATTCAATATTGGTCGAGCCTGAGAACCCAGAGGGTCTGTCTCGTGGCATTTTGATGGCTCTTAATGATTTAACCCTGGCAAACAAACTTGCTATAAGGGCACGGGAAGACGTCAAGGAATATTCTTGGGATAAAAGAGCAAAGAAAATATTAAATTTCATTTCCCCGTAGTTATACCTAGGGTTTGTTCCGATATAAGGTTTTTATATCGCGACGTCCTTTTTCTAGCGTTTCTGGCGTACCAATATCAATATGATAGTCAGTAAGTTTGTAGCCATAAATCTTACCATTGCTTTGTAGTATCAGGGGGAAGATATCTTTACCAAAATCTTGATCCGTCCCTTTCTCTATATACGAAAAGATTTTAGGTTCAACCATATAAATTCCTGCGTTGCCGATGTTTGTTGTCACTTCTTCTTTCTTGGGTTTTTCTTTAAACCATAAAATTCGTGAGCTTGAGTCTAGGCCAACAATTCCCTTCGATGTCGGGTCTTCCCATTCCTTAACGGCAATGGACGCAATACCTTGTTTATCATTGTGAAATTTCTTAAATTTGTTTAAATCTAAAATAAAGAGGTTATCACCGTAAATAATTAAGCACTGGTCGTTGCCCACAAAGTTTTCGAATTGCTTAAAATCCGCCGCAGTCCCAGCTAGCTTATCTTGATGAGAATAGACTATTTTTGCCCCGAATTGATCTCCGTTACCGAAGTAATCTGTTATTGCGTTAGGTAAATAAAATAGGTTAATTCCTACGTCCCTGATTCCTTGTCCAACGAGCCATTCAATATGATATTGTAAAAGGGGTTTACCGCCGATATCTATCATGACCTTTGGGATGCTATCTGTTATTGGTCGCAGTCTGGTTCCTAATCCAGCGCATAAGATGACTGCCTTCATGTATTATTTTTGGAAATTTTCTTTATAATATCTGACTGTTTCTAGCATGCCATCATGCAAAGATACCTCTGGCCTCCAATTGACGGCTTTGTAAATTGCGGATATGTCAGCCACAAGACGTTCCGGGTCTCCCGGTCTTTCTCCTCGATCAATTATTTTTGTTTCCATCCCTAATATTAAAAATATTTCTTGGAGCAGATCTCGCATAAGGATACCAGTCCCAGAGCCGATATTGAAAACGTTCCATCCATCTAACTCAGCAACCGCCAGATGGGCTTGCGCGATATCCTTGACGAATACATAATCTCTAAGCTGATTGCCACTCCAATATACTGTTGGGGGTTCACCATTAAGAATCTGTTTAATCCACGTGGGGACGGCTCTGGTTACTGGTTGTTGCTCATCGCTTGGCCCGTAGGCGTTAAAATATCTGAGAGAAGTGCTTTCAACACCGAAACTATGATAGTAGGCCTGCAGTATATTTTCGAATGATAGTTTTGTCGCGCCATAAGGTTGCATCGGTTTCTTTGGATGACTCTCTTTTATTGGGATCTCTTCCGGTTCCCCATATACGGAAGCGGAAGAAGAAAATATTATTTTTTTAACGCCAGCTCTGCGCATAGACTCGAGAAGCTTAACTCCGTTTAGAACATTATTCTCAATATAGGACATCGGATTTTCTATGGAATATTTAATGATGCTTGATGCCGCAAGATGGAAGACAGTATCAACGCCCACAAGCGCTTCATCAAGAACTTTATCGTTAGCTATCGAGGCTTTATAGAATTTAGCTCTATTATCCACGAATTTTTCAAATCCGAAAGATAGATCATCGACGATTCGGACTGAGTGTCCGTCGTCGCATAATAATTTGACTATATTGGAACCTATAAAACCGGCCCCGCCAGTAACAAGAATGGTCTTTTTTATCATTATAAACTTACTTTAACATAACTTGTTGGTGGCGGAAAGTGCTTTTAAAACGCTAAATTTTAGTTATACTGTAGGTTACTTGCCGTGATAATTAGTAGAAGTCCATTTAGAATAAGTTTTGCCGGCGGAGGTTCTGACCTTCCTTGTTTTTTCATGAAGAACGAAGGTGCCGTCATAAGCACAACCATAGACAAGTTTCTGTATATTGCTGTTCATCCTAACTTCCACAGTGATCGGATCCTTTTGAAGTACAATAAAACGGAAGATGTTAAAAGTCCGGAAAATATTAAGAATACTATTGCTAGCTCTATACTTTCTGAGATGAAAATGAATGGCCTCGAAATAGAAACCATAGGAGACGTCCCCGGGCAGACTGGATTGGGATCGTCAAGCGCCTTCGCGGTTGGTTTGCACCATGTGCTAAATGCTTACTTGGGGAATAAGTTATCGTCCGAGGAACTTGCCCGGCGAGCTTGTGTAACAGAGATCGACAAACTCAAGGCTCCAATCGGCAAGCAGGACCAGTATGCATCTGCCTATGGCGGATTAAATTTCTATCGTTTTTTTTCTGACGGCAGAGTTGTCGTGGAGCCGGTGAAAATTAAAAAACATATAAAACAACAGTTAGATAAAAACCTTTTGCTTTTTTATACGGGGATAACGCGTTCAACGAATACTATTTTGGAGAAACAGAAAAACAATCTTAAAAAAAATATCAGGACGAATGATTCAACGGTAGCGATGGTTAAATTGGCATATAGAATGAGAGAAGCCCTAGAAATAGGCAACTTAAAAGAATTTGGCAAGATGCTCCACGACGGTTGGCTTTTAAAGCGGTCGCTTACGAGTTCAATATCCAGTAACGTGATTGATGGCTTCTATAATTTGGGGCTGGCAAACGGCGCTCTTGGAGGCAAGTTGGTCGGTGCTGGCGGTGGAGGGTTCTTGTTATTTTATTGTGAGCAGAAAAACCAGATTCAACTAAAACAGGCGTTATCCGGTCTTCATGAGGTGCCGTTTTGTTTTAACGAAAAGGGTTCCGAAATAATATATAATATAGTACCTACGCAAACAATACCAAACCACGAGTTTTTGTGCAATACTATGGGTGTCCATAACCCGGACACATTATGACTAAAACATTTAATCTTGAAACGTACACGAACTTCCTCATTGCCAATGGTAATCGAT
>JACRKD010000041.1 GCA_016215345.1 Candidatus Vogelbacteria bacterium | reverse complement strand
TATTTACGAACGCGGATTCCGCCGGTGGGTATGCAATCAACAATACCGCTTCCGCATCGCCGGTGGGGTTACTATCTGCATCCCGCCAAAACGAAAAACCGATCCCTTTCGGAAATCGGCAGTTCGTAACCAACTCTTCTGCTCCGCGGGCAGGATTCGAACCTGCGACCAATCGCTTAACAGGCGACTGCGCTACCACTGCGCCACCGCGGAATATGTCCCTTTGTCCGTCCACTTCTGGGCGGGTACATCGGGACAATATTTCTAAAAAAGATCATTCCTTAAATACAGAATCTTCTGTACGGACAGGTGAAATATTAACAGAGTTTTTCAAATTTTGCAAAGTTAGGTGTGGCTTAATTTCGGGAACAAACAAAAAAACAAGGTTCAACCTTGTTTTTTTGTTTGTTCTTATCGATCGTTTCTTCTGAACCCTTGCTTCTGTCTGTGGCAGTCTCTGCAAAGAAGTTGATTGAATCGGCTTGGATCCGGCTCGAAAGGAAGTTCCGTAATAGGGCCATTGCACTTTGAGCAAGACCAGCTGCCCTGGAACATCTGCCTCTTAAACCCTTGTCCGCCTGATTGGTTTGAGTTGAACATTTTTTATCTGTTGTTTTTAATTAATACGACCTAGATCCCAGACAAAAATGTTACGTTTTTAGATAACCTATTTTGACTTGAAACTATATGTGCCGAATTCTAGCAATTACATTCTATTAGTCAACCTTCATTTTGGTCTGATAAAAATGGGGGTATGATGTTGGAGGAGCAAATACGGAGTAACCAGCAAAGTGGTTTTTATGTTATTATTGAATGTATGTTACGGGTCGGAGTTTTAAGAGGAGGGCCAAGTTCTGAATACGATGTCTCTTTAATTACCGGAGGCAATGTTTTGAAGGCACTCGAAGGTCGCTATCGCACGAAAGATATTTTGGTTACTAAAGATGGCGTTTGGCACATGGATGGGCTCGAAATTTTACCGGAAAGAATTATCGGATCTGTGGACATGGTTTTTAATGCGCTTCATGGCGAGTACGGCGAAGACGGGAAGGTCCAGCAGGTTCTAGATAGTTTGAATATTCCCTATACCGGTTCCGGCTCTTGGGCTTCGGCAGTGGCGATGAACAAAAGTTTGGCGAAAGATTATTTTAGAAGGAACGGGATACGAACGCCGATGGGGATTACCATAGAAAGGAACCCCGAAATGGATTATTCTTCGCTCGCGAAAGATGTTTTCCAGAAGGTTTCCCCTAACTGGTTTGTTAAGCCAAATGACGGCGGTTCTTCTGTCGGGACAAGTTTTTGCAAATCTCGCGCTGATCTAGAGAAGGGGCTGGAAGAGGCCTTTAAATATTCCGACAGCGTACTTGTTGAGGAGTACATAAGGGGGAGAGAGGCAACTTGCGGAGTTATTGATAATTTTCGCGATAAAAAACATTATTCACTTTTACCGATTGAAATAATAAAACCTTCAGATAAAGATTTCTTCGACTATCAGTGTAAATATGACGGAACGACGCAGGAGATCTGTCCTGGGAATTTTACAAAAAAAGAGAGCCACATCATCCAAGACACGGCCGTAAAAATTCACAAGGCGTTCGGCCTTCGCCATTATTCCAGGTCTGACTTTATCGTTACTAAAAAGGGGGTTTATGCCCTTGAAGTTAATACTCTCCCCGGTCTCACTTCTGAATCTCTTTTTCCAAAAGCCATGGCAGCTGTCGGTACCAGCTACGAACATTTTCTGGATCATCTTATTTCTCTGGCCATTAAAAAATAAAAATGTAACTCCTCACAACTCTGAGTAACACTAACTTCACGTGCTCAAATACAAGGTTACTTTTTCCATTCACAGACACAAGGGAATTCATTCCAAAAGCAACCTTGTATTTTCGCTCTCGCCGAGTCCGGTGAGGAGATACATAAAAATCGGTTGACGTTTAACTTCCGAAATGTTAGTTTCCACCACAGATACCAAGTTATGTCCGGTCTCCGGTTCATTGAAATCGAAAGAGAGGGAAAGGCGATGTCTTTCACCAGAGAGAATATCGATCGCGCCATTGTCTTTGCTCTTTACAACCTGAACGGTTTTCTTTGGCCGACAGGAGTTCGAACACCAAAGGGAAAGGATCCCAAGGGGTTCAGTTTCATTCCGTCAAATTTGGTTGCTTTTGCCGATGGATACTTCCCAGACGGAAATCGTAATGTATATGGCGAACCGCATCCAAATTTTATGAAGTGCTCGTTTGCTGATTATCTGGCTCTCGCGAGGCGTTTCGCCAGAGCCTGCGATATGTTTCAGATAGAGGCCGTTAGGAATATTCTTAGAGAGGTTTTGAAGCAAGACAAAGAGCGCAAGAATTGCGGGAAGGGCGGTTCTTTCCTATCCCCATCCTCGTACTTTCACCCATTGCAGAGGGGCAACTATTGGGGCAAGGCGGTTATCGCCCTCGCTACAGCTTTTCGAGTCGTTTGGGACAAGAGGATAATCACCCTAGGGTGAAAGGAGCACGAGATGTACAACGTCGTATTTCGGACTATCGCCAAATGCGAAACTACAGGAGCGGTTACCTGGTCGTCGTATAAGAGCAAGGAAGAGTTCGAGGCATTGTATGATGAAGGGGCGAAGAAACAGGAAGAGGTGGTTGCTGAAGGTGTTTCGGAGGAGCAGGCTGTCGAGCTTTGTTCATCCCCCGAAGCGACTCTTGCCAGGGAGATGTCTCTGGTACGACGGAATATAGAGGAGCTGAGGCGGTTTTTGGGAATGATGAGACTGGGTGGGGGGCGATCTCGTCGATAAGTTTCGCTAGGGATGCGCGCCGTTCCGAAAGGGGCGGTTTTTTATTACTGATAAAACCAAAACGAGATACGGCCTTTCCTGCCTGCCGGCAGGTCATGTTTAAGGTCGGACCTCGTTTTGGTTCACAAAATCGAATCGGGGTTTATTTTTACAGTGAAGCGAGGGGGGAGAGATAGAAGAATTTCCAAGAGAGAAGAATATTGCTCTTCTGTCGTCGAAGAGCTATCTCCAGAAGTAACTTCTGGAGATAGCTCTGTGCCTCGCACTTCTTTCTTTGGCCAATCGGTCGGCCCACATTTTATAAGGATATTTATTTTTTCATGCCCTTTCTGAATTGCGCCCCTGGAGATAAATAGAACTGGCTGGTATTTGCTTAAAAATCTCCTAAGCTGTTCCATCTCTTCTCCCACCATCTCTTTTGGCCCCTCGCTTGTTATCTTGGTTAGAACCTTAAACGGCGGATAACCCCACTTTTTTCTTTCCCTTGTCTCTTTTCGGTAGAACTCAAGAACGTCCCCGCGAATGACGTTTTCGAAAATCTTATCCTCCGGCTTCCTGGTTTGGATGAAAAATCTTTTATTGGTTTTCAATTTAAGTTGCATAAGTGTGTTAAAAATGGATTCACTCATCTGGAAATCGGGTAATGCGAACAGGGAGTCGATGGACGCTACGCCGGAATTGTCTACATTTTCTTTAAGATACCCCAAGGCCATCTCGGTCGATATCAGTATCGCTCCTCTTGTCGCGTAGAAGTTTTTAATTATCTCGGTCGCGGCTCTTGGGCTTTTCGCAGATTCTCCATCAAGACGGAAGACTCTTGCGGTTGGGAAGTAAAACCTGACCTCTTCTTCTGTTTTTTCCGTTCCAACACCCAGAATTTTTAATTTCCAGCTGGTACAGACAGTGCATTTAATATCTGAAGATTTTTTCTGATTGCATCTGTTGCATGAAAAAATAGTTCCATGCCTGTCGGCAGGCAGGTCCCTTCCGTTCTTGTAAAGCACAAGCGGTATCGCGCAGTTTTCGCAGTTTATCACGGTTCCGCAGTCGGAACAGACGGTCGAGGTCGCGAGACCTTTCCGAGCCGAAAGTATGACGAAGTTTTCTCTATTGGAAATAGCGTTTTTAATTTCAGTTTTCAATTTATCGCTAAGAATGAAAGTCTCTTCAAGGTTTTTTTCTTTTGACCCTATTTTTTTCCGCATGTCTATCATCTCTTGTTCTATAGTCCTTGGGAATCTGAACTTGAGCGGGGTAGCTGGGACAAAAAGACCAGTTTCTCCCTGGTATATGTCCTCGACTCGCAGGATGGAATCACCGAGGACTAGTTTTATCTGTTTTCTTTTCGCGTAAAATTCGGCGAACTTTCGTATGTCTATAAATGGTCTACCCTGGGTTTTATAAAGGGGAGAAAATTCTTTGTCGATTATTATTGTAGAAAGGTCGTGCCTCGGGAGAGATATAGATATAGGTGTGGAGATAATAAGTATGGGGTGAGGATTATCGACGGCGACTTGCCATTTTTGTATCATGCTTTTTGCTGACATCTGACCATGAAAAAGTGTAGTATATTCTTCTATCCCCTTTTTTAGGGCTTCACCCACCTCGAGAACGTCGTGGACGGTTGGGAGGATAAACATTACGGAATTTTTTTTAGCGAATTCTTCCCTTATCATGCTTTTGTAAAATGGGTAACGTTCTTCGTTTGGTAGTTGAAGAATAAGCGGTTCAAAATATCTATTTTTTTTTTCTTGTGATGGGATAAGTTCCGGAGAGGTTCTATCCCTCTCTATCACGGTCGCGCCAGGCTTTTTCCAGCTGTTTAGAACCGCCTTGGGTGAAAGAAGCCTCACAATCTGTCCGGGGGGAGATGCGAAATATTCCGCCGTGTCTTTGGCTGCGTATATAAATTCTGGTAAAAACAGGTTATTCCCGAGTTTCTTCCCTATTTTTTTGAATGAGAATTCTGATGTTTTGAGATCAATTTTCATCTCCTCGACTGTGTTTACAGAGGTAACAACCGCCAGGGTTTCTTTATGCCTAAGGGGCGCGACGACGACCGATCCTATATCGACTTTTTGGGCGGTAAAATAAGTCAGACTGTCCTTGAAAACACCCTTTTCTATAGGTATAACATTTATAACCTTCAGATCTCCCATGTGTTGTATTGTAGCCCGTCCCCCGAGGGTAATCACCTTGCGATTACTAACTATTCGTGTTACTTTTGTGTTGTGAAAACAAATAATAAGCGGAAGGTCTTCGTTGGTATGTCCGGAGGGGTTGACTCTTCGGTTTCCGCCGCGATTTTGAAGAGAGATGGCCATGATGTTTTCGGAGTTTTTATAAAAGTTTGGTCGCCAGATTGGCTCCCTTGTACTTGGCGGGAAGAAAGACGAGATACCATGAGAGTCGCGGCGTGTCTAAAAATACCCCTCATAACTTTAGACCTCGAGAAGGAATACAAAAAAGATGTTGCTGATTATATGGTGCGTGAATACCGAAATGGCAGAATCCCAAATCCGGATGTTATGTGCAATAAGGTGATAAAGTTCGGCGGGTTTTTCGATTTCGCGATGAGGAACGGCGCGGACTTCGTTGCGACGGGGCATTATGCAACAACTTCCTGTTCTGTGGGCGAAGAATCAGCAGTCACTTTTCCTGCTCACGGTAAAAGAGGGAAATTCGCGACAAAAATAACTGCTGATTCTTCGCCCCGTGGGGCGACAGTTCTAATGGCTAGCGAAGACAAGGAGAAGGATCAAACTTACTTTCTATGGACGCTGACGCAGAGAGAACTTTCGAAGACGCTTTTCCCAATTGGGAATTTACAGAAGTCAGAAGTTAGAAAGTTGGCGAAGAAATTTAATTTACCAAACGCGGACAAGAAAGATAGCCAAGGGCTTTGTTTCCTTGGCCATGTAGATATGATGGAGTTTCTGAAGCACTATATTAAACAAAAGACCGGAAAGGTTTTAAATACCGGTGGAGTGGCTATCGGGAGCCATGACGGAGCGGCCTACTATACCATAGGTCAAAGACATGGATTTAATACCAATAATAAAACTCCGGAGGATTTACCTTGGTATGTCGCGTCGAAAGATATAAAGAAAAATATTCTAGTCGTGTCTCATGAGAAGGTTATTGCGGGATTAAAGTCGAAAGAGGTTGTAATCAGTAAGGTGAATTGGTGCGGGGGAGTAGAGCCAAACTTATCTAAAAAATATTCCGCGAGGTGGAGATATCGTCAGCCCCTCTACGGAATTAAAATAGAAAAATTAAGGAAGAAGGGTTTATACAAAATAGTTTTTGATAAAGACCAAGAATCTATCGCCCAAGGTCAATCCGTCGTTATGTATGACGAGGAGACTTGTTTAGGCGGCGGGATTATTGTTTAAGGCTTGTTAAATACACGGATCGGTCCTGTGTAGGGCTTTTTTTATTCTGAATTTTGTTTATACTAAAATCTATGACATCGAAAGAGATTAGGCGGAAATATTTGGAATTTTTCAGGGAAAGGGGGCACAAAATAATTCCCTCCGCCCCAATAATTCCAGAGAACGATCCGACAACTCTTTTTGTAAGTTCCGGTATGCAGCCGATGGTGCCGTATCTGCTCGGGCAAAAGCATCCTCTTGGGATGAAGCTCGTTAATAGTCAGAGGTCTTTTCGCGCGGAAGACGCTCTGGAAGTTGGAGATAACCGCCATACTACCTTTTTTGAGATGCTTGGGAACTGGTCCCTCGGTGATTATTTCAAGAAAGAACAGATCACTTGGATATGGGAATTTCTCGTGGATGTTATTGATCTTGATCCTAAAAAATTATACATTACGGTTTTTATAGGAGATGAAAGTATCGGAGTACCACGCGACAACGAGGCGATAGGTTTGTGGCAAAAACTTTTTGGAGATAAGGGAATTGAAGCGAGGGAGGTTGATATCGGAAGTGAGGATACCGGATATGAGAAAGGTATGCGGGGTGGACGAATTTTTGCATACGACGTGAAGAAGAATTGGTGGAGCAGAGCCGGTATACCGTCTAATATGCCGGTTGGTGAACCCGGCGGGCCAGACTCGGAAATTTTTTATGATTTTGGAACTCCGCACGATACGAGGTGGGGGAGGGAGTGTCATGTGAACTGTGATTGCGGACGATTTATGGAGATTGGAAACAACGTTTTCATGCAGTACCAAAAAGTTTCTCCTACAACTTTTGAGCCTCTCGCGAAACCCAACATAGATTTTGGCGGAGGTCTTGAACGTATCTTGGCGGCCACGATAGACTCGCCCGATATTTTTAAGACAGATTTATTTGAAGGAGTTATAAAACAACTCGAGGAACTTTCCGGCAAAAAATACGAAGGCGAGTGGCAGAGGCCGACGAGGATTATCGCCGATCACTTAAGAGGCTCCGCGCATATGATTATAGATGGAGTTTTACCGGGCAACACTGATCAAGGCTATATATTGAGGCGTCTGCTACGGCGGGCTGTCCGTTACGCGGACGTCTTGGGATTAAAGGCTGATACTTTAAATACGCTTGTCCCATTTGTTATCGCGCCATTCAAGGGGGTTTATGATCGTCTTTTTGAAGGTGAGGAATCAATTAGAAAAACTATTCATGATGAAGAAGATAGATTCAGAATTACGCTTTCGCGGGGGATGAAGCATTTTAATGAACTTTCAGATAATAATATTTCCGGAGAGGATGCCTTTGTTCTTTTTACCACTTATGGTTTCCCGGTGGAGGTTACGGAGGAGCTCGCGAAAGAGAAGGGTATAACCGTGGATATGGTTGCATATAGAGATGCGATGAAGGGGCACCAAACGCTTTCTCGATCCGGGGCCGGAGAGAAGTTTAAGGGAGGCCTGGCCGACCATTCGGAGGCTACTGTGATATACCATACGACGCATCACTTACTTCTTAAGGCGCTTCAGATGGTTCTTGGAAAGGAGGTGCATCAGCGGGGCTCAAATATCACGGCCGAGAGGTTGAGGATTGACTTTGCCAGTCCCAGAAAGATGACCGATGACGAAAAAAAGAAAGTTGAAGATATTGTAAATGAACAGATAGGGGAACATCTTCCGGTCATGAGAACGGTTATGAAAAAAGAAGATGCGGAAAGTTATGGCGCCGAGCACGAGTTTAATGCTAGTTACCCGGAAATGGTCTCTGTCTATTCCGTTGGGCCGAAAGATGCTACATTGGAAAATCCAAAAACAAAAGAGGCGTTTTCGATTGAATTTTGCGGAGGCCCGCACGTGGCCAATACGGAAGAGATAGATATGGCCGGAAAGTTTAAGATAATAAAAGAGGAAGCTGTCGCCGCCGGCATTCGCAGAATAAAAGCTATTCTAGTATAATAAGGGCATGAGTGTTGCTTTGTTCGATATAGGGAGTGGGAGCGTTGGACTTTCGTTGGTTGAATTTAAAAAGGGGGACGTGCCGGTTATAAACTTTCTGGGGCGAGAGACTTTTTATGTTAGCGATGATATCGATGTTGGCAGAATATTACCATTGACTTTTTCAGCAATTGAGAGATTAAGGAACAAAATGGATATGACAACGCATATTTCCCCCGAGGAGATTCACTGCTTCTTGTCTTCGCATCTTGTTATGTCCAAGGTGGGTAGTTCAACCGCTCTTTTTGATGAACCCCAAATTATTACAAAAGATATTATTCATAAGATCGCAAAGGGTGCGACGGATCCTACCGCTACGGATGAGAGTACGGTAAAAATTGAGGACAAAATAATGCAGGTCAAACTCAATGGATATGAGACGGGGAGGCCGATAGGCCACATGGCCAAGGAGATCACGGTTTCTTCTTTTAGCAGTTTTGTTGAGAAAGATTTTCTTGGGCTACTTATTGCTTTGCTTAGAGACCTTTTTCCGGTCCAGTTAGTTCAGTTTCATTCTTTCGCCCTTTCCTCTTACAGCGTGACGAGAGATATTTCTCACAATGAAGAGTTCCTTGTTATAGACGTGGGTAGTGAGATAACCGAAGTCAGTGTCGTCCTTAGGGACGGCCTAGAAAGTATTATCTCTTTTCCGCATGGCAAGAGCGGTTTTCTGAGAAGTCTTAGGGGGACTTTTGATAATACCCACCGAGAAGATTCGGAACTAAAAACTTGGGCGAGGGATCATTTTCTTCCGGATCCCGAAAGAGAAGATCGTATTACTAACGCAGGAGGGTTATGGATGAAACATTTCGCGGAAGAAGTTTTATCCCGAGAGAGGGTTGTTCCCAAGAAGGTTTTCATGACCGTCGATGAAAACTCCGCTTCTTTGTATGGTAAACTTATATTAAGCGCATATAATAATAATTTATGGGACGCTCTGGTGAGGCAAGTTGATGGGGACGCCCTTAGGGATTTTGTTAAAAACAAAAGCGGGATAAGAGATGATCATTTTCTTATGTCCGAAGCAATTTTCATGAATAAGATTTTATATGACTAGGAAATTAATTAACGATATGGTCGAAGAGAAACGATCCACGCGGGTCGATATCCCGTTTGGAGATGGTCGTAAACCGAGCGGCGGCATCTTCCGGTCTTTGTCGGTAATACTTCTTGGCGCGATTCTTGTATTTGGGGCCTTTTTCTTTTTAACCTCATATTTTTCGAGCGTTGAAGTTTTTATAACAGCCAAGAGACAGACGGCTGATTTAGATAATTTAGTTTCTTTGAGCAAGGACAAAGACGAAGATGGAAAAATCAGGTTCAGCCTTATGAAGATAGAAGAAACCGAAGTGTCAAATATTTCTGCCACCGGCAGTAAGGGCGTGAGTAATTTTTCCAAGGGGAAGGTTACAATTTTTAATACCATAAGCGGTAAGGAGCAAAAACTGGTTGCCGGCACAAGACTTTCGACTACTGATGGAAAGATTTATAAAATAGACAAAGCCGTAACAGTTCCTGCAGCAAAGGGTGTTGACCCTAAACTTATTCCGGGACAAGTAGATGTTTCCACAACCGCGAGTCTCCCGGGCGCCAGTTATAATATTCCGGCTCAAGGCTTTTCCATACCGGGATTTAAGGGTACCTCAAAATATACGAAAATTTATGCCAAATCATACGGAGATATCGCAGGCGGTTTCGTCGGGAGCGTTAAGGTGGTTTCGTCTCTAGATCTGGAGAAGGTCAGGGCCACTCTTTCGGAGTCGATAAAACAAAAACTGTTAAGGCGGGCGATACTTCAGACACCGTCTGATTATATACTTTTTGACGGGATGTACTCGTTGACCCTTAAGGATAATACTATCGATAACACTTATTTATCGACCAGTTCGGGAGGCAGCGCGGAATATAGAATGAGCGGAACTATTCGTGCTGTCATTATCGATAAAAAAAGTTTGAAGAATTATATCATTTTGAGTCAGTCAGTGGAATCAGGCAGGTACGATATACTTTTAAAAGGGGAGGATAAGTTATCCGTAACTATTTTGAATAAGGATAAAATAAATATAGAAAATGCGGTCTCGCTTCCAGCTAGAATCGCAGGCAGTGTGGAGATGATACTCGACTTAGATTCAGCTTCCATCAGTAGACAGCTGGCCGGACTTAAGAAGTCTGAATATCAGGAGGTTTTTAAGGGCTTCTCTAGCGTAAAAAAAGTAATAACTAATTTTAGTCCATCGTGGGCATGGTCGTTCCCCGAGGATATAAGTAAAATTAAGATAATTAAAGATTTCGAACAGGATGCGGTTAAATAGAATCAAAACGATAGAGACCCTTGACTATCGATGGTCTATTCTGCTATCATGTTCGGGCAATTTGATATGGAGAATATTCCCATAAAAGAACCAACGCTCGAGGAGATAGACGGGTTAGTTGTCGAGGCTCTTCCAAATATGATGTTTCGTGTGGATGTTGGGAACGATAAGATAATTTTAGCCTACTTGGCTGGAAAGATGAGAATGAACAGGATCAAGGTTCTCATCGGAGATAGGGTGAGAATTAAACTTGATCAATATGGCGCAAGGGGTAGGGTTATAAGACGGTACTAATTTTAATGAAGGTAAGGTCATCAATAAAAAAGTTGTGCGGTAATTGCAAGATCGTTAGGCGCAAGGGGCGCCTTTATGTCGTGTGCGACAAACCTAAGCATAAACAAAGACAGGGATAAAAAATGAGAATATCAGGAGTAACAGTGCCAGACAACAAGAGATTAGAAATAGCCTTAACGGCTATTTACGGTGTCGGAAGAAGTCTCGCGCAGAAGACTCTAAATGATCTCGGCATTGATTATGGCAAGAAGGCGCCCCAACTAACTCCGGACGAAGAAAATCAGATTAGGAAGAAGGTTGAGTCCTATAAGATCGAAGGCGAGTTAAAAAGATCCGTCGCCGGCAATATCAAGAGGCTTAAGGACATTAAATCTTATAGAGGGACGAGACACATGAAAAGTCTCCCATCGCGAGGGCAACGCACTAAAACCAATTCTAGAACCAGGAGGGGCAATGTGAGAAAGACTATGGGTTCGGGACGAAAGAAGGTGGAAAAGAAGTAACCTCTTGGCCGTCTGTTTCCGGGTAGATAATTTATATAGATAAAAATAAAAATGGGTAAGAAAAGAATAATAGATCAATCAGGCGAGACCGTTCCAACCGATAAGGCGACAACTCCTACCCCTAGGGGTTCTAAAAGCCGAGTGGTTTCTGGGACTCTTTATGTTCAGGCCACTTATAACAACACGAAGCTTTTGTTTACAGATAATGACGGAAACGCCCTTTTTGCCTCTTCCTCTGGCACGCTTGGTTTCAGTGGCGCCAAGAAGGGTACGCCATTTGCCGCGGCAAAAGTTGGCGAGTTAATCGGTGAGAAGGCCGCGGAGATGGGTGTAAGGGAGGCGGATGTTGTCGTTAAGGGGGTTGGATCCGGTCGAGAATCTTCGATCAGAGCTTTTTCCTCTAAAGGCATCCAGATTCTTTCAATAAAAGACGCTACTCCCGTTCCACATAACGGCCCAAAGTCTAAAAAACCCAGAAGAGTATAGTTATAAAATAAAGAAGTATGATTATCGGTAAAAAATATAAAATTTGTAGAAGGTTGGGAGACAGAGTTTTTAATAAATGCCAGACACCGGCCTTTTCTCGCTCGATTGCCGCGAAAAGAATCGGGGGCATGAAAAGAAGACCGCCAAAGGCCAGGTCTGAATATGCGGCCCAAATGCTTGAAAAACAGAAGGCCAGATTTACATACAATGTGAGCGAGAAACAGTTTTCAAACTACGTTGAGAAATCGCGAGAAACGAAGGGCGTCAATCCGGCAGATTTCTTATACAAGTCTCTGGAGGGTCGGCTGGACAACGTCGTTCACAGAATGGGATTTGCCCCCTCGAGAGCATTTGCAAGACAAATGGTTTCCCATGGCCACATAACTGTTAATGATAAAAAAGTTAACATCCCGTCTTATCAACTCAAAAAGGGGGACAAGGTTTCTATCCGTCCCGGTAGTAAGGCAAAAACTTTATTTAACGGCCTGAATGATAAGCTAAAGAATTTTCCGATGCCTAAATGGATAAGGTTTGATATGGAAAATTTATCGGGGGAGGTTATCGGCGAACCATCTTTGTTAGAGTCAGCGTCGCTTTTTAACCTTAACTCAGTTATCGAGTTTTATAGCAGAACATAGGGCTTGTCGCGGTGCCCCCTTGCAAATAAGTGGAAAATAGTTTATAATTGCAAACTAAACGTTTAATACTTTTTTATAAATATGCCAAATTATAATATAGTGCTACCATCCAAGCCGAGAATCATATCAGAAGCCGATTTTAAGGGTGTTTATGAAATAGACGGTTTTTATCCGGGGTATGGTCATACTCTTGGTAATTCTCTAAGAAGAATAATCCTTTCTTCTCTTCCTGGCGCCGCCATAACTTCCGTGAAAATTGAGGGTGTGGATCATGAGTTTTCGACCTTGTCCGGCGTTAAGGAAGATGTGATTACCATCTTGCTTAACTTAAAAAAAATTAGATTTAAGCTTCTAACGGACGATCCACAGAGAGTATATTTGAATATCTCCGGTGCCAAAAAAATTACGGCAGGCGAGATTGAGGCTCCCGGACAGGTTGAAATTTTAACCAAAGATCTTTTTATCGCGACTACCACGGAAAAAGGAGCGAAGTTAAATATCGAGATGATTATTGAGAAAGGACTGGGTTTTGTTCCAAAGGATGTCTTAAATAAAGATAAGGTTGATATCGGGACTATTCCAGTGGATGCGATTTTTACGCCGATAAGACGTGTGAATTACGAGGTTGAAAATATGAGAGTTGGAGATAGGACAGACTATAATCGTTTGAGAATTTTTGTTGAGACTGACGGAACATTGTCGCCAAGAGAGGCGCTTGAAAGTTCGATAATGATAATGATCGCACAGCTTAAGGCGGTTGTCGGCTTCATAGAGCCAGAGGTGGAGGTGGAGCCGGTTTCTCTTGAGGATAAAACGACTGAAACGGCGGAATCTTCCGATAGCTTAGAAAAGCAAGAAGATGTTCTCAAGACGAGAGTGGAAGATATCGATTTCTCGGCCAGAACGCTAAGAGCGCTTTCTGAAGCCAGCATAAGAACCATTGGTGGTTTGGCCAGGAAAAAAGAGGAGGATCTTTCCAAAATAGCTGGGCTTGGCGAGAAAGGCATTTCTGAAATTAAACGAGCGCTCGGGAACTACGGCATAACGTTAAAATAGTCAAAAGGCCATGAGACACCACAATGTAGTAAGAAAATTTGGAAGAAAGACCGGGGTGAGGCGCGCTTTTATGCGTTCACTGGCAAAGAATCTGATCGAAAATGGTAAAATTACCACAACCGAAGCCAGGGCGAAGGAACTTAGGCCGTATATTGAAAAAATGATTACAATCGGGCGTGGCGCGACCCCGGCTTCTAGAGGGGTCTTAACCTCTAAACTTGGCGGTGGCGTGGTCTTTGTAAAAAAACTCGTGGAGGAAGTTTCGCCGAAGTTTAAGGATACAAGGGGAGGTTATACTAGAATAGTAAAACTTGGTAAAAGGCTTGGTGACGCTAGCCCTATGGCGATAATTGAATTTGTCAAATAGTAAAATATGAAAACTGAAATGGTAAAAATTGACGCGGAAAATAAGACCATCGGGAGAGTCGCTTCAGATGCCGCAACCTTTCTGATGGGGAAGAATTTGTCGTCCTTTACGAGGAACATGGAACCAAAAACAAGGGTTCTCATTGTCAACGCTTCGAAGGCCAATATTCCCCACAAGAAACTGGATGGTAAATTATATTTTAGATTTACCGGTTATCCGGGTGGTAGAAAATCAGAGACTCTTGGAATGATGATAAAGAAAGGCGGGGGATACAAAGAGGTATTTACAAAAGCTGTGTTTGGCATGCTCCCAAGTAATAAATTGAGGGCGATTATGATGAAAAATTTAAATATTACTGAATAAAATATGAAGGAGATCTCATTAAAAGGAAAATATTTTGAAGCAGTCGGGCGAAGAAAAACGTCCACCGCGAGAGTACGTCTTTATCCAGACGAGGGAAATAAAAATGTTATAACGGTTAACGGAAAAGATTTTAAGATCTATTTCCCAACGGCAGAACTTAGGCATCGGATAAATCAGGTTTTAGACAATTCGGAAATAAAAAGTAAATTTACGGCAAGTGTTTTGTTAAGTGGCGGGGGAATTCACTCCCAGGCCGATGCGCTAAGGCTGGGTATAGCCAGAGCGCTTATTGCTCATGACGCGGAGTTGAGGAAGCCACTTAAGAAAGAAGGATTTTTAAAAAGGGACCCTAGAGCTAAGGAAAGACGAAAGTTCGGTTTGAAGAAAGCCAGAAAGGCTCCGCAGTGGTCTAAACGATAAACAAAAAGCCCCTTTGTGCGGGGGCGGTCGACGAGTCTAACAGGTTACCACTCTAATATTGTTAACCTCCGAAAGAATTTACGGATGGCTCTCCGCGCTGAATCCAGATCCTCAACGTCTACACCGAATGCTAGACTGTGAATAATTGGGAGGTTGGGAATGTTGTGGCGGAAAACTTTTCCATCGGGCGCGAGTATTTTGAATTTCCAGAATTTTTTCATCTGGCTGTTATCTGGAGCGTACGCGACCCCCGTCCACCCCTGCCCCTTAATTCTGAACACTTCGTTCCACTTGGCTCTGGGCGGTTTTCTATAGGGAATGACAACCGCGCCTTCGAGACTGATTTGTTTATCGTCAGCCATTCTTTTGGCGATTGCCCAGATGTTTCCCATCGATAGACCAATGATATTGGCAACTGTCTGAAGATAGAAATATCCGCCGTAAAAACTCGCTCCGTCGGATCCCTCTACGAATTCTTCAGCCTTAACCTTCTCGATAAGATCCAGAATAATTTCAGAGACGTGATCTTTTAGGCTCGGACAGCACCCGAAACGCCTCTTATATTCTCGCTTTAGCTCTTCGTGTCTTAGACAGATAACCCGCATTCTCTCGCGACATTTTTCTTTGTCACCGAGACTCACCACGCCGTACTTCTTGTCTCTCTTCCATCCTACCCCTTCTTTAAAATGACATTCGCAATAAAGTGCCCGCCCGACAAAAGATTCTCCTCTTTTCTCGCCACAGAGAACAGTTCCCTTATATTCCATCCATGCTACTTCGTGTCTTTTAATCACGATGCTTTTGATTATCATGAAGGTAACGTCCGTGCCGTGCGCTTTATAGTATCTAGACAAAAAGGTTTTTATCACCTGCGCCTCCTTCACCCCAAAGTTTCTTTGGGATCATTTGTAAAAATTCAATGTTCGATAAATAGAATACCAGATAAGTTGTTTGAGCGCAATTAATTTTGTTGTAAGTAAATAAGAGTATCGTAGCCGTGAAGCACTCTATTTTGCGGGTCTACCCCGAGACTTGTTAAGAAGTCAAATAGTTCTTTTTGAACTAGTTCGGCATTTTCGTTGTCCGTAATTTTTTCTACCTCGATAAATGAGCCGAGCTTTTCAACCTCGTCTATACAAATTTCGTAATCTCCGAAGTTTGTTTTTACTCTTGTTTTATGGATTTCGACAACAGGTTTATAGCCCATTAAGAGTAGCGCCTCCTTAAATTCTTCCGGATCCTTAACTTCGGTTTCTCGTTCGATTGCGTCCAGTTCATTACTCTGCGGTTGTTTTAAGGTAAATAAAAACTTGCCATTTGATTCTCTGATGCGCAGTACATTTTTACCTGGTTGGAACTTTTCGTATTGGCCATAGTTACCGTCTACAAAGGTTACATCGTTTTGAATTATCGGATCGGATAAAACACACCCAAGTGCGAGTAGCTTCGTTTTTATCTCTTCAATATTATTGCCAACTCTGGCCTTCACTTCTATTTCCTTTCGCATATATTTTTTTAATTTGTGACCCTACAGAGAGTCGAACTCTGCTTCTAAGCTTGAAAAGCTTATGTCCTAACCGATAGACGATAGGGCCGTTACAACTACTGATTATATACTCTTTTTGTCTAATATTTCAATGGACTATACATAGCTTCCATATTTTTCGGTCATGTGGTATGGTAGGCGAAGAGATCGGGAGCTAAGTCTTCGGCTCGTCAACCCGAAGGAGAGGAGAGTCTCAATTGGACCGTGCCGGAAAGCAAGCTATATGCGACCAAAGACATCAACATTACGAGGTTCAAAAGGACAGAAAGCGTAGTGTGGAGGACACTTATTTTGGTGGACGAGACTATTGCAATAAAGACGAAAAACGAGTCGGAAGGCTTTTAGCCGAAGCTGGGATTCTCAACGAGTATTCTAAGGAGTTTCCCACCGTTGACCGGTTGGGCCGACACGGTAAGAGAGAGGTAGATTTTTGGCTCGATCAGCCGAGAATGTTGCGTGGGTTTCCACGACCGGTTCAGGCCATTGAAGTAAAGAGCAGTGATAAAATCAACGGTAGAGGCAGGTGTCAAAGAAGGGAACTTCTCACGGCCGGCGTTGAAACATTTAAGGTAACTCCCAATATCATAGAGCTGTGGGAAAGGGAGGGGATTCTTGAAGATTTCGGCCTCGCGACGAAGACCATAAGAGGTCGCAGAAGAAAAAAGAAGAGGTGATGCGACTCCACGGCCACCGTGGAGTTTTTTCTTTTGTATGTTACTCTTTATTACATGGATTTCATAAATATATTTTTGCACATAGATAAAACGCTAATAACGGCTACCGCGGAGTATGGCGTTTCCATTTATATAATCCTATTTTTAATCATATTTATAGAAACAGGTATTGTAGCCTTTCCGTTTTTACCGGGGGACTCTCTCCTTTTCGCGGTCGGCGCGCTTTCCGCCGTGGGCTCATTGGATGTTCGTATCGTGTCTATATTATTAACTGTCGCCGCGGTATCAGGCGATTCAGTTAACTACCTATTGGGCAAGAAATTTGGTGAAAGACTTTTCCAAGATCCCAACTCAAAATTTTTTAAAAAAGAGTATCTGGATAGAACTGTGGAATTTTACGCGATGCATGGCACAAAAGCGGTGGTGGCCGGGAGGTTTTTCCCCGTTATTAGAACATTTGTGCCATTTGTGGCTGGTATCGGCGCGATGGACTATAAAAAATTTATTTTTTATAACATTATCGGCGGTATAATCTGGGTAACAGTTTTTCTATTCGCAGGCTTTTTCTTTGGTAATATTCCATTTGTTAAGGACAATTTCACGCTTGTAGTTTTTGGTATTGTCATCCTTTCCATTCTACCGGCTGCGAGAAAGGCCCTTTGGTAAAAACAAAGCCCGATCCTTTCTTGTTTTGCTTGGCCTATGTTAAAATTAAGAGATGTTACTCCTAAATATCCTAATCTTTGTCATTGCGCTCGTCATCTTGGGTTTTGCGAGTAGGTTTACAATGAAGGGGAGTCTCTACCTTCTTACGTTAACGCGAGTTAGCGATTATACCATAGCCTTTTTTCTTATAGGCCTTGCGGCGGCCATTCCCGAAATATTTATTGTTATATTCTCGTCTCTCTTTGGGGTCCCCGGCCTGTCATTTGGAAATATCATAGGCGCGAATATAGCAGCCCTAACTCTCTCTTTGGGGCTCCCGGCTTACTTTTCTCAGGGCTTAAAAATTGACAATCATTTCTCCAAAAAAACTTTTTGGGCGACTGTCTTATTGGGGCTACTGCCAACCATAGTGTCTTTAGATGGGCTGATTGGTCGAACCGATGGCATTTTGCTTATAATAATATTCTGCTTATATTCTTGGGTGGTTCTCATGGGCATGAAGTTTATCTCGATGGCCGTTTCAGCCATCCCATTTAGTGTCTTCCATATTAAAGAGGCTGTTAAAACTTTTAAAAAAAACGCGATTGGACATATACTGCTCCTTCTATCTACTGCGTTTTTAGTTATTGCTTCGATAAATATTTCTCAATTTTATTCCATAAGCCCGGTATCTTTTGGGGTCATCTTTCTTGGCCTGGCAACGACCTTGCCTAAACTTTTCTTGAATACCGAAGCTGGAGTTTTACGGAATCCTTCCATTATCATGGGAACTGTTTTAGGTGGCATTGCGATAAACTCAACCGCGGTCTTAGGCCTCCTCGCGGTTATCTCTCCTGTAAGAATCAACGTTGATCCGTTTAATATCCTCTTAAATGGCCTCTTTTTGTTGACAATATTTTTGCTTTTCAGGACTCTTGCTTATACTGGGAAGAGAGTTTCTCAAGCAGAAGGAATTCTTTTGGCGTTCATATATGTTTTATTCTTTATCAGTCAATTGTATTTTTTCTAAACCCTATACGAGATGGATAGTTTATATATCATTTTAGGGTTGATACTTGGCGCTATAATAGGCATTTTTATTTTTAATATTTTTTCTAGATATAAAAAAGAAAGCGGTAAAGATAATTCGCTCATTTTGATTCAAAACCAGCTGAACAATCTGGCTAAGACTCTCGATTATCGTCTCTCTGAATCTCAAAAGAGTGTGAGCGACTCGGTTCGGAGCGTCAATGAATCTGTACAGTCGCAATTAAATCAGTCTTTCAAAATAGTCTCAGAAATCACCGAGAAGATTACCAGGCTCGACGAGACCAATAGACAAGTTGTTACTTTTGCCGACCAGCTTCAATCTCTTCAGGACATTTTGAAAAATCCCAAACAAAGAGGGATACTGGGGGAATATTACCTTGAGACTCTTTTAAAAAATGTTCTTCCCCCGGAAAGTTACGAGATGCAGTATAAATTGGGGAAGGACGAGGATGGCAAAGATCTGATTCCGGATGCCGTCGTTTTTGTAAAAGACAAAATAATTCCGGTTGATTCAAAATTTTCGCTTGAAAACTATAATAGGGTAATAGAAGAGAAAGACTCTCTTGAGAAAGAACGATTGGAAAAGTTGTTCGTTAGCGACTTAAAAAATAGAATCGTTGAAACCTCCAAGTATATCGTGCCCGCGAACGGGACGATGGATTTCGCCTTCATGTTTATTCCGCACGAGGCTATTTATTATGATTTAATAATAAATAAAATTGGCGCCCTGAAGGAAGATACGGAGAGTCTTATTCAGCGTGCCGCGTCAAAGTACAAAGTAATAATCGTTTCGCCCACCTCTTTTTTGGCATATCTTCAGACTGTCCTTCAGGGTCTTAAGGCTATGCAGATAGAAGATCAAGCCAAAGATATTGTTAAAAGAGTCGGGGATCTACAGACGCATCTTCAAAAGTATATGGAACAGCAAGATAAACTGGGAAGGTCTATAAATACTGTTGTAAACCAATATAACGATTCCTCGCGGGAATTTAAGAAAATAGATAAAGATATTCTGCGAATAAGCGACACCCCCGTCGCCCTTGGCTATGAGCCGCTAGTCGTTGATAAACCTGATCTGGGGGAGTAGCGAAGAAAAAAATCTAAAATAAGGTCGTACCTCGTACGGCCTGCCTACCGGCAGGCAGGGATGTCCTACCTTATTAATACCTACGCAAAAGCTTGATTTATCCCCAGCCGTACCCATTGCGCTTTCTGTTCATACCAACTTACGCCAGTTTTGAGCCGTTCGAACTCGAGCCTGATGAATGCCACGAAACAAGAAAAGATGTGCGTGAGTTGAGACC
>JACRKD010000040.1 GCA_016215345.1 Candidatus Vogelbacteria bacterium | reverse complement strand
TGCGAGCGGGAGTTCGGCTCTAAGCAGAGCCTTGCGATATTTAACGGGAAAGACGAGGTGGTAGTGTGTATCATATGCGTTGTGATATGTTCTTTTAAGGGTCACGCCTCTAGCTTAACTTGGAAACCAACGGTTTCCAAAACATCCTTAGCGGTCACCGCGGCAAGCCGCGAGGAAATACCCTGTGGGTATTATATTATTTTTGCTAACGATATTCGCAAAAGTTCGAAGTTGATTTATGGCCTTAAAAGTACCTTTCTGTAGCTGGCAAGAATAAGAACCAGTAATAAAAGTCTTACTGAAAAACACATAAAGAATTCTGTGTATAGCATGATGAAGTAGCCGGTCTCTCACTACTGCCTTGTGAATAACTCTTGGTTTGGGGTCATCAATATTAAAGGCTTGATAATCGGAATGTTTATAGTTATGATTTACCAAGTCGAGATGAAGTTCGATAATATTATCCATAAGATTAAAAGAAAAATCAGACACATCCAGACTCTTATTTTTATCAGAAGAAAACTCTTTCCATGCCAAAAGAAGATTTTCCATACTAATAATTTCATTAAAACTATGATTGAATTGAATTCTCATAAAACATCATTTAAGACCCCCTCCCTCCCCGACAATTTTGCCCATCAACCAAAGGTTAATAAATATCTATAAACTCTGGCACGGAATTCGCAACCATCTTCCCAAAAACGAACGCGCGATAACGACAAAGGTTGATTCACTTTTTTTAGAAACGCTCGAAACTATTTTTATTGCTAAATATTTGGACAAGACTAAAAAGATTCCGTTTGTGGAAAAAGCTATCGGCAAACTAGACCTTCTTAAATTTATCTTACAAGTTTCTTGGCAAATTAATATTTTAGAGAGTAAACAATACATCGCGCTTTCTATACCGCTAAATGAAACAGGAAGAATGTTGGGTGGATGGAAGAATAAACTCCTTAAAGAAACCTCCCCTGACTACCCCGCTCACAAAAAGGCGGGGTAACAAGGAGGAAGGCGAAGATAATTTCGAGGGACGAGAAACCGATCGTTGCCATTCCAGGAATTCGAGAGCCTGTTCAGGTTCATAACCCAGCTACCATCATTCCAGCAGAGAATCGGAACGTAGCGCTTGTGGGACTTGCGGTTCACCCAGTCTATACAAAGTATCATCCATACCACTACCTATCGAGTGCCAACTTGTGCCAGCTAATCCTCTCCAAGCTGAATATCATTCGGGATCTAAAATCCACCAATACCTTGTACCAAGTATCTTCGTTTTTTAAAGATCTAATATGCTACTCTACCTGAAGCTCCGCTCAAATGCGCGGAACAAGACCGCAGATATTCCCAACATATCGATACTGGATTCGGTGGCGAGAAGCCCATCCATAAGAACCACAACCGCCCGCGCGTTTACCTACTACCACCTTGTATATTAGCAAAATATTTAAAAATTAAAACAAAAAGGCTCTGCATCATCGCTGACGCAGAGCTATCCCATTGGGACTTACGAAACAAAATCGGACAAAGTGTCTAAGGGTCTATCAAGAACATAGTGACCAAGGCCCAAAGAACTATGCCTTGCGAGGGACGAGAAACCGACCGCAGCCATACCAGGAATGCGAGAGCCCGTCCAGGTACATAACCCAGCTACCATCATTCCAGCAGAGAATCGGAACGAAGCGCCTGCGGGACTGGCGGTGCACCCAGACCGTCCTCGGCAGAACGATGACAATCTCCCCGCGATACCTCTCGGGAATCTTACCTGCCTGCCTCAGAACGACCTGACCGTCCCCCTGGCCGAGGTTCCCGCCCATGGTGACGGCGCGATTGCGCATCTCGTCGCCGCCAATCGAGATTTCATTTCCGGCTACGTTGATAAACGAAACGAAGTCGAAAGTGAAGCTTCCACCTCCGAGAGTCGGGAAGAGTTCGCCATCCTCGACCGTTCCGTCGGGCCTGACCTCAAGTTCGTAGCCATCCTTGCGGAAGTCTCGATCAAAGACCGGGTCGAGGTCGATGGTGAGAGTAGGCTTGCGGTCGGCTAGGTACTTCTCCACCTCGGCCAACTCGGCCGCGCTGTAACCCTTGAGTTCATGGTTAATAAGATCGAGCTTACTGGACATAACCACCACGCTCCTTCCGCGCCGATGACATCGGCATCTCTTCTATTGGCTAGAAGCTAACACACTTTGTGTTTCGCCGTAGCCAACAAACACTTATATTAAGGGTCTTTTGGCTACGGCGAAACCGGATTTTTAAAGAACTTTTATGCTCGATATTATACACGAACAAGAGAATATGTCAAGCGATCAATAATCTTTCTCAAATTTTTAAGCACAAAATCGGCGTCTTTCTTCGAAGTTCCTCGGCCAAGAGTAAACCTAACGGAACCGTTTATTCTATCCGAGTCCTGAGAAATTGCCCAGATGACGTGTGAACCGCGAGTCCCGTTAGCATGACAAGCACTGCCAACCGAAACTTCAACACCAATAGCGTCAAGCTCTATCACAAGTTGCTCTCCAAGTATCCCCGGGAAATAAACATTCAAGTTGTTCGGAAGCCTAGTTGCCACGCTTCCGTTCAATTCTACTTCTGGAAAAATATCTTCAAGCTTTTTTATAAAATAGTTCCGGAGGGCCGTGATTCGCTGTGATTCTTTGTCTCTCTCTTCTTCAGCTAAGACCAACGCCCTAGCTAGACCTACTATGTACGCGACGCTTTCAGTGCCAGAACGCAATCCAAACTCTTGTCCGCCTCCGTAAATTTGTGAAGTTATTTTTATGTCTGCCTTAACATACAAAGCGCCAACACCCTTCGGGCCATAAATCTTCGCCCCACTTATCGTCATTAGGTCTACGCCAAGTTGAGTAACATTTAGATTGAGCGCGCCCGGAGCCTGGCAAGCGTCAGTGTGAAAATAGGGAAAGACCTTAGATTTTGGGCTTTGGATTTTAGAATTACGAAAATGACGAATAACTTTAGCTACTTCTTTAATTGGTTGGACTGTCCCTATCTCATTATTCGCATACATTATGGAAACTAAAACTGTGTTTTGGTTAAGTGCCTTTCTTAAATCCAGCAGGTTAACGATTCCATCTTTTGAAACCGGAAGGTAAGTTATTTCGAATCCCCTTCTTTCCAGCTCTTTGGCTAGCGAGAGAACCGCCTTGTGTTCAATAGCGCTTACTATAATATGGCCATTCTTTCCGGGATGATCTTCCCGCCAAGCGTCCGTAACACCAAAAATGGCCAAGTTATCTCCTTCCGTTCCTCCGCTTGTAAAGACTATCTCCCGCGGACGACAAGAAAGAACAGTGGCAATTTCTTTTCGAGATTTTTCTACCGCCATTTTCGCTCTAACACCCATGGAATGAATCGAGCCCGGATTGCCATATTCTACGGAGAGATATTTTTTCATGGATGAAAAAACTCGCTCGTCGACTGGTGTGGCCGCCGCGTAATCCATATAAATACTTTTATTGCGACCTTTCATTAGCCACACCATACCACGAAAACGTAAAAAAGAAAGAGACTTTTAATTTAATCGAAAGTAATGTAGTACCTACGCAAACAATACCAAACCACGAGTTTTTGTGCAATACTATGGGTGTCCATAACCCGGACACATTATGACTAAAACATTTAATCTTGAAACGTACACGAACTTCCTCATTGCCAATGGTAATCGATATTCC
>JACRKD010000039.1 GCA_016215345.1 Candidatus Vogelbacteria bacterium | reverse complement strand
ATGAGCTCACGTACACGTTGCCTCATTCGCGGAAAAAAGAAGGGATGATTTTGAAAATGGATACGGAACAGCAGGAATTATTCGATGTTATCCACAGAAAGTCGTGAAAGTCGCGGGTGCTGCATTGCGGAAGTCAGGAGGTACCTTTGTTTATGGTACCTGACACCGTTTATTTTAATTTGTATTAAAAAGCCCTCGACGATGGAGGGCATGATGGCTATCTTTGTCTTGCGGTTTTTCCGGCTAGGAACTCGATTAACTTGTTTTGGAATGGTAGGTTCGTGAACTGAATCGGTCCAATATCGCCGACAAGAATCGCGACGATGTCACCTTCACCGTGCCTGTTACTGCTTGCCTTTACGTAGAGCACACCCTCGTTTTCATCAAGGAAGACAACTGTTAGGTCACTATGCGAATTGAACACGTCTTGATTCGGCACGGCCATCTTGAGCATTAGCGGTTGTCGCGGTTGTTGGCGGCTCTCTAGTTCGTCGTTCAACACTGTCTGAAGCTCGATCGCTTGGTGCAAAACGCGCAAGTTGGCCATCCCTCTCATCATCCATGTGTTAGGTCCGTCCATGCTTGCCTCCTTCGCCCGCCTCTCGGGCCGTTCATTAAGTGGTGTGTGAAATTGTTGAGGTGCTAAAACCTTTCGCGTACCCTACCTTTTTTAAGTTAGTAAGTCAATGTCTACCGCTTTTTTATACCATATGTTAATATTGCCCTCATGCAATATATAAAGAAAATTTTATCTAATGGTCTGCGAGTTATTGCCGTGCCAGAGGCGGATAGTTTGGCGGCGACTATCTTGGTATTAGTTGAGGCCGGATCCAAGTACGAGTCCAAAGATGTAAATGGTTTATCTCACTTTCTTGAACATATGTGTTTTAAGGGGACGAAGAGCCGACCAAGAGCGATTGATATAACTTCGGAGTTGGACTCACTCGGCGCTCAATACAATGCCTTTACCGGTCATGAGTACACTGGTTATTATGCTAAGGTTCAGGCTAGATATTTTGATAAGGCGCTTGATATAGTTTCCGATCTTTACCTTAACCCTGTCTTTGATGAGAAGGAGATTGAAAAAGAGAAGGGTGTTGTGGTTGAAGAGATAAATATGTACGAAGATCTGCCACAACGCAAGGTTGAAGATTTAATTATAGAGCTTTTATACGGCGACCAGCCGGCCGGTTGGCCGATTACCGGGCCGATTGGAACAGTGCAAAGCCTAAAAAAGGAAAATTTCACAGACTATCGCGGTAAGCATTATGTCGCTTCCGCTACGACTGTGATTATAGCCGGGAAATTTGATCAAAAAACTATTTTCAAGAAAGTCGGCGAGAAGTTTAAAGACATGAGTAAGTCGAAGAAACACGGAAAGATAAGGACGATAGATAAGCAGATTCGGCCAAAGGTGCTTCTTCGCCACAAGGCGTCCGACCAGACCCATCTGGTTCTGGGATTTAGAACTTATAACGCTTATGATAAGAGGAATTACGCGCTTGAAGTTTTGGCTGGGGCTCTCGGTGGTAGTATGAGCTCGCGACTTTTTCAGAGGGTGAGAGAAGATATGGGTGCGGCGTATTATGTTCGCTCCGCGAACGATTCTTTTACTGACCATGGCTATTTAGAGATTGGTGCTGGCGTAGATAATAAACGAGCGGTTGAAGTCATCGTTGCTATTTTGGATGAGATCAAAAAGATTCGCGACAAGGGGTTGAGTTCGGACGAGCTACAGATGGTTAAGGACTCGATCTCGGGGAACACGATACTTGGGCTCGAGACGTCAGATGCTAAGGCGTTATTTTATGGCGGACAGGATGTCCTTAAGAAGAAAATAATTGATCCGGAGGAGTATATTAAGAATGTCCAGAAGGTTACCGGCAAAGAATTGCTTAGGGTGGCGAAAGAGATCTTTAAAAACAGCAACTTAAATCTAGCCATCATCGGTCCGTTTGAACAGAGCGAGGTTTTTGCCAGGATACTGTCTTTGTAGTACCATTAGGTTGTGAAAAACGAAAACACCACATTCGATATTAGTATAACAACCGGTACGATAGTTAAGGGCCTCTTCATTTTTGTATTGGTGGCGGGGCTATATTACCTCTCTGATCTGGTTCTGATTATTCTTACTTCGGTGGTGATCGCCTCTTCTATCGAGCCTATGACCAAGTGGTTTATTGAAAGAGGTCTTCCACGCGTCCCGTCGGTCATTATTTTGTACGTTATTACTTTTTTGGTGATTTTGGGATCTGTTCTCTGGTTCGTGCCGCTTGTCTTTGATGATATGTTTAAACTATTTAATACCATTCCGGAATCTATTAAGACTATAAGTTTTGACGACTACGTTTCCGGTACCCCGGGGGTATTTTTGGAAGGAGTGAAATTAAGTCTGGCCAACAACCTTTCTCTCGATAATTTGTTTCCGGCGATAAGCGTGGCTTCAAATGTCGCCGCTTCCAACTTTGTTGAATCTGCCAAGTACGTTTTTGGCGGGATGCTTAGTTTCATATTGGTAATTGTTATATCTTTCTATTTGGCGGTTCAGGAAAAAGGGATCGATAACTTTTTGCGTCTCATAAGCCATATTAAATATGAGAAGTATATAATCAATCTTTGGGAGCGGTCGCAAAGGAAAATTGGACTTTGGATGCAGGGGCAGATTTTACTTGCTCTTTTAATTGGCGTTTTCGTATTTTTGGGCTTGTCTGTTCTTGGTATTAAACACGCGTTGGCTCTGGCTCTCATCGCGGCCTTGTTTGAAATCATTCCGGTTTTTGGTCCCATTTTAGCGGCCGCGCCCGGTATTATAATCGCTTTCACACAGAGTTCTACTTTGGGGTTTATGGCTTTTGGTTTGTACGTGATAATTCAACAGTTTGAAAATCACCTTATCTATCCTCTGGTGGTGCGAAAGGTTGTTGGCGTGCCGCCGCTTCTCGTGGTTCTCGCCATTATAGTCGGAGCTGATCTAGCCGGCCTCCTTGGCGCGATTCTCGCCGTTCCGGGATCGGCTGTACTTATGGAGCTAGTAAAAGACATAGAACAGAGGAAAAGAACCAATGCCTAAAAAAGTTTATCTAACAACTACTTTGCCGTATATAAATGCCGAACCTCATATCGGCTTTGCCTTGGAGATTATTCAGGCCGATGTTGTCGCCAGGCACTACGCTTCTTTAGGCTACGAGGTGTTTTTTAATTTTGGCACCGATGAGCATGGCCAGAAGATTTATGAGAAAGCGATTGAGGCCGGTCTTGATCCGCAGACTTATACAGATGGTTTCGCGGTTAAGTTTGACAGACTTAAGACCGCGCTTAATTTAACTTATAATAATTTTATAAGAACTACGGACAGGCACCATGTCATGGCGGCGCAGGAATTTTGGAATCGATGTGATATGGCTGGGGATATTTATAAAAAACAGTATAAGGTTAAATACTGCGTAGGTTGCGAGCTTGAAAAAACTGATTCCGAGCTTGCTAGCGGCCGTTGCCCAATACATCCCAATAAAGACCTTGAAGTGAGGGAGGAGGAGAACTATTTTTTCAGGTTTTCTAAGTATCAAGATAAGCTTCTAACCTTTTATGAAAGTCATCCGAATTTTGTTGTTCCGGAGTTTCGTTTTAATGAAATAAAAAAGTTTGTGTCCTCCGGTCTTGAGGATTTTTCTATTTCGAGGCTGGCGAAGAAGATGCCATGGGGGGTTTCGGTTCCCAATGATTCGGAACAGGTCATGTACGTTTGGTTTGACGCGCTTGTTAATTACGTTTCGGCGATTGGCTGGCCTGATGATATGGACAAGTTTCGTTCTCTTTGGCCGGTAATTCAGTTCGCTGGCAAAGATAATTTGAGACAGCAGTCAGCTATGTGGCAGGCGATGCTTATCTCTGCCGGCCTTCCTCCGTCAAAGCAAATTATGATCCACGGCTTTATAACCGGTGCCGGCGGGCAGAAGATGTCGAAGAGTTTAGGGAATGTAGTTAACCCGTTTGAAATGGCCGAGAAGTTTGGGACAGACGCCCTGCGTTATTTCCTACTGCATGAGGTTACTCCGTTTGAGGACAGCCCTTTTACGGAGGATAGGATGAGAGAGTCCTACAATTCTAAGCTTGCTAACGGCTTGGGGAATCTTGTAAGCAGGGTGATGAAGATGTCGGAGAGTTATTTATCGTCTCCTGTGGATATTTCGAAAGAAGAATACGAGGAAGAAAGTTGGTATTCTAGCTTCATAGAAAATTACGAATTCAATAAGGCGATGGATTTCATCTGGAAGAGAATTTCTGAAGCTGATCTCTTTATTCAAACAAATAAACCGTTTGAAGTTTTTAAAAAAGATCCTGGGTTAGCCAGGAGGCAGGTTGCAGAACTAGTCTTATCTATCTATTATATTGCGAGAATGCTCTCGCCCTTCATGCCTGAAGCCTCTAATAAAATTATTTCCGCTATCACGGACAACAAAATGCCCTCGCCACTGTTCTTAAGGAAGGGATAGCGCCCTTACTATGTTTTAGGTCATGAAATGAGGAATTTATAGCCCCAGTATATTCCAATCCGTAAATTACACTGAAAGTAGTGTATCATTTCGGGCGAGAAATTTCTTTGAATAATTGTGCGCGAGCAGTTTCGACGCCTGACTTCCGCAATCCTCATTTGAACACCTGATCCATTCATATTCTTCCGTAGATTACATTGAAAAGTGGGTGTTGCAGACGTAGAATATACCCATGTTCATCCGCCGGAACAAGAACAGAAGCGGCACCATATCGGTT
>JACRKD010000037.1 GCA_016215345.1 Candidatus Vogelbacteria bacterium | reverse complement strand
AGCGGGGAGATTGGAAAGCGGTCGAAAGATATGTCGCCAATCAAGGAAAGACGAGGTCAGAGGAACCACGTCAGCTTAGATTATTCGTTTAGGTCATGCCTCAGACCATACCCCGTCGGCTTGCCGCGGGGTTGTTGATTGTTGTGAATTCAGTGTTGTTTTACTTTTAAAAATTGAATAATAGGGTAAGAATAAATAATCAAATAAGGGCCACCGAACTTCGTGTCATAGGTGAAGATGGCAAGAATCTGGGCATAATGGCTTTTTCTGACGCGATTATTCTCGCGCAAAGGGCAGGCACTGATCTGATTGAGATATCTGACAAGGCGGTTCTGCCTATTGCAAAAATCATGGATTATGGTAAGTTTCAGTATCTGGAGAAGAAGAAGGCCAAGTCTGCTAAAACTTCCGCCCACGTTTCCGAGACCAAAACCATCCAGGTTAAGATAGGGACAGGAGACCACGATCTCGAACTTAAGTCGCAAATGGCGTCTAAATTTCTTAAGGCTGGCAATCGGGTGAGAATAAATCTTTACTTGCGGGGTCGCGCTAAATATATGGATCCAAAGTTTCTTCGAGAGAGGATGGAGAGGATCTTAAGGTTGATAACAGAAGAGTATAGGAGGATCGAGGATATAAAGGCTGGCCCCAATGGACTTAGCTTGATGATCGAAAAAGCCAAATAACAAAATGAAAACCAACAAGTCGTATTCAAAAAGAATAAAGGTTACTAAGAGCGGTAAGGTTCTAGCCAGAAAGCCCGGCAAGTGCCATTTCAACGCTAAGATGTCGCGATCGGCTCAACTGGCCGGTAAGAGATATGGCGGTTTTACAATTAGGCACAAACTTTTGAAACAGTATCTGCCAAATTAGCGAATGGTCTACGGTATTTAGTATAAAAAATATAATACAACTATGTCACGAGTGAAAAAAGGCGTTAATGCGTTAAAGAAGAGGAAGAATATCTTAAAACAGGTTAAGGGGTTTAGGTTTGGACGAAGTACGAAAGTTCGAATGGCTAAAGACGCAATTCGTCACGCAGGAAGGTCCGCCTTTGCTCATCGCAGAAAGAAGAAGAAGGATTTCAGGAGACTGTTTGAAGTCAGGATAAACGCCGCCGCTAGGTTGAATGGGATTAGTTACAGTAAGTTAATTGGTGCGCTAAAGAAGGCAAACATTGGTCTCAATCGAAAGGTTCTCTCAGAGATGGCGATGAATAGCCCAGCATCGTTCACGAGGGTTCTCACTAAAGTTTCCAAATAAACTTGGATAAAATAAAAACAAGGTTGAACCTCCTGTGGAAATAAACGGTGTCAGGTACCTTTGTTTAGGGTACCTGACACCGTTTATGTTAATATTGATTTGTGAAAAATATCAACCCCATCGGCGCGCACTTTTCGGTCAGCAAGGGATTTCGTGGAGCGTTTGAGGAAGCTGTCTCCATTGGCGCAGAAGCTATGCAGGTTTTTGCTAAGAGCCCGATTCAGGCTAGACTTAAATCTTTGACAAAAGAAGAGGCAGAAGCAGTGACGAATTTTCCAGATAGAAAAAAAATAAAATCTTTAGTCGTTCATGCATCTTATCTTTTAAATTTTGCGAAACCGTTTTCGGGAGATAGTTTTGAGGCCAAATCTTTGGCAGAGGATATCTTTAACGCTGACGCGCTTGGTGGAGACGGAGCAGTTATTCATCTTGGTAAAAGTTTGAAGATGGATAAGCGTGAAGCGATTAAAAATTATGTTGAGAATATAAAAAAGGCTGTAGAGGAAACTGATGGCTCACAAGCCTCAGTGATTCTGGAAAATACGGCCGGACAGGGGAGCGAATTTGGTTTTTTGTTTGAAGAACTCGGAGATATTTATAAAGCTATAGTGGACCAACTTACCACCAAGGTGGGGCGCGGGAGGGTAAGGGTTTGCGTAGATACTCAACACTCTTTTGGTGCTGGCTATGACTGGAGGGACAAAAAATTGGCCGAGAAAGCAATTACTGATTTAGATAAATATATTGGAATAAAGAATATTGCCTGTGTGCATTTCAACGACTCCAAAAAGCCTCTTGGCTCAAGGGTTGATCGTCATGAAGATATAGGTTATGGCGCTATCGGCATTGAGGGCTTGAAAAATTTTGTTTTTGAACTGAGAGAATTCGGTGGGAACGATATACCGCTTATCTTAGAAACTCCGGAAGGATTCGAATCTTATACGAAGCAGATATGGGAGATAAAAAGCTGGTGACAAACAATCTCTACTTCATCTCCCTCCTTAATTTTACAACATTATAAGCATCCTCAAGCTTTCCGTAGAAAAGTAGGTTGGCATCAGATTGAGATGGTAGTTGGCTGGCGGATAGCTCCGGTGGCGGATTTTTAATAATATCTTTAAGTAGCCGGCCGTCCTCTCTTTCCTTGAGGTATATTCTCACCGCTTGGGCGAAGCGATCCACGGACATTTGTTGCGCTAAAATTTTCACGGCGTTTACTCCGGTCGTTCCTCCCCCGGCGGCATCTTCTATCTTGCCAATTATTTTTTCGCCGATCTTGTCTTTAATATTGTTAATGATTTCTCCGGCGTTCTGTCGTCCCGAGCCGCGAATGTTTAAACCGGCTAGCACCGAGGAGCTTACGTCGCTTATCATCTGCCTGTCTTTGTCTTTATCCTTTGTGCCAAAGAGGAAGCCGAATATCTTGTCTTTGATCGCGCCGGGAATTCCAGTAACGGCGTCATATCCACGGGAAAGCCTTTCTCTCGCAGATGGGGCTATCATTAAACTAAGCGAGTCGTAAAACGTCTGGCCATCAGTCGTGTATCTAATTTGTCCCTCGCTGTCCTTGAATACTCCAATTCGCGCCTCTCGTCCTCTGGGGTCTTTTATAACCAACACCGATGAGCCACCTGATTCATTGAGTCCCGCAAGCGTCCTCTCGGTTTCTTCTCTACTGCCTGCCGAAAGTCGCACCCCATCGGTGTATTTTGTTTCTGGTTCTGGTGTCAGTGTGCCGTTGTCATTTTTTATACCACTGCCTGTCTCAGGTTTTGGTTCCTTTTCTTTTACCACTTTGTCTATTTGGGTTGTCGGTGGTGGTACTTTTTTGGGCGGTGTAATTTTAATTGGTTCCACTTTTGGTACAGGCAAAATTTTGATTGTTTCTATTTTTGGTTTTGGCACGGGCGGTGTAATTTTAATCGCTTCTACCCCATAACAACTTAAAATTTTATCTTCAATGCCTTTGGCTGTCATTGTTTTGTAAAATTCGCAGGGTGATCCCATGCAACTGTAATATTTCGCCTTTTCCAAATAGGCGGCATCCCTTTCTCGTCTTGGCACGCTCGGTTTATCGTCTAGGCCGTAGGATTTGTCTAGTTGATCTAGATGTTCAAAGTAGTATCCTCGCGAACTACTGCCACAGTATGATGGTTTGGCGCCGGGCGCGGTATTGCTTGTAGTTTTCTCCCCCAAACAACTTAAAACCCTCGATCTTTTTTCTTGTTCCACAAGTCCCGATAAATTTAGGCTACCGCAGTCGGCCACCTCTTCTTTTGGTGACTGGAGCTCACTGCATTCTTTCAGTTTTTGCTCCTTAGCATCTCCTGTTAAGTTGTTTGCGTAGGCGGAACATTTGCTGTACAGCTCTTCCGATGTTTTAGACCCGGGGAAATCGCATTCCGAGCCTCGAGCTTGGCAATATCCCCACCTATTATTGCCGGGGGACCCGGTTTTAAATATATCACCTAGATCACCGCCCGCTTCTATGCACTTGGCATAGTCAAAACTGCCGATTTTTGATCCAGTTTTGCATATTTTTTCTTCAGCGAGGCTAATTACCGGCAATGCCAGCGTTATCAATAATATTATTTTTATTATTTTATATATTTTCATGTTCTTATTATACCCCCTATCGTTTATTTTACAAATCCAAAACCATGAGGTTCCAACCTCGTATTTTAAGAAAGTGTGTTATAGTATTTGATATGTCAGAAAGATTTTTTGAAGAGGGCGTATTTTATCACGTATATAACCGTGGCACAGAAGGTCGCGATATTTTTGGTGACGATAGCGATTATTTGCGATTCATACACTATCTATATGTTTTAAATGACGCCAATCAACAGTCCAATATTCCGCTGAGCGACAGTAGTTTTGATGGTGAGGGTAATAAAAAGAGCCGGGACGTACTTGTCGATATCTGCGCTTATGTTTTGATGCCCAATCATTATCATTTATTATTGTACGAACGTAGGAAGGGCGGTATTAGTAAATTTATGCATAAATTGTCTACTGGCCAGACTATGTATTTTAATTCTAAGTACGACAGGAATGGGGTTTTGTTCCAGGGTAGGTTTAAGGCGAAACCAATTTTTGATGAGTCATACCTTGCCTATCTTACTTATTATATTCATGCTAATCCACTCGTTCTTTTCGTTAAAACCGAAAACAAGAGTTCATTGCAACAGCTCGAAGACTATCGCTGGTCTAGCTATTTGGACTATATTGGTAAAAATAATTTTTCGTCTGTTGTTAATACTAAACCATTAAGACCGTTTGTTGACTTTGTGGCCGAGTATAAAATATTTTTTGAGAATATTGCCCTAGAAAGGGGAAAAACATTTTTTTTGCCAGAAGGTCTATCCATAGACGCCACGAAGATTATCAAAATTAGACCACATTTTAAAAATAGTGGGGTTGAACCTCGTGATTAGGGAGGGGGTGTGTATATTTGTGTGGAGCGGGGATAGATTATTGGTGGTATACTGGAGGTAATGAAAAGTCATGGGATTATTTTAAGTCTCGTTTTGTTTTTTGTGTTGGCAATTTTTGCTCCGGCATTGGCCAAAGAGGGTTATGAAGTTAGGGGTGGCGAGCCTGGTGGCATTGAAATAAAATTTACTACTAAAGGGGATCCCGATAGAGACCAGACACCAACTTATATAAAAATTGGATGTTTGGCCGGCACGCCGACATATAGCACTGGCGGTAATTCTAAGTATGGTCCGGCTGGTACTTTGGTTCTCGGCGGGAAGGGCGTTTTAAGCCCAGATGGTTTTGATGGATATATTTTTGAGTCAAGCATCGTGGGGCAGTCGGCGAAGATCGGTGAACCACGGATTATTAATGGGGTTAACACTTCTGGTGGACAGCTTTCAGAATTTCTTAAAACCGCCGAAGCGCCAGTTTGCAGTGGGGATACTCCAACTATGGTGGTTGGTTTGAAACCTAAAACTTCGGGAGCATTCCGCCTAGTCATCAAAACTTTTCCATTTTCTGCAACACAAACAAATGTCATAAATATGGAAGTCGAATATCCGATTGTTTTAACTATCAAAGATAGCCAAGGGGCGATGTATTTTGATAAAAACATTGTTCAAGTTCCTCAAATATGGTTCTCCCTCATTCAGACTTATTTGGATGGCGTATCGACAGGAAAAAGATTAAATGGGGGTGATTATGACAATCGTCTGACTATTGGCTTTCCCGCAACCGAGGGTTCTCATAAGATTGGCTTTTACGTTTTTGGTTACAATCCAAAGGAGGATGAATTGGCTGTTGATTTTGCTAAGCCAGCGCAGTCTGTGGTTGACTGGAAAATAGAGAGAATAAATCCCGTTCTTAAAATTGAGCCGAGGAGGTGTGCATCAAAATATTTTGAATCTGAATACCCATATTACCATCCTAAGGAGCCAACGCTTAGGTGCAATTCTTATAAATATGATATGGTGTATGATTCAAAAATTAGACAGTGGAATTCAACAGGCGGTCCTATTACCGAAAATGTCGTTCTTTCTGCTTGCGGCAGTCAAGGACAGTGTCCTTCCGGCTTTGCTCCCATAACCCAAAGAAGCGGGTCCTCCATATCAGTACTGGGCTGTGTTCCGTGGTGGAATTTAAGCATCAAGGATCGATTAAAAAGACCTGATTGGTCGGCTCTTCAGGACGAAGTTTTGCTGGAGAGCGGCAATGAACTTAAGTTAAACAGGGAGGGTACGGAACCCACTAATCCACCGGATTTGGAATTTAATTTAGATTATAAGAAGCCAAAAAATCCTGGCCTTTATCCATTTATGAGGGGCAGCTTTTTGTCCAGTGGGCCAACGACTGGTTTTTGTCAAGCGCCAGTTGAAAAGTGTGGCAACGGCAAGATAGACGCTGGCGAAAAGTGTGATGATGGCGCGAAGAATGGGACGAAGGATAGTAAGTGTAATCTCTCTTGCGAGCTTCTGGATGTTAAACTTTATGTCGATGGGGCGGAGTTGCCGGTCGTAACCGCTGTTGGGAAGATAGAAGAATCTTATTTGTTTATCGGAAAGGAGTGTGGAAAAGAAGAAAAGGTAGATCAAAAGTGCATGATTGCCATCGATAAGGCTGACGTTGAAAAGTATAAAAGCCCTGATAAAGATATAAAAGATTCCGCGCAGAGATTTATACTAAAGCCGTATCAAGTCCCCGGAGAAACTAAGGGTAGGTATCAATATAGCCTACTTATTGATAGTCCTGTTTTTGGCAGTGGGGGTGTTCCGAAAAAGGGCTTAACTCTGGTTTTGATTAGCGCTAAAGACAATGATCCGGCCAAACCGCTGGCCGAAAAGCAATTTAATTTACTAGAGGCCGAATTTCTTAAGGCCGATTCCTCTGTTTCAAGGGAAGAAGAACTTTCTGTGGTAAGTGAGGCGGGCGAACAATTAGCGAACTTGTTTTATACGGCCAAAAAGTTTTTTAGTGATTGGGTCAGTCGATTTTTAGGTTTTTAAAATGAAATTTACTTTTGAAAATATAATTAAAAAAGCGGCCATCAATGTTTCGATTTATTGTTCTATTTTTTTTATTTTTTTTCAGCTCTTTTTCGTCCCAGTTGCGTACGCCAAAGAATATGAGGCGTGCGGAAATTATGGCGGCTTTCTGGCGACATTACCAGTGTTGGAAAAATATGAGGATGAATTGTTTGAAGATCCGTACAATTTTGATATAGAGCAGAGAGTTGCGAACCAAATATACACGGTTTATAACACGGCGGGCGGATTGAGTGACTTTTGTCTCCAGCTATTTTATGAGTCCGGTTTTTTGCCTCTTATGGATGAAGATGACAAGTGGGAGGATGATTGGAAAGATAAAAAGATGGATAAGGTGGCCGAGCGCTTGCGTGAGCGGGAGTTGGAAGGTTACGCCACTAACTATGTTTTAAGATATGTGGAAGATTTACAGAATTACTTTCATCGAGCGGTTGATGAACTCATGACGTCCAAGAAGTTTGTTGAGGAGCCTTCGTATCTTAGAGAGATGTCTTACAAAATCGCGGAGGCGCAGGAAAAGGCGAGATTGGCGAACGAGGGTAGTAAACAAACGTGTTCGTGCAGTTATTATAATTCAGACACAAGAAGAAACGATGCGTATTTGGTTCAAGTATCTAGCAAGGAGGCATGTCAGGATATAGGTCGAAAGTATGTTGACCCGATTACTTTGGAGAAAAAAGTTTCCTGTGAATTTCACTCCGGCCCGGATCCTAAAAATACCAACCTGATAGCCGATCAATATTTTGAGGCGTATAAAAGTAAACTTTTGGATGTTGAGACTTATGACAAAAATATCGGCATAGCCAAACAGTATGAGACGGCAATTCGGTTCATTTTGACCGCCCTTCAAAGAGCGGAGAAGAGGGGGGCCAAGATTGGCCAATTCCTTAATGGCGATTATCAAAAGTTTATGGCGGAAAATGAGATGCCATATACTCCCCAGATCGCCAAGGCTTTTGGACTACCACAGATCGAGATGATAAAAAAAATTTACGCGGCGGTGATGAAAGGCAATTCGTATGACCTTAAGCAGGCCGAGAGTTGGCTCTTGCTTTTTACGGCCAGAGACTTTGATGTCAGAAGCAATACGGAAATAGCGGCTAACTATGTTCAGTCGATTCTAACAGGATCGGCCCCCATTCCACTAGACTTGGGCGTTAACTTTTTATCTTCCGATATTTATTCTTCGATAATAGAAAATTTTGATGGTACTATGGCCAAAAGAGTCGCCGAGAAGATAGCGGTAGTTAAAGATCTCGAGATTAAGAAGCATTATCCTCTAATTGTTGGCGGCGCCGCCATGATGCTTCACAATATTCTGGCCGCAAAGGTAATGGCAGTATTCATGGATGTTGTCCCCTCAATACTGGCAATGGATGAACTAGGGCTGAACAATACCACGGCCGCTAAATATGGTCTGCCGGCTATTGAGATTCTGTCCACTATTGACGGCTTATTTACTGCAACCCCCGCCGATCTTATGAAGGGTTTACAGGGACTGCGCCTACCTAAGTCTTTTTCCTTGAAAGGTTATAATCTGGCGACATTTGGAACGTTTGGGGGCGGTAAATTGTCCAGAAGTTTTAGACAAAGGTCTCGGGCGGGGAGCGCTATTATATCTTCTATTAGGATGAAGGAGTTTGTCAAAAGAGTTGCAAGCGCTGCTTATCAAAAGAGCAAGAGCTTAACGGAATATATGGCTCGACGCGTATCAAGCAAGTTCCACCTGATAAAAGAACAGGGGGTTGAGTTCATTCTTTCGTCGGAACTTCGAGCGCTTGTTGCGTCCATTAAGGCGGTTAGTGATAAAAGTTTGAAGGAAGTTTTTTCAGCCGGTATAACAATTGTTCAGGATTTTAAACTATCCGCCAATAAAAAAATAGAGGTTGTTGGAGGTATAAATGGTTCTACACTACGGGGAGTACATGAAGTTAGCAGGAATGATCTTGATATCAGTATTATGTCGGTGGCTTTGGTTAAAAACGCGGATGAGGCGGCCATTGAAACGGCAGGTCTTATAAAGAGGTTCCATGATAAGGTTTCAGAAGGCAAGGTCGCCAGACTAAAAATTGATCCGAACGAGCGGGCGATATTTGGAGACGGGAGGATAGATTTAAGCAAGGCAACAGAAGAAGAAGTCGCGGGGAGTTTAAAGAGTGGTGGCGATCAATATGTGCAACTGGTTTATGCCAAGGAGATTGACTTGATAGATCCAACTACCGGCAGGGCTTATTTGGATATCAATGGTCAGCCGATAAAAGTTTCGGTACCGGTGAATATCCATGTGAATGTTGGCTATAGAAAAACCCCGGATGGTAAAATAAGTGCTATCAGCGGTATCGAGGGGAAGGATCGAAAGCACGATCTTTTTGGCGGTCAACAATTTAATATTGCTTATCTCGCCACTCGTTTACCGGGGGATGATAAATATTTTAAGGAACTGGTCCTCGTCCAGCAGTATTCCATGGGGATTCTGGGGAAAGCGCCCCTTACAGAAAATGCGAGGTTGAATTTTATCAGCGCGCAATTCAAAGATGCTCAAAAGTATTATGGTTGGGGCGATTATTTCAAGGCCGCTAAAAGGGCTTTGGTCGCGGGAATATTTTCAGGAGATGAGGAGTTGGGAATGGCCGCGGTTTCCATTGTCGGAGGAAATTTGGGAAAAATGGATGTCATCAGTCGTTCGCCACCACCGCCCGGGTCGTTGGCTTTCCTTAAGCAAGTATTTTTTGAAGATAAAGGCGTTTTATACGATCCAAAGAGCGTGGATTTTGTCGGGGACAGTTTCTGGGGAGCTATCAAAAGTTTAGAAATAAATCCTAAAACCGCGGACTGGAGAGTGATATCCGATTTCTTTAAGAATTGGGTGGAAGAAAAAGCCAAACAGAGGGCGGGGGATTTAATGAGGGTGGTTGAAGATAGAGTAAATAAATTATCCAAAGATGCCAAAGGTAACTAATAAAAAAGTTTTTATTATTGTGGGGGTTATTTTCACCCTTTTTACTTCTTTGAGATATTCTTTTGCCAAAGAAGCCCTGCCACAACTTTTTTGGGCGCCAGAGAAAATAAAAGAGGGTATTCTGCTTGGCAGACAAAGTCACGGAGTGGTCAACTTCAAAGACAGTTTAGTTGTTTTGGGCGGAGAAAAAGATGGTGAATATTTGACTGATGTGTTGTCTTCAAAAAATGGCAAGGAGTGGAAACAGGAGGCGAAATCTGTCGGTTGGTCGGGGAGGAGTGGAAGTGGCGCGGTAGTTTTGAAAGACAATGTTTTTGTACTCGGTGGATTTGGCGCAAGCGGTTATAAAAATGATGTTTGGTCGTCTGGGGATGGGAAAAGTTGGGTCTCTTTGGACACGAAGGTCGAATGGTCGGCGAGATCTGATATGACCGCGATTTCCTTCAAAGATAAACTGTGGATTTTTGGCGGAGTAGACGCCCTCGGTTATCAAAATGACATCTGGTCATCGGCAGACGGTAAGAGTTGGCAGAAGGAGGGGGAGGGCGAATGGTCGCCAAGGGCTAATCATAAGATATTGTTATTTAAAGATAAATTATTTCTCTTGGGGGGTGTTGGCGAGTCCGGGCGGCTTAATGACGTTTGGTCTTCGAGTGACGGAGTAAACTGGACTAAAGATGTTGCGAACGCGCCATGGTTTGGCAGGTATGGTTTTTCTACTGTGGTCTCTAAAGACAAACTATATATTTTAACTGCCGGCGAAAAGTTCAATAATCAAAACAATCTCTGGTCGTCTTCGGACGGTAAAAATTGGGAGCAGGAGATTGTTTTTCCGGGTTTTCCGTTTATGATCGGTTATAATACCGTTTTGCTCGGTGGAAAAATATTTTTGATCGGCGGACAGATTTTTTCGGGTGAATACAGCAAAGATGTTTATTCATATTTGGTGGATAGTACACAGTCTCTGCTCGTACCGTCTGTTCCCATTATTACTTCTATCTCACCGACCTCTAAATCCATTAACAGCGGGGCATTTACCCTAACCATAGATGGCTCTGGATTCACCCCAAGTTCAGTTGTGGAATTGGGCGGAACGAGTAGACTGCCGGTAACATTTATTAGCTCCGACCAACTTAAGGTTTCAGTACCGGCTTCTCTAATTTCGTCTGCCGGGTTCTTTATTGTAGAAGTTATTGACTCTACTCGTGGCGGAGGGGGGTCAAATTATAAAGAATTTTCGATAGAAGATACAATCGGTCCCATATTACCTTTAGTTAGGGATCTTCCTCCGGTTTATTCAACCACGGCGGCAGATATTTTGGCCATTGACAACTCCTTTGATTCTGCACTGGCTACTATCTCTAATCTGACAATCAGTGAGTTTAATAACACAACCCAGTCCGTCAGCGCTGATTTAAAGAATGCGGAGGCAATAAGCGTTGGCTCTATCCGCCTATCGTTTCCTGCTGATTCTCTTTATTCTGATTCCTTGTGTCCATTTTCGTTTGTAACTTGCGGTGGTCTGGAGACAACCCGGCCATCGCTTGGTTTCGCTTCGCTGTCTTCCGCTGAATTAGCCGATACTTACTTGAAGACGGCCATTGCCCGATTGTCACTGGGCTTGAAACTGCTTTCGTCTCACATGTTTTATATTGAAGTTGTATCACAATTTCCAGTAGACGATCCGGAGTCTAATATAAATGTGTCCAAGGCGCCCATGGAGATTCAGCTTATCATTAAAGAGCCGACAGTTGCCAATTGGAAAAACGCGGCATTGTATCAATATAACTCTTCTTCCAGAAACTTTGTACGAATCGGAGGCTTCGTTCGTCCGGCGGAGAACGGTACAGTTACTCTTAACGCCAAGACTATTAGGCAAGATGTCGGGTATCTTTTCGCGGTGTTTGGCAGATAGGGTTATCAACTGTTTACCGTCCGTTTTTTGTTGTACAATAAAAGTGTGATTTTAACATGAGCATTACTTCATGGAAAATATCTTCAGAAGTTCTGGAATTGAGAGTTGTGGGCAAACAGAGCATCAGATTACTTTATGTTTTTTGGTTTAGTTTTTTCTGTCTTTGGTCCAGTGCCGGTTTACGCCAAGACTGATGGTGCCTTCTTTCCTTTTGCAGATAATTTGACAAACGTGGGGCGCGGTTTACTTTCTGGGTTAGGGGATTTATTGTCTCGGCTGGAGGCCGGAAATTTAGCGGTCACTAATGCCCCACCTCTTGTTAAAGATTTTGTTGATGCCGCCAGTGTTCTTGCGGGTGATATCTCTATCGTTGATAACACACAAGGATTATACAATTCTGATAAGTTGGTTTCTGATCTGCTGGCAATAGGACAAGAAAAGCGAAAGTCTTTGGGTAAGACTGCCGTTGGCCAAAAAATAGATGAAGCGACCAGTAACGAGATAATTAATATCTTGAAGGCGAGAAAGAGCGAATTGCTGGTATAATATAATAGACATTTTTGGGACATGAAACTGCTATACTGGCCTTCTATTACAAGCTAGTTTAGATATTAACGATTATGCTTTTTAAAAAAACGTACAAAGTGTCCATTTTGTAACTCATTAAGCACAGTTAAAAACGGTAGCGGAGATCATGGACAGAGATATTTTGCTCGTGCTTCTGAAGAGTGAGCCAGCTACAGCCTACTTCGCGCCGGTAGAGGAAAAAGAAAACATACTGAAGGAGTTGGCCTATTCTTATATTAAGAAGGATATCTATGAGGCTAATATAAAACAGGAAGAGATTTTTTATGCCCTCTTTAAAATTTTAGCCACTCAAGTCGGTAACCTAGTTAACGCATCTGAACTCGCCAACACCCTGGGCGTATCAAAAACGTCAATTGATAATTATTTGTATACAACGAAGAAGTCTTATCATATCGCGCCTGTGTCGCCATTTTTTAGAAATGCCAGAAAAGAGATAAGCAAAATGCCGAAGGTATTTTTTTGTGATACCGGACTGCGCTTTTTTTTTACAGGTAACATGTCAACTTTTGAATTGAGAGCCTATAAGAGACAATTATTATAGAACTCTGTGTTTAGACAGTTTGTAGAAAAGTATGATTTTGAAGAGATAGGATTCTGGAGAACATCAGCGCAAAAAGAGGTAGATTTCGTGATACAAGATAAGTTTGCCTATGAAATTAAAACAAATGTTAATCAATTTAAGAAAAGTAAGTATCGGGCATTTATTGAGGCGTATCCGGAAATAAAGTTTTTCCTTATCGCTCTCGGGGAGGAAAAGGATGGCCAAGGCTGGGCTGTGGCCTTAGAGCCGTGGCAGCTCTAGAAATTATACCATTAAAAACCGTGAGGTTCGACCTCATGGTTGGGGTTAAAAATGACTAATACACAGGTTTGATGTGTGCGTTATTTTGCGCAGTTGCTATACTTAATGTTGTGAATATGGATTTCAGAATATATAGGAGGGTACTTTTGTTTTTTACCATTTTGACTTTTTTGCTTTTTAATTTTACTTCAGTTTCTGCCGTATTAGTTCCGGGGCCACTAACAATAACTTCTGGCCCGATAGTTAGTTTTCCGCCCAATAGCCGTGGCGTTGCTAAGATATTTTGGACGACAAACATAGAATCTGATAGCCAAGTCTCCTACCTATTTAATGGATTAGATACATCACGACCAGACGTGATACGTTCATGGGATAATCCAAATTTGGACATAAGAGTAGCCAATGAAGATGGTGTCGATAATAACGGGGTATTTCATGGAAAAAAAATCCATGAAGTTACTTTAACTGGCCTTGAGCCGTCTTCTAAGTTTTATGATTCAACAAAACCGAGATCAGTAAACAATTTTAAGGCCTATTATCAGTTTCGTGTTAAATCCGTTGATTATCGTGAGGATAGCACTACTTACGGAGCAGACGTGGAGTCTAGTACCTATCTTTTTATTTTACCACCCCCCTCGCCTTCTTTTATTCTTACAGATGTTGCATCCACCGTTAATGACGAAACTGGCGTTGATATACGTTGGAGTACGCCTAACTATATTACTACTCGCAATACTGTATATTATTCAACGTATCAAGATTTTTCAACCTCAACAAAGTCAGGCTCGACCCACTCAATAGCCGATGGAACCACGAAGAGGGCGGAGAACTTTATTAACCGTAGTTATGCGGAGATTAGAAATTTATTAGCTGGCACCACTTACTATTATATTGTTGAGTCTGCGAATGATCTTGGGGGAACTGCGCAGATAATTACTCCAAGATCTTTTAAAACTCGTATGCCACAAATAATGATTACCGGTGGACCTGTTGTTGCGAATACTGTAAATATTGCTGGTAAGGGGGAAGCGAATATCGGCTGGACAACCAGCATTTCGTCTCGTAGCATCGTTTATTATTCAAAAGCCCCATTTCAGACATATTATTCTGAAGATAAAACGAAAGCGCCTTATGACAACATTTCCACCATTCCGGCTGTCGGGGTTTCTAGGATAGAGTCTGGTTCTGACGGAAACAAACATAGCGTTAAACTCTCCGGCTTGGATCCAAGCGCTACTTATTATTTTAGAGTTGTTTCTAGCTACCCAGATGGCACTGATGGTAGCGGAGTAATTGCCACACAGGAATCTTTTGTCACACGAAAGGCCGATGGCAGTGGCGGGGTTGATTTAAGCATAACAAACCTTAGTAAGGGAGCGGTTTTAATAACTAGAGAGCCAGTCAGTCTATCTACGAGTTACTTTAAGAATGTTAGAGACAAGATATTTTCTTATTTTAAAATGTCTAACATGGCGGCAGTTTCTATCTCGGCTTCGAGCTATCCGGCTTGTTCTGGCGCTGCGGCTAAATTAATTTGTACTGTTGCAGTATTTCCGGCCGGCCAGTCTAGTATAAAAGCGACAGATAACACGGCTCTTGCGGGGGCTTATATTTATAAGATTTATCTCGCTGGAGCAAGTGTCCCATCGGCTGAGATTTCAGTAATCGTTACTGGTTCGCCCGTGACTCCGGCCCCATTGCCAGTTGCTATTAATACCCCAACCAATCTTGCTCTACTGGGCCCGGCTAGTGCCACATCCACAAAATTTTCATGGACGTCTTCCGGCTCCGGTCTTCGTTATGCTGTATACCGCACTGGTGGATTTAACGCCGATGGTTCGGTTGCGACCATACCGGTAAATTCAAATATATTTACTACAAATCCTCCTCGTTGCTTTGAAAGTATGTTGGCACCTTGCTTTGCGGGGGTTACATCGGCGTCTAATTATATAGATACAAAAATTGCCTCCAGCACTTATTACAGCTATCGTATTGTGGCTAGTAACGGCACATCTTCCTCATCACCATCAACGAATCTATTTGCCTCAACGTTTGCTTTAGGGTCTGACGCGAATGCTGGAAGTGGTGGTACTGATGGAGGCAGTGATACGGTGGCTCTGGAAACAAGAATTTTTGGTGAACAAATTGACATATCTCGTCCAGGACGTTTTTTTGTTAGGAATGGTACAAAGAGAATACTTTTTTTTCTCGTCCATGTTGGTTTGGACTCCACTAGTTTCAGACCAGTATACAATCCGAAGGATTATTTAAAAATCAAGCTTGGTGATGATGGTATTATCTCGCGTTATTTTAAAGAAGTGTCGCATGGTAAACTGAAGATGTTGTTTAATATTTACGGTGATTGGGTCAATTTTACGATTAGTAATGAAAGAAGGTCGTTTTTATTGGCGAACCAGAGTCAATGTAGTCAGTTTCTTGAGAATAGCATTTTAAAATTTATTAGTGATAATAAGGTTGATGTAAGTAACTATGATGAGATTCACTTAAGTCATGACTTTGACTGTGGAGCAAGCGGTGTATCTAGCATTATCGATGGTAGGACTATAAGTGGCAAGAAAGTAAGCTTTAATTTATCTACTGACCGTGTATATCCTGAATTTTCACCAAGAAATTTTTTTGATGGGCTTTTAATTCACGAGCTTGCCCACAGTTTGGGTTTGCTTGCCCACGCTGGATCTTGTACCAACATTGATCCGCCGGCGTCACTTAACGAATGTTCCAGTGCCGGTCATTATTTGGAGTATGGTAACGAGAACGACGTTTTGGGTAAAGGATTTGGAGTTGCGTATTTCAACGGAATAATCCAAAGACTGTTGGGTTATTTAACCCCCGAAGAATCGACTGTCCGCATAATTCAACCTGGTATTTTTAAAATTAGGCCACTAGAGTCTGACTTTGGTACGAGGTCTTTAGATTTGAGTTTTGGGTCAGATAATTATTACGTCTTAGAATTTAGAAGGCCGATGGGTTTTGATGCCGGGTTTTCAGAAAGAGTTGGGGGTGATAAAAATGGCGGTCTCTTTATTTATCTAAAGGAAGATAGCGATTCTAATTCTCTTAAAAATATAATTATCACCAATCCGCTAGGTAGTGCCTCCGTTGCGGACGGAAGCGTCCACTCACCATTAAAAGTTGGTAGCGATATTCGTTTAAACTACGGTTTTAAGTTAACCAATATTAACGAGGGACAAGATTATAGTATTGTTGGTTATGATCACCCCGCGTACAACTGCACCGTCAATGCCCCACAGATACTGTGGAACATGCAACCCACCTTATATGTTGGTAGAAGCAATCTTGTTTCATTCGAACTTTTTGATTCTGATAGCACCAAGTGTAAGCCTAGAGATTTTAATGTTTCGATTTCAGGCCTGCCAGATGGCTGGTCTGGTGTGTTGAGGGATGTTGATAATAAAGAACTATCACCAGGGAATGGTCGGAATGTGAATTTGTTGGTTAATATTCCGGAGACAACAATTGAAGGCAGATATACGATAGGGATAAATATAAATTCAGTTAGAGTTAATAGAACTTTTGTGGTAAGCAGAGGAGGTTTTTATCTTGATTCTGCCTATGACAGATTAGTTAAGGGGGTCCCACACACAATTAAGTGGTCTAAAGGACCGGTTATAAATAGTTTGGTTAACATTGATTTAATTGACCAAAATGGAAGTTCTAAAAGAATATTTGATTCCATTCCTAACTCTGGATCGCAGCCGTGGAGTATTGAAACTAATGGCAACATTAAAGAGGGTCTTTATGGTGTTCGTATATCTTGTGTTAAATCTTCTAGTAGCGGGTATTGTAAAGATTTTTATGATGGAGTATACAGAACGGAAGATCTGGGCGTAATTAAAATTGAGCGTCTTTCTATTGTTTCTGTTTCTCCAACAACGGCTCCCGCCAATACTGCTTTGGATTTAACTATAAAAGGAAGCGGTTTTGTTGCTGGCGTTACTAGTTTATATTTTGGTGGTCGAGTAATTTTGCCGGCCGATATTTCTGTCAGCGCCGATGGCAATCAACTGACCACAACAATCCCCGTTGATACTAGTAGCTCGGCTCTAGGGGTTTCCCCGTCTTCAATAAAAACTATTGTTGTAAGTAATGGGGGAAACAATACTGTAAATACGACCATTACCTTAAGCGGAGGCAGTGTTCCGCAAGCAGGAGTTCCACTAACTTCTCCTAAAAAACCAAGTAAGCCGATAGTTTTGGGGTATCAGGTTGCTTCAGATTATAAATTGTTAGACAAAATTGATTGGAACAAAAGCATTGAAGATTGGGGTGATATTTCTGGCGTTGAAGTTTCTAGGTCAACTAAGCCTGACGTGGTTGATAATCCAAGCGAGGGTTGTAACACCAGCAATAGTCTCGCGCTTCACGTAAAAGGTTGTGTATTTGAATTTTCGTCCAAATATGGCAGGACGGGCATTACTAGAATTGATCGCAACGTTGCCTACTATTATAGAGTTAGAACTTTTAAGACGATTACAAAACAATTTCCCGCTGATTCCGGAAAATTATATTCTGCTTGGTCTGATTATAATATAAGCAAAGACAGCGTGAGTGTGGAGAGTTTTGACCTGGTTCAAAATGGGACGAAAATTTCGGAGTTAAACGGTGTTTATGCTATTCCGGACAATACAAAGAATTTTCAAGCGGTTATTAAGTTAAAAAATTCCGGCACGGTTGAGTGGAAGCCGATCGGTCACTCTTTATTTGACATAGTACAAAGCGATTTGGCTGATAAATCGCAGTGGAGCAAAGACAACGTAAATATGTATGATTTATCTGATATTGTTAATCCGGGGGAGACTGTTAGTTTTACTGTAAATTTGATTCCAGGCGGGCGTGTCGGAGCTTATCCAATTGGGTGGGGCGTGCTCGTTTGGCCGTCTCTTGATCTACTTCCACAGAATGATGTTGTTAAGAAGACAGTTCGGCTGGCTTCTCCCGTCCTTGACATAGATTACAACGTTTCGTCAACTGATATTTTGCTGAACAAAAAGTATCTTGAAAACAAAGACATTATCTCCCGTTCTATTTTAAAAGTTAATCTTCTGTCTGAAATATCTAAGCCAGAAAAGATAAATTTTGAAACATCTAATATTTCTGTTACCCCATCTACGGTACACATCACGGTTGAAAATAGTGGGAGTACATGTTTTACCTCTAGCGTTTCTCGGAAAGGAGTGTTCATGTGTGTCGCCAAGATAAAGGTGCCTAAGGATGTTAACTCTGGTAAATATACGATTAAAATCCCGGTTTCTATTGGCGGAGTTACAAGGGAGGCGATTGTTAAAGTAATTATAAGAGGTAGATAATATGTTTAGAAAAATAATTTTTAATTTTATTTTCTTAGTTGGCCTAATATTTGTAGTTGGGAATTACAATGTACATGTTGCGTTATCTGGCGTTGGTGATGACCTTTTACCGCAGACACCATCTGCGGTAAAGGCCACAAAAATTGATAATGGCAGTAAGGTAAAAATAGAGTGGGGAAATGTCACTGATGTTTTTGGATATGACGTAATGAGAACAGAGAATCAGTTGACTCCCGATGCCGAAGATCTATGTTATGTCAACCAAAACGCGAGCAGTTGCTTCGTTGATTACGTTATTGGCGTCGATAGTAACAGTGTTAACGACAGCGGGTTCGATTCTAGAAAATCTTACTTCTACAAAGTGAGGGCCATCTCTTTAGATGGCGTGCCATCCCTTTGGTCTGAGGCTAAATTACCTACAGCCGCGCCCACGGTTGAATACACGACGTTTGATAGTATGACTCCTCCGGCCGTTGGGGGGGCAACGGTGGATATCGTGAGGGGAGCCGGTAAAGAATTTATTTTGGTTTTTAAAAATACTGGGAATGTTAATCTAAGCAAAGATACATATTTTTTGACCGAGAATTCTTCTGATCTGGCCAGCTGGAGATTGCCCAGCGAGGGTGTTTATTCTATAGCAAGCGACGTGCCTCCAGGTGGAGTTGTCTCTTTCAAGATTTCACTTAAGGCGCCAGAAATTAAAAAAACGTATCTTTTGCAGTGGCAGATGGCAAGGAGGGATGTCGCCGGTAAATATGTGAAAATTGGACAAGGAACGCCGGATTATTTGGCTAGAGTTATTGATCAACCACTTCCTCCGCCTCTGGCACCCATATTCCCAGATAAAACAGTGTTCGGATTTGATGCTGGACTTGAGGGATGGCAGAGAACGCTTGACGCATACAGTGGATTGGGTGACGTTAATTACGCGCCGTCTGGCGGTAATTCTGGTGGCAAGGTTTCATTATACGGATGCCCAAATATTGATGTGAGTGGCGGATCAGGGGATTCTTTTATCTCACGCGAGTTCATTGTTCCAAAGAATCTTGCCAAAATTAAACTGGATGCAAGAAGCGCGAGTGGCAGTTATCTGAGCCAGAAAGCTTTAAACATAAATGTTTTGAAGGTTGGCAGTGACGCCGCCAGAACTTTTTCGACTGATGCTGTGGTGAATAGCGCTTCTTGGAGGGGTTATTCTTTTGATGTTCCCAAGGCTGGCTGGCAGGCGGGGGACAAAATAAGTATTTTCTTAAATCACAAGGGAAGTCTCGATTCATATGGCGACCACGCTTGGTGCCAGAATCCTAATGATAGCGCCGTGGAAATCGATAATTTGTGTTTGGCAGACGGGGTTGGCGTTTGTATAAATTTGCCCCCAAGGGCAGTAACTGGCTTGGCTAGATTTGACACACCGGCCTCAGGTGGCGGGCCAGTTAAACTTTCATGGGATGTGTCGGTGGTCACGGATAAGATTGATGGATATAAAATATATAGATCTGGGACGCTGGTTGCCACCATATCGCTACCACCCGTTTCCACTATTGGGAGCAAGCAGGCGATCACACATACTGACCTAACGCTTTCGGATAGTAACTATGGCCAGACTTATTATTACAAAGTTCTTGCTTATAACAATGGCGGAGATTCGCCGGCATCTCAAGAGCTTGAAGTTAAAACTACAAAGATTGTTCCTTACGCACCCACGCCGTCTCTTAAGAGTCGATTTGATTCAAACATAGAGCTGTCGTGGCCAAAGATGGAGAACGCGATAAGTTATGAGGTCATAAGGGGGTTGATATCCGGTTTGTCAAGCACTCGTGGTTTGTGTATTTCACGGGCGGATAAAACCTCGACCTGTAGCGTGGCTCTTTCTACTGGTGATACTTTCATATCAGATACAATTCCTGACCCAAGTAAGATTTTCTATTATCGTGTTGTTGCCAGAGACATATTGGGCAGGAGTTCAGATGCATGGGGTTCCGCTAATGAAGTTAAGATTTCTCCGATTGTTGCCCCTACACCAACCCCCGCCCCCTCTGCCCCCGCCACCGCCCCCACAGTCTCCGGCGGGGCAAATGGCACTCCCGTCTCAATCACCGCCCTGCTGGCAGTAACAGGCGCTACCGGTTACAGAGTCTACCGCTCCACGGTCAGTGATTTCACTACCGGCGTATTGGTGGGAGGCAATCCCGCTATCTTACCCATCTCCGACACTCCCGCTCCCGGCACTTATTACTACAAATATCTGGCATTCAATGCTACCGGCCCCAGCCCTCTTTCGCCCGCAACGTCAGCGGTTGTGGTGACGGCGCTACCACTGCCTCCGCAGTCACCGATTGTAACTGCTACCGCAAGTGGGCGGGTTGTTAATGTTGCGTGGACAATTCCATCCTCAGCTCCCTCCTCTGTGGTTGGTAATACGCCAAAATATTATCAAGTTGTTAGATCGGTATCGGAGATACTCAACGGTTTTTCAAACTGTTCGGTATCTCTAAGCTCGTCTTATTTCGAAGATATGAGGGAAGGCACGTTGCCATGTGCCGTATGGTATTCAAACAATAGCGCGCTGGAAACTATTCCCGACGATGGCCCATATTATTACTTCGTCCGCCCGCTTTACGATAATGGTAATGGTGGATATGTAAATGGGACGATATCGCTGGCAAGCAGTTTTGTGGTGGTGCCTCCCCCTCTCGCGCCGGCATCCCTTACCGCAGTAGTTGATAGCCCACAAACTACATCCTTGCCCAGAGTTACATTAACGTGGGTTCCATCGGCTGGCGCCGTTAAATACGCTCTTTATAGAAAATTGACCAACTCTACAGGGGATCCAACTCTTTTAAGGGATAACGTTTCTTCTCCTCATGTGGATAGTGGTTTGGCTAATGACACTTCGTATACGTACGCGGTTAAGGCGGCTGATATTGGTAGCTGGTCCCCTTCGTCAAGCGAAGTAAGCGTCGCTACTCCACCAACCAGGCAGAGTCAATCTATCTCTATCACTGCCACGGTAACCGGTAATAAGGTTGACTTTTCGTGGACGGTTCCATTTCCCCCGCCGGCTGGTGCCGTCAATTCCGCTCCAAGTTATTATAAATTATTCAGAACAACGTCTTCTAGTCTTACCACATCTATTCTTGATCAGACTAACTACTGTAGAACCTTTACAGATTCCGCAAGCAGGGCGAGTACACAGTGGGACTGTAATATCATATATTATACAAATGACGCGGAGGAGGCTCTGCCTGATACTGGTACCTATTATTATTACGTTAGAGCTGTTTATGAAAATGGCTCCGAAAAATATCCTTCATATGGACCATGGTCACAGCCCAGTGTGCCCCTGACAACCGTTTTGCCACCTCTTGCTCCAGGTATACCAGACCTCTCAGACACTTCAGACACCGGATCTTCAGGCACCGATGATATCACAAATGACGACACCCCGACCTTTGGTGTTTCTTGTTTTGCAGGTTCGATGGTTAAACTTTATGAAGGAGAAACAGAGTTAGCCTCTGGCACCTGTCTTTCCTCCGGTACGGTTTCCTTGACCTCTATCGCCCTTCTGTCTTCTGCCACGCCTCACTCCATTACTGCTAAACAAGCCAATGTCACAGGCGATACCTCTATGTCTTCCGGGGTACTGTCAGTGAGGATAGATGCTCTGGCTCCTGATACCACTATCACCGCAAGTTCACAGCCTGCCAATCCAACAACCTCTGCTTCGGCCAATTTCTCCTTTACATCTTCCGAGACCATTTCCACCTTTGAATGCAAGCTAGACACGGGATCTTTCACAACTTGCGCCACGCCTAAATCCTACTCTGCCCTTTCATCTGGTTCTCACACCTTCTCGGTCAGAGCTACAGATTTGGCGGGGAATACCGACGCTACACCTGCCATATATACATGGGTGGTAGAATCTCTCCTTCCGCCTTCTAACGTCACATCTCGGTTGGTACCGCTTGCCCCTGTTGTCATATCTTGGGGAGCTCCGGCTTCCGGCGCGGCTCCGAATTTTTACAGATTATACCGATCTCCGAGCACGATAGTTCAGTCGGGTATATCTGCCTCAACACCAAGATGCAAAGATGTCCCGCTATCAGATCCAGACAGTCTTTGCATAATATCGATTTTAGTTGGCGGTAATAGTGTGACCAACCTTCCTACCACCATCACTTCTGTGAATGATAATCCAAGAAGTGTCCCCGATCAGACTTATCACTACGTTATGGTCTCCGGACTTAACGCGGGTCCAATATCTGTCTTGTCTAATGAAACTACTGTAACTTTGCCCCCGGCGGCTCCAGAAAATTTGAATGCGGCTGTTGTGGTTGGACAGGCAAGTACGATACCAACTTTTGGATTTAGTTCTATCGCCTCTGTTGCATACGCCGTGGATATGCAGAGAGTCAATTTATCATGGACCGGCGATGGCACACTGACATCATCATATAGAATCTATCGCAGTGGTACTCCGATAACGGATTATCAAAGTACGTTGCAGATTCAAAATGTTTGTGTTAATGGGATTAACTCTTCTCTGCCTTGCTTGGTTCAAGCCACGGATTTTATTCCCGGAACCAATTCCGCTTCAGACCTAAATATAAATTCCGGGCAAGTTTATAACTACAGGATGATTGCAATAAACAAAACAGTCACTCCGGCTGTTTTCTCCCTCTTTTCAAACGCAACGACGGCTATTTTGGCTCCGATGCAACCGGGAATTACGGCCGTATTAATTTCTGCAGACGCTGTTTTGGGAACCAACATTAAACTTGATATAGTAGAACCGGCTTCCGGTACACCTACCAGCTATAGACTCTATAGGTCTGATTCGGTGATTAGCTCAGTACCTTCCACGGCTCCTGATTGTGTCGATAGCGGAGCCCAGGTTGGTGTGTGTTTAGTGCGGGGGATTCTGGCTAATGGTGACTATCCCGGAACTATCATATCGACTAATGATACTAGCGCTCACTTCGTACTTTCTAAAACATACTACTACGCGATCGCGGCTGTTAACACCGTCGGTGGTAATGATGCTATTTCTATCCTTTCCCCGAACGCTTTTATCCAGATGCCGTCCGTACCATCGGATGCGCCCATTCTTACCCTTGATAGTGTCGGAGCCGGTATTGTCAATCTATATTGGACATTAACCCAGTCTGCTACTTATGAGGTCATGAGGTCGACAGCGCAAGACGCAACTACTCCAGATGGCGCGATCGCCTGCGCGCTTTCTTCAAGTGCGAGTTGTCTATTTTTGCCCACGCCATCTAGCGCAATAACCTTTACTCAATCGATTCCGGACTTAACGAAGACCTATTATTATAGAGTTCGGGCGATTACTTCCGTCGGTAATACTAATTGGTCTGCTCCGGTAGAGGTTTCGACTCCCGAGGTAGTTTTGTCTTCAATTGGAGTCACGGGCATCACTTCTTCTTCAGCGCGAATTGATTGGTCGACAGATAGATCATCTGACACTAACGTTTACTATTCCATAATCTCACCGGTTGATACTTCTGAACCACCTGGGTTTTACAGGGCAGGTGGCGTCTCTACCCATAGTGCTTCTCTTTCCGGATTGACCCCAAGCGCCAGGTATTACTATGTGGCCAAGTCTACCGATTTTCAAGATTCCTCAATTTCAGGCAGTAGCCCGGAGCTTTCGTTTACTACAGCGGCCGCGCCAGTTCTCTCTCCAGCTTTGTCTGTGAGCGTTATTTCGGAGACTACACCACCGCCTATTCCTAGTCGTATTATTGCGCCTAAGGATCCGGTTTATTCGCCACCATTTGTCGCGGCTCATTATTTGCTTGATGCCAGGCTGTCAGAAACGGAAGTTAGCGTTACTTCGTTTGAGGCCTTGCTTAATGCCCCTTCGTCAATATTATCCCAGTGCGGAGTATTTAACGAAGACGGGTCTACGATACTAAGTTCATTTGTCAGTTCATCTTCGGGATTTGTTAAATTTACATTTCTTTCACCGATTATCATTCCTCTCGGGGGGACAAAGACCTTAACCCTTAAGTGTAGCATTTCTATTTCTGCTTCGGATACTACTGGCGGTTCTTATTCATGGGGTCTGGGTTCTTTGGTTGATCAAGCCACCAATACAACAGATGGGTTATCGTTTAATCCAGTCAACATCCAGTCTTCTGGTCAAATTATAAATGTAGGCACTATGGGTAACCTTCAAGTGTTTGTTGACAAAAGTTCGCTGGTGGCAAATAGGGCTAATATTGTGATCCCGGCTGAAGAGGTAAATGTTGAAATCGTTAATTTACGATTCACGGCGGAGGGGGAGGCGATAAAACTTACAAAATTCCCAATAAAGTTTGTGGGGCAGTCCTTTGACCTTAGGACCAATCCGATTTTTGATCAGTATACCGTTTGGGATGGATCCACAAAGGTGGCTAGCGGTAATTTTGGATTGTCGAGAACTTTCCCTAACTACTCCGTTGTGTCTCTTGTTTCTCCTGTTGTTGTGCCCAAGAACGGAGATAAAATATTAACGTTTAAATTTGATTTGAAACCCCTTTCGACAAAAACTTCCTCTTGTCCGGGTAAATATCCCGACACGACGGACAGTGGGTGTAAGTTTGTGATTGATTATAGTGGACGGGCCAATTCTTCCCTGAGTGCTTATGGCATAGAGGGTGTTGAATCCCTGCGAGATCTCTATATCAATAGAACCCAGACTACTTTGGCAGATTGTAATAGTGACAACCTTCATAATATAGATTGTGACACTCGAATAGAAAAAGTAGATCCACTCCATGGTCTCGTTATAGGTCCATCGGGTTCTGATAATGTTGCGGCAATTGATAGCTCTTTTAATTCAATTGATTCCACTATTTCAACCTTTCCTCCACTTTCTCTCCTAACAATTCGTAACTTCAATGCCTCCGCCCAATTTGGATCTGCGAATTTGAGAAACGCGGAGCCACGCAATATCGGGTCGTTTAGGATTGATTTCCCGGGAAATTCGCTCTACTCTTCGGTTGACTGTCCATTTAATCTTCCGGCCGGCGACTGTGATTACTTGGATACAACACATCCGTCCATAAGTCTTGGAACGTTGTATGCTGGTGATACAGCTGATACTAATTTACAAAATGCTATCGACAATATTCCTTCAACCTTAAATCTTTTGTCTCCATATCTAACTTATTTTGAAGTTGCGGCACCATGTCCGCAGTCAGCCGGTGAAGTGGAATGTCCATCAGATTCACGCTACTTCAATGTTCTTCAATCACCTGTGGGAATCGCGCTTACGGTGAACGATCCGGCTGTCATAAATTGGAAAGATGTTGCCATATATCAATACATCCCTGTTTCTAGCGAAGATGGGGTCTGGCTACAAGTTTCAGATGCGGTGTCATCTCCGTCCGGACAGACGGTAACATTTAACGCTACAACCGATAATCAAGTTCCGGGTTATCTTCTGGCTATTTTGGGTGTTGATAATACTCCGGAATTGTCGCCATCATTTATATCTATGACAACAGAATCCACACAAGAAAGCCTTCAAACAGCGAACATTTTTGATAGTGTCAGAGGATTCGTTTCAAGGGTTATTGGAGGAATCGTCGATTGGCTTGACTTTTAATATGATATCTGCTAGACTGGCTGTATGAGTGTTTCTTCGTTATAAACATTTAGCGAAGACGAACTCTAAGTCAAATGTCTTCACATGCCCCACTCCGGTGGGGTTTTGTGTTTTCGTCAGTTTGGAATATAATATATTT
>JACRKD010000038.1 GCA_016215345.1 Candidatus Vogelbacteria bacterium | reverse complement strand
AGCGGGGAGATTGGAAAGCGGTCGAAAGATATGTCGCCAATCAAGGAAAGACGAGGTCAGAGGAACCACGTCAGCTTAGATTATTCGTTTAGGTCATGCCTCAGACCATACCCCGTCGGCTTGCCGCGGGGTTGTTGATTGACATGTTGGGTTTTAAAATGCGACATTCGTAAATTTTTCGCGAATATTGACCACAATATTCTTAAAAAAATTTTGGAAAAGTACATCGTTGATGAAAATTTATTGTGGCTTCTTGGGGATATTATAGAAAGCTTTAGAAGTAGACCCATGGTTGGTTTACCGCTCGGTAATTTAACCTCGCAGCTCCTGATTAACATTTACATGAACGAGTTCGATCAGTTTATGAAGCATGGGCTTAAGGCTGAATACTATATGCGTTATTCTGATGATTTTATTATTTTATCAGAGGATAGGGATTGGCTTCTCGGCGCGCTGGTTAAGATTAAAGATTTTTTAGATATAAAACTTAAACTGGAATTGCACCCCGACAAGGTTTCCATTAAGACGTTATCTTCTGGGGTTGATTTTCTCGGCTGGGTAAATTTTCCAGAACATAGAGTCTTGCGGACTTCTACGAAAAAGAGAATGTTTAATAATATACGTTTAAAAAATGGTAAAATAGAAATCGTTAAGTCGTACTTAGGACTCTTGAGCCATGGGAACACTAGTAAATTACAAGAGGCAGTACGAGTGGTGGTTGGGAGTTTGTAAATAAAAAGTTGTTATTGTATATTTAACGCATGGAGGAATTAAATAAGACACAGGTAGTTCTTCTGACTCTTTTTATCACTTTCGTAACGTCTGTTACGACTGGGATTATTACAGTTACGCTTTTGGACCAATCTCCACCGGGAATTACCCAGACTATCAACAGGGTTGTGGAGCGTACTATTGAGAGGGTAACTCCTGGGAAAACAGAAATAAAGGAGACTAAGGTTTTACTGACCGAGGAGGACATTCTTAAGGACATTGTTGTCGCGGTTAAGCCTTCACTCGCAAGAATCTTTCTGAATTCTGAATTGGTGTCGGCAGAAACCGTTACTCCGATCACTGCAGACATCGGTTCTCCTGTCGAGATTAATAATCAGGCGGCGCTTCCATTCGCTCGCATTGCGGCAAGAGATGAGGTTGGTACGGGATTCATTGTTTCGGCCGAGGGGTTGGTCGTTACCAGTTCCTCCGTTCCCCTGGATCCATCGGTTGAGTATCTAGTGTTTGTAAACAAGAAAGAGTATTCGGCGAAGGTTGTAACTTCCGATAGAGACGCCGGGTTTTCTCTGCTTAAGATTGATAATAAAGACAATACAAAGTTTCTTTTGGTTGCGTTCGATTCCGCGCCGATATATTTGGGACAGACAGTTTTTGCGTTGGGCAATAATCTGGACCGAACAACCGCGGCCATTGGCATAGTAAACTCCGTATCGGATTCAACTGAACTTTCGCTTGGTTCGTACAAGACGACGATAAAGTCTGACGATACCAATATCGGCGGCCCCCTTCTTAATAGTGGCGGTCGGGTTATTGGGATCAACCTTTCTTCTGGCGGGGTTGTCCCTATTAAGTTTATAAAAACTTACATGGCCTCTTCTACTTCCGCTAGCCGGTGAGGCGCTTCCGCTTCGGGGTTAGGTTGACAAGGCACCGAAAGGTAGTATAATTTCTTAAAACAATAATATGTTACCATTCAACAATTTCACATCAAAAGCCCGTGAGGTGGTTAAGAAAGCTCACGAGTTAGCCATAGAAAGAGGCCAGAATCAAGTGGGGCCGATTCATCTCCTTGTTGCCCTTTTAATTCAGGAAGATAGTCTAATCTTGTCTATCCTAGACCGCATGGAGATCGATACGGTCCTTTTGACAGATCACCTCTTGGATAGCATAGAAAACGGCGAAGTAAGCAATGTTGTCGCGCCGGCCTATCAGATTTACCTGATGGCAGAATTGGTTAAGATACTTGATACCGCGGCAAAGGCAGCCTCGTTCCTTAAGGACGATTTTGTCTCGACTGAGCATCTTTTTTTGGCCATCCTTGAGGTTCAAAGTCCGGCCAGGGATATTCTTTCCAAGTTTAAAATAACCAAGGAGGATCTTCTGCGTATTCTCCAAGAGATAAAGGCCGGTAACATTACCGATGTTACCGCCAAGAAGAAGGCCCACGCAATAGAAAAATATACCAAGAATCTGACTAAGCTCGCTAGAGAAGACAAACTTGATCCCGTTATCGGCCGTGATGAGGAGATAAGAAGAATCATGCAGATCCTCTCAAGAAGAACAAAGAATAATCCTGTCCTGATAGGGGAAGCAGGAACTGGCAAGACGGCCATTGCCGAAGGTTTGGCCAACAGAATTGTTAAAGGAGATGTTCCAGAGTCGCTTCGCAATAAAGAGATAATCTCTTTGGATATCGGCTCTTTAGTTGCCGGAACCAAATATAGGGGGGAGTTTGAAGAAAGACTTAAGGGAATAATGAAAGATATTGAACGCGCGAACGGTAGCATAATTCTCTTCATAGATGAGATTCACACTATAGTTGGAGCAGGCGCGGCAGAGGGTTCTATAGATGCCTCAAATATGTTGAAACCGGCTCTCGCGAGGGGAGAAGAGCTAAGGGCTATAGGCGCGACGACCCCTAAAGAGTATCAGAAATACATAGAAAGGGATTCAGCGCTAGCTAGAAGATTCCAGCCAGTTTTTGTTGGTGAGCCTAGTGTCGAAGACGGCATCGCGATACTTAGGGGGCTAAGAGACAAATACGAACTTCATCACGGGATAAAGATTACTGATAACGCTATTGTCGCAGCTGTAAATTTAAGTTCAAGATACATCGCTGATAGGTTCTTGCCCGATAAGGCGATAGATTTGATTGATGAAGCTTCGTCCTCGCTTAGACTTCAATTAGAGGACAAGCCTGTAGCCCTTTTGGACACAGACAAGAAGATTATGAGACTTGAGGTTGAGCGTGAGGCGCTCAAGAAAGAGACAGCCGGTATCGAAAAAGACAGGAAGGCCAGAATTAAGAAGATTGAAAGAGAGATAAGCGAGCTTAAAGAGAAAACTGCCGAACTTGATGTACGGTGGACGAATGAAAAGAAAAATCTCGGTGATACAAGAGCGATAAAGAAAGAGTTGGAGGCTTTGCGGTTGGAGGCTGAAGCCGCCGAAATGCGATCCGATCTATCTTTGGCTGCCGAGATTAGGTATGGCAAGCTTCCACAAAAGGAAAAAGAACTTAAAGATACCGAGGCCAGACTGAAGAAACTTCAGAGCGTGAAGAGAATTCTTCGCGAGGAGGTCACGGATGAAGATATTGCCGGGGTTGTTTCGAAGTGGACGGGGATTCCAGTGTTCAGAATGCTAGAGGAAGAGGCGGAGAAACTAACAAGAATGGAGATGGAACTTGGAAGGAGGGTTCTTGGCCAGTCTGACGCCATCAAAAAGGTTTCTGAGGCGATTAGAAGATCAAGGGCGGGGATTGCCGACCCGGATCGTCCGATTGGCTCCTTTATGTTTCTTGGTCCGTCCGGTGTGGGGAAGACCGAATTGGCTAAGGGACTTTCTGAATTCATGTTTAACGACGAGAAGGCTATTATCCGAATAGATATGAGTGAGTACATGGAAAAACATTCAGTTTCGAAGTTGATTGGTTCCCCACCGGGGTACGTCGGCTATGAAGATAGTGGAAAATTAACCGAGCTTGTTCGCCATAGACCCTACTCGATAATTCTTTTTGATGAGATTGAGAAGGCCCATCCGGAGGTTTTTAACATCCTTCTGCAGGTTCTCGACAATGGACGGCTTACGGATTCCAAGGGTAGAGTTGTGAATTTTAAGAATACGGTTATCATTCTTACCTCTAACATAGGATCGGAATACATAAACCAGATGGGATCTATCGGTTTCGGGAATAACAAGAAGCAGGGTGACTATAATGATACAAAAGAAAAGATACGCGATAAGCTAAAAGAATATTTCCGTCCGGAATTTTTGAATAGATTGGACGAGGTGATTATCTTCGATACCCTAACCGATGAGATACTTAGGGGTATAGTTAATAATCAGATCGATATCATTAGAAAAAGACTTTCTGATAGGGGAATTGCCCTCGAGGTAACCGATGAAGTCGTAGCTCTGCTTGCCAAGGAAGGATACAATCCGAATTACGGCGCGAGGCCGCTTAAGAGACTTATCCAGACGAAGATTTTAAATCCGGTGTCGCAGTTCATAATTGGCCGTTCTGTTGGTCTTGGAAGTACCGTGTCCGTTTACCTTAAAAATGGAATAGTTGAAGTCAGTGTTGAGACTAAAACCAAAAAAGGAGCTAGAAAAACCGAATTGAAAACCTTGGAACAGATTAGTGTAAAATAAAACCCCGGGCGTGGTTAGTGCGCGGGGGTGAGGCTTTTAATTCTTCCTCAGAATCCTTTCGCGTTCAACGCGACGGTATCGGTTATGTTGATTCTCTTGGAGACCTTGTCGCCCAGTCTGCTGGCGATCTCCCTGACGAGTGGCCGAGTCGCGGGAACGTGAATGCTCGCGAACTCCGTACCGCATTTGTTACACTTGAGAAACTCTCCGGTGAGAACTCTCTCGACACCGAGCCGAGGACTCTTGTCGGGGCGGTTGATGTGTGCGCAGTGACCACAGATGACATTGAACGGCATGAAGACTCTTGTCACCTTGGACTCTCCTTTCGATTGTTACTTCGTAACTAAGTAGACCGATATTGTTGCTAGGATACAGCCACTAGCCTGATTCCATGTCGGTAGTTTTTGTTCGATCGCGGCGTTTATAATTGCCGAGAACACCGGTAGGATCGCGACAATGGTTGTGATAACGGCCAAAGAGTTTTTGTCGCCCACGTTGTACGCCGTGAAGTAAGAGCCGTCTGCGAAAAACAGATGACACCGCAGGTGGCTATAGCTAACCAAAGGTACCCCGTTGGGAAAACCATTACCACGCCGTTCATATGCTTGTTGATAATGACGACAAAAGCAATTGTGGCGATTACTGCGCAATAGATGAACAATGATATCATCGGTTCAACGTGAGAAAACAGCCTGTGAATCATGACGTTGGATATCGCATAGCAGAGCATCGCCATGAGAGCGTAGTGTACGGACGTCATCTCCTCCTCCTTTTCGAAGAACTCGTCTGGTGGTTGGGGCCTTAGTTTCTATGGATATATTATCATAGTCTTGTGTACGTGTCAAATTTTCTTGCGGAATCAATCTAATTTGTTATTATGAATTTCACGCGTAGGTGGTAGAGCGGTCAATTACAAGAGACTGTAAATCTCTCGCCCATTGGGCTACGAAGGTTCGAATCCTTCCCTACGCACCAGTAGGGAACTCATCGGTTTTTTGGAAGCCAAAATGCGGGACGCGCGAAGCGCGTCCCAAGGATTCCCGCCGAATTTCCCCAACGAATTCAGAATTTTTGGCGCGCTGGCGCGCACTAATTTTTCGCCAAGAGACAGGTT
>JACRKD010000036.1 GCA_016215345.1 Candidatus Vogelbacteria bacterium | reverse complement strand
TGTTTTGGATCATTAACGTAAAATCTGATATATTGCCCATGCTGATATTTGTTATTAATCAGTTCTTGATGTAGTTTAAGAAGGTGATGTTCAGCCTTCTCCGCGAATTCTAAAACATCACTTTTCTGCATTTTATCCCGTTGAAACTCTCGCCAGGCGCCAAAAAGGTTTTCGAGCGAACTAATTTTTTTAAATAATATATGTTCCATGAATCTACCCCCCCCCCCCGACAAATAGGACTGGTGAGTTTTCCGAACCGACGATTTTCCATAAACTTGGTCAGTTTTATGTATTAGTAAATGCGCGTGTTTTAAAGTTCCCGAAGCCTTCACGTTATTCTGTAGGAGTGAAGCTTGAGAATACATTACTTGAGATTATAGAACTAATCTATTTGGCACAGAGCAAGAGAGGGGCATCTCGTCTTCTTATACTAAACAAGGCTGATATTCTTTTGAAGATACTTCTTGTACATCTGCGCTTAGCTCATAAAACGAAATGTTTAAACGATGCTGGTTTCGCTATTCTCTCAGAGAAGTTAATAGAGATTGGTAAAATGGTAGGCGGCTGGATTAAACATACAAACACCCCGCAGTAATGCGAGGTGTTTGCTGACTCTTCGGGAGAAAACGGCACCCACAAACGTCCAAACGCGGAGAGGCCAAGCCCCGTCCACGTCCGCACCCTCGGCGCCAAAGACACCAAAGTTGACCAGGTCGCCGCCGGAAGAAAAAGAACGAGACCAGGAGTAATTACCCACCAAAATCTTTTTGTCTTTTTCTTTTTGCATTATAATTGTTCTAAAAACTGTCGATGGAAAATTTTCTCGCAGCAGCCTAGATACAGGATGGTCTGATAAGACTTTAGCAACTTCTAGCCACTTTGATTGACTAATTAATCCTTTTACTACTGGCTTATCTCGTTCCCAATCTTGAAAAGCTTTTTTATAGTTATCTGGTAAACTATCCTTAAATATATTATCCGCAAAATATTTAATCAAAAAATCAGTTTGCTCTATATAATTTTTACTTGTTGAACCAGGAATTATTTCGTCTGATACAAATTTCCATCCTCCATCCGGAAGTTCATTTAAAATTGCTTCGTCCTTGGCGAACCATGCATCTTTTTTAATGTTGCCACTATCATCAAATCTTTCTTTGTAAAGACGGTACTCATTCGGCCCAATAACATTACTCCCAACCCTTTTAGCAAGCTCACCAAGTTTGAGAGGTACACCATCTGGAGTATATCGAACTTCGTATGTTAATCTATGTCCTAGCGATTTATGAATTTCTATCTCCTCTTTTGTAAAAGGTATCGGCTCAATGCTCTCTACCTTCAAGTCAAAGGTTCCCGATATGTCTTCCGGTCCTACAATACTCTCTCTACCAAGCATGGTGATGGCAGCCTCATAAGTAACAAGATTCTTGCCGTCAACATATTTTCCAAAATCTTCTTTAGAAACTTCCCGAGCAAAATTACCGTCCCAAAAAACTAGACCACCATCTTTGCTTAAACCAACAAAAGAAGTCTCTTCATTATTAAAAATTATGTTTTGACCTTTTGAAATTCTATAATCGTAATGACTATCCTTTATCTTAAAGTTGAAATCTTTAGGATAAACTATGGCATTTTTGCCCTCTCGTGTTTTATATTCAACAGCAGAAAAAATATCCATTGTTTTTTTGAAAACCTCTTTTTCTATATCAGCCTGAAACTCGCTAACGCCGGTGGCTGTTTGGTGCCGTCTTTTCTGCGCTTCGGCAACAAAACTATCAATAAGAGCTTCATTTTCTATATCCACCTTCTTGTCCCCATAAATATAGTCATCGAGCACGGCTTGCGCCTTCCTGATCTCTTCATCTATAATCGAGAGTCTTATCCTCTCTCTCTTTTTTTCATCTTCTTTATTACTGCCAAGACCCAAAGCTCCGATAACTAACCCCTTGGCGTGACCTAAAACATTTTTTTTACTCTTTTTTAGTTCCCTCAAAACTCCGATTCGTTGCACAATAGATGCAATAAAAACATCCGGCACCAATTCACCTCTGCCCTGATTAATCGGGCCAATGTTTTTAATGGCCAAAAAATCAAAATTTGATTCGGCAAGCTCAAGATCCTTTTGCAATTTGGCTTCCTCTGCGCGAACAGATTCCTTCTCTTTTGATGATAAAAGAAATTTGAGAGTTTTTTTGCGTTTTGCGAGGGCATTGATCTCCTCCCTAATATCTTGAATGTGGTTCAAAAAATAGCCCTGTTGCGTTTCTGAACTCATAGCATTAATATCCTCCTCTTCCAACTCCTTTCTTATTTCATCTGTTGCTTCCGCAAGCTCCCTATCATGCTCAACAATTCGTTGCTCAAAAGATTGTTGACCTATTTGGGTTTTAATAAATTCCTTATCGGCCATTTGCTTGGCAACAGTTATTTCCTCCGGACTGAACCCGTTAAGTTTATCAATTTTATTACCTAATCTTCTCATATAGTTTTATTGTAGCACAAATAACTTAGCAGAATCTAGCCTACTACATAAGAGTAGAAGGTTGAACCTTCTACTAAATCATGGTAACCTATTCATCAATGAACAGACCGCCTATCGAATTAGATTCTTTTCACCACATATATAACCGTGGGGTAGACAAGAGAATAATATTTAACGACGACCACGATCGACGATGCTTTATTCTATACCTCCAGGTATTAAACAACATGGACATCGCAAGTCCAAACACTTTTGAAAAACTAGAACGTAAGGCTAAAAATTTAACCCCGTCAGAACAACTGATAAATATAGTCGCATTCTATCTTATGCCAAATCATTTTCATTTGCTTCTTCACGAGCGAACAGAAGGTGGAATCAGCAAATTTATGCATCGACTAAGTACGGCCTATACCATGTTCTTCAATCAAAAAACAGGAAGAACCGGCGCATTATTTGAAGGGAGATTTAAAAGCAAACTTATTGATAGCGATGCCTACTTGTTAAAAGTAATTGATTATATTCATCTCAATCCCCAAAAAATAAAACCATTAAATTTATACCCATGGTCAAGTTATGCTGACTATTGCAATAAAAATGTCTACGAAAAAGTTTTAAACCGAGATATTTTAAGAGAATTTACAACAGTTCCTAACGACCATGCATCATGGCTCGCCACACAAAAAGAAATTAGTGGTATCGACCACCTAACAATTGATGACAACGATCGGTAGAAGGTTCAACCTTCTACCGAATCTCGGCGGAGAATTGGGTCTCGGTTTCTTCTTCCACTTTTTTGTGAAGCGCGTCTACCTCTTTATTCTCAAGCGTTCGTTCCATACTGCGATAAATAGTGCGATAAGTGTAACTTACCTTCCCCTCCCCGAATTTTTCCGCATTTTCGTATTTATCCAAAAGTTCTACTTGCTCCACTAAGTCTCCGCCAATTTCGCGGATGAGATCAAAATAGTCGTTAGGAATAAATTTTGCGTCTACGAGAAATGAGATGTCTCTCACGACCGTGGGGTACTTACTTACCTCGACGAATTCTCGCCCGAGTTTAAGTTGACTTTTTACACGCTGATCGTCAGACCAGAGTAGACGAATATCAGGAAGTTCCATGCTCACCATCGCCAGACGCTCAATCCCCGGCCCAAACGCCCAACCGTTCCACTTGGACGAATCTACGCCAAATTTCTCCAAAACAGTTCCCTTGACTACGCCACTCCCAAGCACTTCCAGCCAATTACCCTTTTTCTCCACCTCCATCTGAAGCGACGGATCGGTATAAGGAAAAGTATCGGGAAAGATTTTAAGCGGAATGTCCGGCCCGAACACCGCGCGCGCGATAGCTCGAAGAGCCTGCTCCAAATCGTCCAGACCGATTATTTTTTTCGTTTTCGGCGTCAGATACCAGCCGTCAATCTGGTGAAAAACATTCATGTGATTACGGTCGATCTCATCCTTGCGATAAACCTTACCGAAACAAAAACAACCGACGGGCTCGCCTCTCTCCATGCGCTTCTTAGCATCTTCATCTTGAAGATAGTAGTACCACATCACCGTTGTGTGGGTACGAAGAATATGGTTGTCATCTACATAATACGTATCGGATTTAGATCGCGCCGGATGGTTGGCTGGAAAATCAAAAAGATCGAAACTAACGTCAGCGGGTACAATTTCCGGAACTTTTATCACATCAAAACCCTGAAAGTCCGGTATCGCAAGCACGCGTTCTACAACCTCGGCAATTGGACTGCCGGTGGTGCGTGCCAAGTCCGGCATATTCAAAAATCGTTCCATACGACGCGCCTCAGCATCAGTTCTTTTAGACAATTCTTCTCGCAATCTCTTTTCTTCCCCTAAATCAATAACTATATTTTTCATAATTCCTTTAATTATTGTCTCGATAGTACCTGAACATTCTAGCCCCAAAAAGGTCAAAAGCAAAGAGCACTTAGAAATGTCAACATTTATATCACGGCCGTTGAAAAAAGTCTGACACTAAAAACAAGATACGACCTCTCCTGTCTGCCGGCAGGTTATGTTGAGGGTTGTGCCTTATTTTTATTTCAAATACTGCGCTTTATTTTTTAGATGTTCGGCGTAGGTTACGGCGTAGTGCATTATGCCATTGGGGTCAGAAAGATAAAACAAGTAGGCCGAAGGAGTAAAATCTACAGTCGCCTGAATAGCGCTGAAACTTGGGTTCGAAATTGGTCCCGGAGGCAAACCTTTGTACCTATAAGTATTGTACGGCGAATCTATTTTCAGATCGGCGGAAGTTATCTCGCTCGTGCCCTTGTTCAGGAGAAAGCCGAACGGCGCGTCTACTTGAAGGGCCATTCCGGCATCAAGGCGTTTCCAAAGAATCCCAGCAATCTTCTTTCGGGTTTCAAGCGTTCTCGCCTCACGTTCTACGATGGAGGCCATGATCACGACTTGTTTCAGAGTGTATTTCGATTTAATTATTTTCTCTCGAAGTGGAGCAATCTTCGCGGTAAAATTATCCGTCATCCTAGTTATTATGTTATCGATGGTATAGGTAACCGGCAAGATGTAGGTATCCGGGAATAGATACCCCTCCCTCCCTTTAGCCTTAACCCAAAAATCGTCCCCGCTAAAGCCTAAAAACTTATCTCCTATAAGCGCGCCCATCTCCTTACTTGTTAACCCCTCTGGAACAGTAAGTCTCACCGAACGTCCCTTAAATTCAGTATCTGTAACGATTTTTACGAGACTGTATAAATTCATAGGTTCTGAAAACTTATATTCTCCGGCAATCACCTTGTCGGTTTTCCCGAAGAGATAAATAAGCGGTCTGAAAAACAAATCTGACCTTATCAGTTTTTTATCTTTCATAAATTCACCGGCCTCGGCTATCGTCAACCCCTTTTCTATCGTAATATACCTCCCCGTCGGGAAATCTTTCGGCGGGGATATAAAAGCAAGATAAATAGAAAAAAATAAAACTAGACAAGCGCCCAAAATACCAAGACACTTTTTTTTGTAAGGAGTGAAATTACCCATCTGTTAAACCGGAAGATTAACTGGAGCCTCGCCTCTCTTAGAGCCAATACGGCCAAAGGTTGGAGTTTCCAAAACCGCGCCCGGAAAATGATAGATAGTCGCAAGCTCCTCCGTGCTTAGCGTAAATGGCACCCGGTCGTAGGGTGGATAAAAGTATCCGCGATTAACGTAAGCCTCAAATAACTTACTTTTGGTCTTCAAAATTCTCCATCCAAACGGATCTTCCCACGGCTCAAAAGCGGTAACTCGCGTAGGCTTAAAGCCGTTCAAATTTAAAGAGTTATACTGACGAAGCGAGGCAAGCATCCCGGGAATATTCGCGCCATTAAACTTTCCTTTTTCCGCGAGATATAGAATACGGATTCCACAATCAAAACCAAGCTTGCCCACATTACGCTCAACGGCCGCGACAACATCTCTCTCTCCGGGAGAAAGCAACATATCGGCCTTGAGAAGATCCGCGCCCTTAAGCTTATCCCTTTTCATTAACTTATCGATAATCTCCTTGGAATTGTCTTTCCAATCCGCCTTCTCAAACCATGTATTCGGCTTGTACCATGTGTTGGTTTTATCAAATCTTTTTTGGGCGGCCATAACTATAATCTGGAACCAAAGCTGTTCTCCTTGACCAACAGAACCCAAAAATTCCAAAGTGGAAGTTATGGGATCTATCTTAAACTCCTCCTTGGGATTCTCTTCCAACCCATAGTCAACATAAGTCTTAATCGGGTAGGCGTCCTCCTTGGTTAGTTTAAATTCCGTTCCAAATAATTCCCATTCCGATCCGCTCTGTCCATACGGAACATGCCCAACATAGTCCGGGACTTCGTGAACCTCCGCGCTTGGATATTGAGAGTAGATGTGCGATTCAAGGGTAATACGAAGACCCTTAGGAATTCTAATGAAAAAGTGAAGCGCGCCGTTTATCGACACCAACTCAAGCGAAGACCAGCCCCTGATTTTCCCCAAATAATTTTCCTCATAGAAATTTATCCCCGGAGCTTGATACAAGGCGCCAAGAACGATCTCCATTGCCTGCGGAGATTTATACATCTCCTTGGGCAATTTTACCTCAAGCAAGATCCACTCGATTTTCGAAATAAAATAGGCCTTGATATATCTTTTCCAAATATGCCAAAAAAACAAAGCGGTCGCCACGACAATCCATAGCGGAAGCTGCCTCGAGAGTGGCTCGACCAGGATATCGCGACCGGAATTAATTAGATCGATAATGTACTGTAAAAACCACATAACTTAAGATCTCTTAAGTATAGCAGATATATTGCAAACAAAAAACCTAAGTCACACTTTTAAACAAACCCAGTCTTCGAAAGATCGAATCTTACGCTACGGAGTATTTTCCTTCTTTATCTTTCTTAAAAAATTTAGAATTTTGGAGATTAACCAGAATTGTATTCTCTTTGACATATCTTTCCCTCAAAACCTTTTTGAGTATCTCGTCTTTAGTCTGCGGGCCATCCTTTTCTATAATCGATCTAACAATGTCTCGGACATTGCCTCTGGCATATCCCCATTTGGTAAGAGCATATAGGCCCCTGCCAACTAATACGAAACGTTTATCTTTTATCAATTCGTTGTGGCAAGTGGCGACATTCGCCGATTTACCAAAAGTTTTGGTTATCTCCTTGGCCACTTCAGAAAAATGCATAGGCGAACCATGTCGTCTCAAAATAAGGTAAGCCAGGTCTCTTATGCCCCTTGTCTTTACGTTTGGAGAACTTGAAATTCCCCACTCTCCCAAATTATTCTTACCGATCTTCTTGGAAAGCTTAAGCCATCTCTTGGCAAGCTCTTCATCCCGCACATCCTTAACTAATGTTTTTAAATGTTCAAGAAACCTAACGGTCATCTCACTTTCGGAAATCAAGTCCTCTTCGGTTAGACTCTTATAAAGAGCTCGGAGCGATTCGTGAATTTTATCCGTAAGATCTTTGTTAACAGTCCACCTGTGCCTAAACTCATCATCCTCCTTAAGTCGCGCGAACTCATCGCCAAGAACCAAGAAGAAGTTAACATGATTTTGAAAATCCTTATCTCTAGAAAGATGCTCGAGAAAATCCGCCTCATGAACAAGACCGCCGTATTCATGCATAAGGTTCTTAAGCTCCTCAAAAACATTTTTGTAAGCGGTAAACGCTGGCGACTTTCTAATTGACGAGATCGCCGAGTTTTCTATCTGCCTCACTCTTTCTCTAGTAATTTTATAGGCCTTGCCTATAGACTCCAAAGTCATCTTTGGAGAACCGGCATCCAGTCCAAAACGCTTTTTCAGAACGCTTCTAGACCTCTCCGGAAGCGCCGACAAAAAGCTCTTGGCAACTTTCTGCGGGCTAAAAGTTAGTTTATTGTTTTTTGCCATATTTCAATTCTACCACTTAGCGATTATGAAGTCAATATACCTTGACGACGTGGTGATATAATAACTAATTAACCACAATATTTATCAATTTGCCCTTAACATAAATAGTTTTTTTAATCTCTTTCCCGTCTATCCACTTCTTAACATTTCGCCTAGAAGTAGCTTCTGTTTTAAGGATATTTTCATCCGAGTCGGCCGGAGCAGAAAACTCATCGCGAACCTTTCCATTAATCTGAACCGCAATCTTTATGGTCTTATCCTTAAGCCAAGACTCGTCATACTTTGGCCATCGTTCCAGGTGTATGGATTTTCTTGTCCTCTTCCCAGTCAAGGGACTACCACCAATATTAGACCACAACTCTTCAACAATATGCGGAGCAAACGGCGCGAGAATTTTGAGAATCTTCTCGAAACTGTTACGACTTAAGCGCGGCAGATTATCACTGGCGTTAATAAGTATCATCATGGCGCTAATTGCCGTATTGAAACTAAATGAACTTATATCATCCCCCACTTTTTTAATTGTTCTGTTTAAAAGCGAAATAAAGTCATCGCTTTCCTCTACTTTCGATTTTCTATCGGCAAGTTTATTCTGGAGACCCCATACCCTTTCTATAAACCTTCTCGTGCCGACTACGCCATTCGTTTGCCACGCGACAGCATTTTCAAACGGCCCCATGAACATTATGTACACGCGAAGAGCGTCGGCTCCAAAACGCTTAACAATCCCGTCCGGATCTATCACGTTACCCCAGCGCTTACTCATCTTTCTGCCGTCTTCCGCAAGAACTAATCCCTGATTCTTAAGCTGTGTAAAAGGCTCCTCGAAATTTACGATTTCGATGTCAAACAAAAATTTATGCCAGAAGCGCGCGTATATAAGGTGTCTCGTCGCGTGTTCCGTTCCACCAACATACATATCGATTGGCGACCAATACTTTTCTCTTTTCTTATCGACGAGAGATTTGTTATTTTTAGGATCCATATAACGCAAGTAGTACCAAGACGATCCGGCCCATTGTGGCATAGTGTTTGTTTCCCGCTTTCCAGGTCCCTTGCACCTAGGGCACTTCGTGTTCACCCAGCTTTTTATATCCGCGAGGGGTGATTCTCCAGTCCCGGTTGGCGCGTAACTTTTAACCTTAGGCAACGTGACAGGCAGATCTTTTTCAGAAACCGGGACAACTCCCCGCCCGACAGGGTTGTCTAAGGCGCATTTTTCGCAGTGAATTACTGGAATCGGCTCTCCCCAATATCTTTGTCGTGAAAATACCCAATCCTTTAGTTTGTAAGTTGTAGTCCGAGTTATAAGGGAGAGTTTCTCGAATTCTTCTACGGCTTCCGATACTGTTAGCCCATCAAACCTGCCCGAATTAACCAGTATACTAGAAACCTCGCATCCTGAAATAAATTTACAGTGTCCATCGTGAACCCTATTCCAGATTATTGCCATATCGTCATGTGTTATGAACGCACACATCTCTTCCGGAGTTAACCACGATAATTTGTGTAAAGTCTTTTCTTCTTCAGTGGGCTCATTTCTTTCCCCGTCAACCAATTCATAAAGAACCGGCTCGAAATGCGCCAGCCGATTTTGTCGTTTAATATTCTGCCAAAATCTGGCATGCACTGTTTCCCCAAGTTTCCCAACTAATTTGGGATGCAAATAGCCAGTTTCTTCAACAATTTCCCTCATACCGGCAGTTTCCGAGTTTTCTCCATTTTCTATCCCGCCGATGACAAATCCCTGCCATCCAGTATTCCCCCACCGGACACCGAGGTATTTATCTTCCGACCAATGTTTTATAACCGCGACAACAGCCTTACGCTCGCTTACGCCCTCACGGTGCTTAAACGCATCAATTCCGGAGATTCTTGTTACTAAAGGCTGCAGAACAGTAACTATCGGTAATTTAAATTTTTCAGCAAAGGATCTATCCCTCTCATCGTGCGCTGGAACAGCCATTATTGATCCTGTTTCATGATGAGCCAAAACATAATCGGCCATCCAAACAGGAATCTCTTTTTGATTAGCGGGATTAATTGCGGTAATTCCTCTTAACTCAACGCCAGTTTTTTCTTTACCCTCCGCTGTTCTTAATATTTCTGTTTTTTGTCTAGCTTCTAAAATATACTTTTCTACTTCTTTCCAATTTTTTATTTTATCTTTCAGCTGGGCCACAAGCGGATGCTCCGGCGATAACACCAAATAGGTCGCGCCAAAAATAGTTTCCGGGTGAGTCGTGAAAACTTTAATTCTTAACTCATCATTTGTAATTTTAAAATCTATCTCTGCCCCCTCGCTCTTTCCTATCCAGTTTCTCTGCGACTCTTTTACAGACTCTGGCCATTTTAAGATATCGAGATCCTTAAGCAATCTCTCCGCATAATCCGTGATCCTAAGAACCCACTGCCTCATCGGCTTCTTCTCCACCTCCGATCCACATCGCTCACACACTCCATTGTCCAGATCTTCGTTCGCAAGTCCGGTCTGACAAGAAGGACACCAGTTAATTGGCTCATACGACTCATAAGCTAAGCCTTTTTCGAGTAACTTCAAGAAAATCCACTGCGTCCACTTGTAGTATTTTGGGTCAGTGGTGTCAATTTCGCGAGACCAATCGTAATCAAACCCAATTCGCCCGAGCTGTTCCTTAAATTTCTTAATATTTTTTTTCACGGAAACGGCCGGGTGAATTTTATTTTTTATCGCGTAATTTTCCGCCGGCAGTCCAAAGGCGTCCCACCCCATCGGATGAAGAACGTTGTATCCATTCATCTTTTTATACCTCGAGTAAGTATCGGTCGGAACGTATCCTTTAGGATGCCCCATGTGGAGACCAATGCCCGATGGATACGGGAACATGTCAAGAATGTAACACTTCGGTTTATTCCCGCCATCTTTAGTTTTATAGATTCCAGACCGTTCCCATATTTTCTGCCACTTACCTTCAATTTTGTCTGGATCGTAGATTTTTGTTTTACTTTTCATACTATTTAAACTACAATAATTTAATCATAATATCAATCTAACAAAATGGGTAACGAAGAAAAAGCAGTCGAGTATTTCAAAAGCAACTACGCGGGGTTTTTGGAAGATCTTAAGGGCTTGGTGAGAATTCCGTCAATTTCAGCCGCGGGGTTCGATAGGAAAAATCTGGTAGACTCTGCCGAAGCCATCGCCGTCCTCGCGAAAGCGGCTGGGCTTCTAAGCGTTGAGATCTTAGAAGTTAACGGAAGCCATCCTTACATTTATGGAGAATGGCTGGGACAAAAGGGGGCGCCGACAGTTTTACTGTATGCCCATCACGATGTTCAGCCCACAGGGGAAATAGATAAATGGGAAACCGCGCCATTCGAACCAAGAGAGCTGGACGAAAGATTGTTTGGCAGAGGTGTCGCGGATGATAAGGCCGGTGTTGTCGCGACCCTCGCCTCTATCGCCTCTTATCTGAAAAGCACGGGCGGGCTTCCCCTTAACGTGAAAGTTATATTCGAAGGAGAGGAAGAGATCGGCTCTGACAATCTGGAGAATCTGATAAACGAATATAGAGATAAACTTTTTGCCGACTTTATAGTTTTATCCGATACGGACAATTACGATATCGGGATTCCAGCCGTCACGACCCAGCTAAGAGGAATAGTTTACTGCAACGTTACGGTGTCTGCGCTTTCGCAACCGCTACATTCCGGCGCCTTCGGCGGTCCGATTCCCGATCCGGTTCAATCTCTCGCTAAACTAATCGCCAAACTAAGTGACGAAGATGGAAAGATGACAATTCCGCACATATATGACGACGTTGCGGAACTTTCGAAAGAGGACAAAGAAAGCCTTCGTTCACTTCCATTCGACATAGAGATGTTTAGACATCACTCATGTCTCCTTGACGGCGTTTCCCTAATCGGCGAAAAAGATTTCACTCCAAACGAACAGATCTGGTTTCGGCCATCGCTTTCAGTAAACGCGATTCAGGCATCTTCTCGTGAACAAGTTTCTAATATCATAGTCGACTGCGCCTGGGCCAGAATCAGTATAAGAATCGTCCCCAATATGGACCCCGAAAAAACGCTAAACCAACTCGTAAAATTTTTGAAAGACAACGCTCCCAAGGGGGTGATACTGGATGTTAAACCATTTACCTCCGTTCCGTGGTGGAAGACAGACACGAAACATATGGCCTTTGGTGCCCTGAAAGACGCGCTAACTAAGGGTTATGGGAGGGACCCGGTTTTTATAGGCTGTGGTGGATCAATCGGCTTCGTCGAGCCTTTCACTAAAGCTCTAAATGGCGCTCCTGCCCTTCTCATCGGCGTTGAAGATCCCCACACCAACGCTCACTCTTGGAACGAATCCCTCTATCTACCAGACTGGAAGAAGTGTATCATCTCCCTAATTCACTTATTCGAAAATTTATCTAAGATTTCTTAACGTCTCTCCTCACCAGACTGAGCAAGGGCGAAAATACAAGGTTGCTTTTGGAATGAATGCCCCTTATGACCGTGAATGGAAAAAGTAACCTTGTATTTGAGCGCAGGAAGCGCATGTTACTCGGGGTTGCGGGTAGTTACTTCTTAACCGCTAGACAAGAGATCGGTGTTTGTGGTAAAAAGATTAAAGACAAAACACCAAAAGCCGTCGAAGCCAGATCCCAATAGTTTTAGAGGAGGTGGCAAGTGGCCCATGCGATTGGTCTCCCCAATCCGGGATTTATCGTAACCTATCATAGGATACATCCGGAACATAGGCCGCGGTGCAATACCTGCAAAAAGAGAGCCGCGACAATCGGACTCCTGTTGTGAGACAATCGCGCGCGCGGTGTTTCCACAATCCTCGGTTCAGGCGAGGTCTGTGAAAAACTAAAATGTACCATCGCTTCGATTAGAAAATTCCATAAACTTGCGTTAAAGGAAGAGCGCAAGGGATCCTGATTATAACCAGAGCAGTTTCGCGCGCTCTGAAAGGATGACTTAAAGATGGTCAAGCGTAGCGACAGGTGTCCGAACGTCGACGAGAAGAGGAATCCCATTACCGGCGAGACCGATCGCAGGGGCGAAAGATCGGTTGACGGAGACGACATATCACAGGGTATCCCGAACTTCGGAGTGCAAAGAGGCATTACCGGGGAAACTGGCGACTCCTCTCCAGATTCGATCGAATATCCAGGAGTCTAGGAAACTGCCAGCCCTGCCCTCGCATTGCCGAGGGCTTTTTAATTTTTTCACCCCGCTACCCTTCGCCATTCCACTCCTTTCTTGCTCGCCCTTACGCCATATGTTGTACACATAATTCGCAATCGCGCAAAAAATGTAATCAACCTCTGTCTTACTATAACCTACGATCGTGGGTTTTAGTAAGACATTATAAAAAAGCCTACATCTGTCGTGGTAGGCCTTACGTTTTGTTTTTCCGTCCTTCATTAAAAATTTCCCCTGACTTCCGCAATCCTCATTTGAACACCTGATCCATTCATATTCTTCCGTAGATTACATTGAAAAGTGGGTGTTGCAGACGTAGAATATACCCATGTTCATCCGCCGGAACAAGAACAGAAGCGGCACCATATCGGTT
>JACRKD010000035.1 GCA_016215345.1 Candidatus Vogelbacteria bacterium | reverse complement strand
TGATCAAAAAACAACGTTTCAGAAATGGCACAACGGCATAGATGTTCTTGGATATATTTCGTTTCCGTATCATAGAGTTATGAGAACTAAAACTGTGAGAAGAATGTTTAGGAGACTCGAAAAGGCAGAAGAAAATTTACCTGTGGAAAAGTTAAGATCTGTGGTGGCTTCGTACTTGGGAAGGCTGAAGCATTGTAGGGGGAAGGGGTTGGCTAAAACAGTTAAGGGCTACTTTTAAGTTCGTCGATTTTACCTCCCAAATAACTTAACTCGCCCTGTTTCGGTATCTTGGGTAACAAAATCAATCTTTGTTGCTCCATTTTCCCCAACAAGATCATCAAGCGACCATGCTTGAAGTGGTCTTATGCCCCTTGCTGAATATTCTAGTGTTTTATAAAGATAACCAAGAAAAGAACCAGTGTATTTATAACAACGAATACAGTTCCTAATTTTATCTTTTACATCATCTGTATAACCTTTCCACTTGAATAGTGGATAGTATCGGTCTATCCAATCATCAACGATATACTGTAGCCATTGATTAAGTTCTTTTTCTGCAAGAATATTTCCCTTCTGACTAATCCTAACCAAGGAGATGAGATGATTCGATCCCGAATTCGTTTGTCGGCAGCACTGTTATAAGTAATTAATGTATAAAGTTTATTCCTATGTTTTGTAAGTATTAAATCTACCTCACTGCGATTTTCGTATAATTTTACACTTTTTCTTTTATATCTTACCCAACGTTTTGCAAACTTAGAACTTAGTGAAATGGTGACCCTATCCCAGTCCACCTGATTATTTTCCGTTCTAAATTTTTTCCAGATATAGCGATATATGTTTGGGGCGTAGGTCAATATCCAAGAGAACTACTAAATGTTTTTGGTTGCTTTTCTTTGAGAAGTTTATTAAGATTTTGAATAGCCTTATTGAAGTCCACGTCATTTTTTTATTACATTAAAACAACAGCTATATTCCGCTGTTGTTTATGGTCTGACGCCAAAGGGGTTCCACCGAATTGATTGCCTAAGTTTTCGAGAGCTTAACCCGTAGGGGTCAAATCTTCTACCAATTCTCCCCCAAGCGGGGCTCCTCGGACTCTGAACCTCTCACATGAATTTGTGCGCCCAGTAGGAATCGGACCTACTGCCTCTTCGATGTCAACGAAGCGTTCTACCAATGAACTATGAGCGCATGAAATAAGATTATATTATGGCTTTTGTTTAGTCAACGAAAAAGGCTCCGACGTTACTCGGAGCGTGTATCGCGCGTTTATTCTCTCCTTTTTTTGAGTGTTAGCCTCTCGTTGAGAGTTAGTCTCCTTGTGGGTCGTTTCTCGCAGATTGCTTTGTCTACCGTCTCTCGGTTAGCTGGTTTTTCTTTCTGGTGTTTCAAAATGTCTTGGATTTCGCCCTTGGCCATGTTTAGACATTTATCGCCGAGACAGACAACAATTGAAATCGTTGATCCACTGCCATCTTTCGCCCCCGCGCTTGCTTTGTATGCCGCTGTACTTTTACAAAAGCGGCAGTTTTTTCTAGGATCTTCTTTGTCTATCTGCCCGATTTCTATATCCGATTCTTTGTTTTGAGGTGGCAACCAGAAAAGGTGATGTGTCATTTTTTCTCCTTCCCCAACTTCTGTTGGAGTATTGTCAAAAAGTCTATAACCCATTGTATCGGTTAAGGGCAGTTTCTATCTATAATGTTATATACTGATTTTTTTTCGTCAATGAAAAACTTAGGTTGACACTCTTGGTATTTTTGCGTGGTTTGTTTTTTGGGGGGCAACAGAAAAGGCCCCGATGGTTATCGGGACGCGGTCAATTGAAGGCGCCGTGGAAGTTAACTGCGATTTGGGCAACGAGCAAGAGAGTGACATGAATGGTTACGACCAGACTGTAATACCACTTTGCGGGTGAAATATCACCGTAGGTCTTGACAAGCCAGTCACATGTACGGACGGCGATGAGGACCAAAGATATCTTGAACGCAATGAAGTAGGTCAACCCCGAGAGAATCTATAATCCAGAGCATGGCGGGGTTAAATTCCTTCGAATGGCCTAGGGTTATGCCGGTCGCAGTTATCGAAGAGTCCAATATTGTGACAATGAGTAGAACTTTCCCTTGTGTGGTCAAGATTTGCCCTCCTTCCGCGCCTCGAAGCAAAGTTAGCGTATCTGATTTAATGGTGGCACAAAGTTTAATTGTGTGCAAGGTTTCGCTTACTTCCGACCAAGTTTCAATTTGGTGACCCTACAGAGAATCGAACTCTGATTTGAGCCTTGAGAAGGCTTCGTCCTAACCGTTAGACGATAGGGCCATGTTTGTATTATCATACTACTAAATTTTGTCAAAAATGCAAAAGATTGCTAGTATTACGGCACGTTTGGAGAGGTGGCTGAGTGGTCGAAAGCGCATGACTCGAAATCATGTATGTCCGAAAGGGCATCGAGGGTTCGAATCCCTCCCTCTCCGTAAACGAAGTTTACGGTGGGATTCGAAGCCCGATTGAGATATTTTATGTTTGACGATTCACTTTGAAAGTGAGAGTATAAAAGTAGGTAATTAGTCTCTTTGAAAATGAGACAAGCTGCCACGTTATGCGGGGCGAGGAGGTGGCTCGTGAGTAGATCTAAGGCTATTGTTAAGTACGAAGCGGATAAGTGGAGTCTTGCCAAATATCGAGCGGAGAAAAGATTGTCGGAGCTCAAGACGGTAGAGGATAGGCTTATGGCCAGTAAGATGGCTTGCGCGCTCTTAGCATTAAACTCTTTGTCTCTTGGATGGTCGCTTGCCGCACTCAAACACGTTTATGATTATGTGGAAATATTTTTTGGGTCGACAGATCTGGTTATAGCCTGTGGTCAGGTTGTTTTTCTGTCATTTAATTTTCTACTTATCCTTTTTACCAACAACTTTTTACTTAAGGGGCGTTTCGCGCGAGAAGAGATGAAACGGCTTAACGCTGAAGAGGCCGGTCTTATGATGGCGAAAAAACGATTGGAGCGACATCCAGATAACGCGCAGTTGCGGATCGCGTATGATGATTTGGTCTCTGCCATCAGAAGTGGCCGAAAGGAAGATTCTTCTCTCGACGAGTAGATTTGGTTCGTGTCGGCTAGAGATAGCCGGCTTTTTCTATCTACCCAGAGGTTGGATGTAGCCTCGCTTAATTTGCTTTTTTGTGTAAAGTATTATATAATTTTCCAACACTATAAATAAAAATATGTACGATTTACGAAATATAGCCATAATCGCTCACGTTGACCATGGGAAGACCACCTTGGTTGACGCTCTTTTACGGCAGTCAAAAACACATTTGGCCCATGATGTCGTGGAGGGTGGCGATCTGATAATGGACTCCAATGAGATAGAAAAAGAGAGAGGTATCACCATCTTCGCCAAAAATGCCTCTGTAAATTGGAAAGGAACGAAGATAAATATTTTGGATACTCCCGGACATGCTGACTTTGGCGGTGAAGTTGAGCGTGTGTTAACCATGGCCGATGGCGCGCTACTTTTGGTAGACGCTAAGGAGGGTCCTATGCCTCAAACAAGATTCGTTTTAAAAAAGGCTCTCGAGCTCGGACTCAAAATAATTTTAGTAATAAACAAGATGGATAAGCCGGAGGCACGACCGAATTTTGTTCTTGACGAGGTTTTTAACCTCTTTATAGAACTGGGGGCATCCGACGAACAGATTGAATTTCCTGTCGTTTATGCCGTGGCGAAGCTTGGAAAAGCTGGCTTTATACCGAACGTAGAAGAGATGACGGATATCTCTCCGATTTTCGATATTGTTATAAAAAATATTCCACCGGCCAAGAGAAATATCGATGGCCCGCTACAGTTTTTGGCGGTATCCATCGTCGGGAATGACTTTAAGGGAAGAATCGCAACCGGTAAGATTTATCGGGGGAAGGTTAAAAATGGAGAGACGGTAATGCGCATAAAGAGAGATGGAGATATGTCGCCAATTAAAATTACATCTCTCATGACATCTGTTGGTCTTGAGAGGGTGGAAATTCCAGAGGCCTTCGCGGGCGACATCGTCCATATTGCCGGGTGCGCCGATGTTATGATTGGAGAAACTTTTGCCGATAAAGAAAATCCCGAACAGCTTAAACCCCTCCATATAGACGAACCGACTATTCAAGTTACATTCTCTGTGAATACATCGCCTTTCGCGGGAAGAGAAGGAACCTATGTAACTTCGCGGCAGATAAGAGACAGGCTTTATAAGGAGATGGAAACTGATGTTGCTCTCAAGGTTAGGGACACTGAATCTCCCGACAGCTTTTATGTTGCGGGAAGGGGAGAGCTTCATCTTGGAATTCTTGTCGAAAGAATGAGGCGAGAAGGACACGAATTTCAGGTCGCTAAGCCGGAGGTTATTTATAAAGAAGTAGATGGTCAGAAAATGGAGCCCTACGAACAGGTTTTTATCGAAGTTCCAGATTCTTATTCCGGAACAATTATTGAGAAGATGGGGGGAAGAGGCGCAGAGATGAAGGACATGCGCGCGGCTGAAGGGATAACTCACTTTAGTTTCGTAATACCTACGAGCAGGTTTTTTGGATACAGATCTAAGTTTATGACAGATACGAAGGGCCTTGGTATAATGAATACACTTTTTTTTGGGTATTTACCAGCCGTAGAGACGGCCTCTATGCCACATGGTTCCATTATCGCCTACGAAGATGGGCAGACTACAGCTTTCGCCCTTGATACCGCGCAACAGAGAGGCACACTCTTTATCGGCCCCGGTGTCGAAGTTTACAGAGGACAGGTTGTCGGGCAAACTTCTCGCGACGAGGATCTTGAGGTGAACGTTTGCAAGAAAAAGGAGTTAACTAACATGAGAAGTAAATCTTCTGACGGTCTTGTTTTTCTTGATCCGCCACGACCTATGGGCGTGGAGTCTTCTCTTGAATATCTTGGCGACGATGAGGTGATGGAAGTAACGCCTGAAAATATTCGTATTCGCAAAACTACTGTTGGAAAAAGAAAGGGGAAGTAAAAGATAAACAATGTCCGACCTTAAACATAACCTGCCTGCCGGCAGGCAGGAAAGGTCGTATCTCGTTTATCTTTTCTTGAATATATTCTAATTTTATACTAGTCTTACAGCGGACGTTTTTTGATTTGCGACAAGAGGAGGTCTTAATGTTTTTATGACATCGCGATTGGTATCTGTTATTTTCTAATGATCCCTATCGCCATTATGGTGGCGCTAATGTGGGCTTATGGAATATTCGTAGTTGGCGCGTTCATTAGGGAGGATTACATCGATTCCCATCGACGATCTTTTTGGTCTTATGGTTGCTTCAAGTGGCGCCTTTTTATTAAGTGGTTTCGGGGACAGTTTTCCCCAGTATTCGAGTAGAAGCTTTTGGATCCGCCCAATGATGGCGGTTTTTTAATTTTTGTATTAATTACAATTATGATAATAACGGATACAATAACTTTACAAAAGTAGGCGGTCGCCTCATAATGTAAAGTCATGGTGGAACGGAATAAAAATATCTTAAAAGAGATACTTTACGTACTTGCGTTGGGTGGCGCGATAACCCTTGCGCTTACTTCTCCTTATGTCGCAAAAAAGATTATTTCTAGTATTAGGCACGAATTACAAAACAAAAAACTCAAGAAAGAATTTTTGTTGCAAAAATTTTATTATTTACGAAGGAAAGATTTAATTTCTTTTGTAGAAAAAGATGATGAGGTTGAAATTGTAATTACAGAAAACGGTAGAAAACAGTTATTAAAATATAATTTTGATGGGATGAAGGTTGGTCGTCCTACTATCTGGGACGGTAGGTGGAGGTTGGTCTTCTTTGATATCCCCGAATCTAAAAAGGCAGCTAGGAACGCGCTGGTCTGTAAGCTTAAAGATTTAGAGTTTGTGAGATTTAATAATAGTGTATGGGTCTTTCCGTACGAATGTCAGAAAGAAATTGATTTTATTGGCGAGATTTTTGAAGTTGGGCAATACGTTCACTATGCCGTCGTTGCGCAGATTACAAATGATGATGCCCTAAGGTCTGTGTTTCGTCTATAGTTTAGTTTGAGCTATTTTTTTCTTGACTTTACAGTTACAGGCGACCGCCTATTTTTGTAAAGTCAGTTTTTGGTGTTTTTGTGTATGCGGATGGTATAATTGGAGAATGAATGGACACCCCGTTAAGCTCAAAGAAAATGTGGAGATAAAACCCCATACAACTTTTGGTATTGGAGGAGTGGCTAGATATTTTATAGAGATTAAATCTGTGGAGGAATTGCCTGAGGCCATTGAGTTAGCAAAAAAAAAGAAAGCCCCACACTATGTAATCGCCGGTGGTAGCAATCTGGTTTTTGGTGATGGGCTTCTCTATATTACTTTGATAAAACTTTGCCCACCCAAGACGGGAAAGCTGATTGAGGTTAGGGGTAATAAAATAACTTGCGATGCGAGTGTCGTTCTGATGGATCTGGTAAATTCCGCGGTGAAAAATAGTTTGGGTGGAATGGAGACACTCTCTGGAATTCCTGGAACTGTCGGGGGAGCTATTGTCGGCAACGCCGGTGCGTACGGCCAGGCTATTCCAGATAAACTAGAGAAGGTTTTGGTTTTTGACGGACAGAAGAAAAAGTGGCTGACGAAAAAAGAATGTAAGTTTGTATACAGAGGCTCTATCTTTTCACACCCATCAGAAAGAGAAGGATCAGCAGTTGCTTTTTCTGCTCACGGTAAGAGGGGGGGATTCGCGACAAAAGTAACTTCTAATCCTTCTCTTTATGTTTTGAGGGCTGTTTTTAAACTAGATAAAGGAGATAAAAAAGCCCTAGAGAAAAAGTCGCGGGAGATTATTGAGATTCGGGATAAGAAATATCCGCCAGGGCTTAAAACACCGGGAAGTTTCTTTAAGAATGTTTTGATAAATGAGATGCCGAGGGAGAGTTTGAAATTCCTGCCAACCGATAGGGATTATTTTGGAAAAGTTCCAGCCTGGCATTTTCTGAATCAAGTCGGCGCAAGGGGTATGAGAGAGGGCGGAATCGCGATCGCTGATTTCCACGGCAACTATTTGATAAATACTGGATCCGCAACGTTCGAAGACGTAAAAACTCTCGCTGATAAATTAAAAAAACTAGTGAAAGATAAATTTGGGGTGGAGCTCGAAGAAGAGGTGGTTTATGTGGCGGAGTAGATACAAAATATCAAATACTATATACTAATCGGTATGGAATATAAGACCACTATAGGCCTTGAGATACATGCCGAGCTTGCTACAAAGACAAAGATGTTTTGTCCCTCTTTGAATTATCCGGATGAAAAAAGACCGAATGTGAATGTTTGCCCGATTTGCATGGCTCATCCGGGGACTTTGCCGACTATAAATAAAGAGGCGGTTAAACATGTTTTACGAGTTGGTCTTGCGCTTGGAGGCGACCTTGCGATGGGGTTTTCGGAGTTTGATCGAAAAAATTATTTTTATCCGGATATCCCCAAGGGTTTCCAGATCAGCCAGTTCAAGTATCCTCTGGTCTCCGGCGGGAAATTAAATGGCATAGATGTTACGAGAGTTCATCTTGAGGAAGATACAGCCAAGTCTTACCATTTTGATGGCAAGAAGGATACATATTTAGACTATAATCGCGCAGGGCTTCCTTTAATGGAGCTTGTGACGGAGCCGGTAATACATAACGCTAGACAGGCTGGAGATTTTGCTCGCGAGCTCCAACTTCTTTTGAGATATCTCGGCGTGTCGGGGGCGAATATGGAAAGGGGACAGATGAGAGTGGAAGCTAATATTTCTGTAAGCAAAACAGAGCAGTTCGGAACTAAGGTGGAGGTTAAAAACTTGAACTCCTTTAAGGCGGTTGAGCACGCGATAGATTATGAAGTTAAGAGACATATCGAAGTTCTAGAAGGTGGCGGAGAGATTATTCAAGAAACCAGAGGGTGGGACGAAAATTCGCAAAAGACTTTTTCGCAAAGAGCGAAAGAGAATAGTCATGACTACAGGTATTTTCCAGAGCCGGATCTTCCGAAGCTTAAATTAAACTTGGTTCCGGAGTTTCAAAATTTGAAGGCGACACTGCCCGAGCTCCCTTGGGAGAGGCGAGAAAGGCTTCTTCGTTTTGGAATTACTTCTGAAGCGGCCGAGATATTTGTGGAGAGTGTTACTATTGGAAATTTTTTTGAAAAGGTTACCGAAAAGCTCAGCGGTAAGATTGAATTGGTTAAACTCGCCTCTAACTATATAACTTCCGATTTGATGAGCTTGATGAAAGACGATCAGGAAAAAAGTTTGAATGTAGAAGATTTTGTTGCGCTTTTAAGGATGACGGATAGCGGAGAGGTTTCTTCTCGCGGAGCGAAAGATATTCTCGCTGTTATCGTTAATGACGGGGGGAGTCCGAAAAAGATTGCCGAAGACAGGGGGCTATTTCAAAAGAGCGATGTCACTGAGCTCAAGACAATTTGTCAGGAGATCGTTTCCGAAAATCCAACCGTTGCGGCTGATTATCGGGGCGGGAAAAAGGCTTCGCTCCAGTTTCTCATCGGTCAGGGGATGAAGAAGTCTGGGGGTTCTGCCAATCCGAAAGTTCTACGGGATATTTTTATGGAGTTATTGCAGTAATGTTAAACAAAAGGAAAATTTATATCGCTTCAGACCATGCTGGCTTTGAACTCAAGGGGAAGCTTATAAATTATCTTCAGGAGCGTGGTTATGCAGTAGAAGACATGGGTGCTTATACTTACGACGAAAAGGATGATTATCCGGAATTTATCTCCAGAGCCGCAGAAGCAGTTTCTAAAGATCCACAAAATTCTTTAGGGATAGTTTTGGGTGGATCTGGAGAAGGCGAAGCCATGGTTGCAGATCGATATCCAAACGTTCGAGCGGCGATATATTACGGCGGGCCGATGTCTATCGTTAAGCTTTCGAGGGAACATAACGATGCGAATATTCTTTCGTTGGGCGCTAGATTTATAGCAGAAGATCAAGCGAGGGAAGCCGTTAAACTTTGGCTAGAAACTCCTTTTTCTGGAGACGAAAGGCATGTACGAAGAATTAAAGAGATAGAAGATTTAAAAACAAAGTGATGATTAAGCTTCAAAAACTAAATTCTAAAAATCGCTTAGCCCCATTCTCACACCTATTCCAGAATGACCGCTCGTTCCTCGCAAAAAACAGTCATTCTGGAATAAGGGTTCGAACGGCCGCCCCCGCCTACGATTTTTATAATTTGTTTTCTGTGCCTAATCTCTAATTTTTATGAACATAATACCATCCATAATCGGAAGAGATTTTGAAGAGGTCAACGGAAAAGTTGAGTTAGTAAATGAATCTACTAAGTGGATCCAGGTCGATATCTCTGACGGGGTTTTTGCCCCACAGGAAACTTGGCCGTATTACGAAAATGAAGACGCCTTTAGTGAAATAAATCTAGCGGATTTTGTGAGAACGGATGTTTTAAAAATGGAGGTCCACTTGATGGTAAAAAATCCTGAGTTAATTTTAGATAAATGGTTATCAACTGGGGCTGACAGGATCCTTGTTCATTACGAATCTACTGACGAAGACACGTTAAAAGATATTATTGCCAGGGTTAAAGATGAAGAAATAGAAGTGGGAATAGTTTTAAAAATGGAAACTCCAATTGATGTTTTGGATAATTTTATGAACAACATTGACGTTGTCCAGTTCATGAGTATTGATAAGATAGGAGCCTACGGAGAGCCATTTGATGATGAGGTTTTTAATAAGATTGAAGGTTTGCTTGTGAAATACCCTGGTGTTAGAATTAATGTTGACGGCGGGGTAAATTCTTCAAACTTGAAAAAGTTAGCAGACCTCGGAGTTGAGAATGCGATAGTCGGTTCGGCTGTTTTTGGAAAAGATGAAAGCGGAGCGGGGGATTTTGATAAAGAAAAAGGAGAAGTAAAAAAGAGGATAGAAAATTTAACCTGCCTGTCGGCAGGCAGGAAAAATGCATAACACAATAAAAGAATTAGAAACGAAGGCGAACGAGATTCGGAAGTCTGTCATAGAGATGCTGGTAGAAGCTGGCTCTGGCCATAGCGCTGGGCCTCTCGGTATGGCTGACGTTTTCACTGCCTTCTATTTTGAGATTCTTAGGCATGATCCGAAAAATCCAAGTTGGCCAGAGCGCGATAGACTCGTTATGTCTAATGGTCACATCAATCCTGTTCTTTACGCAACTATGGCCCACGCTGGTTATTTCCCGATTGAAGAGCTGAAGACCCTCCGAAAATTTGGATCTCGACTCCAGGGTCATCCCCACCGCGAATTTCTGCCTGCTCTCGAGAATAGTTCCGGGCCACTCGGTCTCGGTCTTTCGCAGTCGGTGGGTATGGCACTTGCGCTACGCATGGATAAAGGGATTTCCCCTCGACTTGGCTCGGGACAAACTACCGATCAATATATTTATGCTTTTCTTTCTGACGGTGAACAGGAGTGTGGAATAACCTGGGAAGGAGCTATGCTTGCCGGAAAAGAAAAGCTTCATAACCTAATTGCAGTTATAGATAGAAATAATATTCAGATAGATGGCTTCACAGAGGACATTATGCCACTTGAGCCTCTAGCGGATAAATGGCGAGCTTTTAATTGGCGTGTGATTGAGATCGACGGGCATAACATGGAAGAGATCGTTGGGGCTTTTAATCGAGCGAAATCGATTTTCGAGAAGCCGACGATAATTATTGCGCATACAATTCCAGGGAAAGGGGTGAGTTTTATGGAGAAGAAGTTCGAATGGCACGGCAAGCCGCCGAATAAAGAGGAGGCTGTGTTGGCACTAAACGAGCTTAGAATGATTGGTGATAAAATTATGAATGGAAAATAAATGATAAACTCTTCTCAAAAATTAAATCCAAAACTGTTTGACAAAGACGTCGAGCAAGAGCCGATTCGAGCTGGATTTGGACATGGACTTTTGGAGGCTGCAAGGTCAGATGAGCGAGTGGTGGGGCTTTGTGCTGATCTTACAGAAAGTACAAAGATGGATGTGTTCAAAAAGGAATTTCCAAAACGCTTTATTGAGATCGGAGTTGCGGAGCAGAATTTGGCGGCGGTTGCGTCCGGAATGGCGGCGATGGGGAAGGTCCCTTTTCTTTCTTCTTATGCGGTGTTTTCCCCAGGAAGAAATTGGGAGCAGATACGAACGACGATTTGCTATAACGATAGAAATGTAAAAATTGTCGGATCTCACGCTGGGGTTTCTGTTGGACCTGACGGCGGGTCTCACCAAGCTCTTGAGGATATCGCGATAATGCGGGCGCTTCCGAGGATGAGAGTTCTTGTTCCTTGTGATTCTATTGAAGCAAAGAAAGCGACAGAAGCCGCCGCTAAAAATGACGGTCCGATTTATCTAAGACTTGCAAGGGAGAAAACTCCAGTCGTAACGACAGCAGAAACTCCATTCGAATTTGGAAAGGCGAATTTACTTTGGGACTCTGAGAAGCCGTCTGTTGCGATAATTGCCTGCGGGCCTATGGTTTATAATTCTCTCGTTGCTGCAAAAAGTTTAGCCGAAGAGGGGATAGAAGTTCTTGTTTTAAATCTTCATACAATAAAACCCATGGATAAGGAGGCTGTAATCGAAGTTGCAAAGAGAGCTGGACGAGTCGTAACGGTAGAGGAACATCAGGTTATGGGCGGAATGGGTTCGGCTGTAGCCGAAGTTCTCGCTTCTAATTTCCCAGTGCCGATAGAATTTATAGGAGTTCAAGACAAGTTCGGTCAGTCCGGAACCCCAACCGAGCTCGTAGAATTTTACGGAATGGGAGTGAAATCAATCGTCGAAGTAGTAAAGAAGATTACCCAAAGAAAATAAATAATGGAACAGAAAAACATTGGTTTTGCCACAGAGCTTGTTCCCTTAGTAAAAAATCGCACGAAGGTTTTGACTTATCGACTAGGTGATAAATATAATTTTTTAAGAATCGGAGATATTATAGATGTTTTCAATAGCGGAACGGGAGAAATTTTTGGAAAGCTGAAGATTATAAAAAAGGAAAGGACAAACTTCGTAAGTCTTCCTCTTAATAGGGGGGAGGCACGAGAGTTATTTTTCTAAAGATGAACAACGCCGGGTGTTTGAAAAATTTTATGGTGAGGTGAAAGACGATGACTCCATTATTATTTTAGGCTTCGAGTTGCTTTGATGGAAATAAGACCAGGAACTTACGAACATTTTAAGGGTGGACTATATAAGGTTCATTCTGTGGCAAAACATTCAGAAACCCTCGAAGAGTTTGTTGTATACGAACATCTGACTCCCGATAAAGAACCCACTGGTGATTTTTGGGTTCGACCAGCCTCTATGTGGTTTGAGGAAGTTGATAAGCCTGAATATAAGGGTCCTAGATTTACTTTTATTTCAAACTACACACAGGACCGACCTGTGTGTAGTGGCCATCTTTAAATTGTCTTGAGTTTGTAAGTTTCTGGAGCCGAAGCGAGAAGTTTTTCTAATTCTTCACGATGAAGTAGTCCTTTCCTTGCGCCTATCTTTTGTACAACATACGCCGAGTTTACGGGTCCCCACAGAAGGGCTTCTTCGAGAGGTTTACCTAAGGCGAGAGCGGCAGTCACCGTTGAAGAGAATGAATCTCCTGCGCCAGTCCGAGAAAGGGGTGGGGCCGGATCTGGGTAAGCTGGAACAAACCAGTAGTTTGCGCCATCAAAGGCATAAGCACCTGCTGGTCCATCGGTTATAACAACTATTTTAGGTCCGAGAGATCTCATGGCATCCGAAAGTTTTTTAGGGTCTTCTTCCTTATTACTTAAAATTCTTTGCGCCTCATCTTTGTTGCAAAAGAAAATTTCCGATTTGGCGTAAATATTTTTTAATTTATCGATACCAAGAGATATCTGGAATGTCCCCGGCTGGAAGGCGAGCTTTGTGTTTGGGAAGGCCTCCAGATACCTTTCTATATCCGCATGAAATAGTTCAGAAGTTGAGCCGAGGGAACTTAAATACAGCCATTTAGTGGTAAAATCTTGCGGCATGATGTATGGATACACCTCGTGTTTTATAAGGATTGTTCGGTCCGCTCCATACCAGAGAACATAATGGTAGTTACTCTTTATACCTGTGTGTGAAAAAACATAGTCTGTTGACACGCGGTCTTCTTCGAGCGCCTTAATATTTTCTTTACCAATCATGTCGTCTCCTTGGTTGGTGATGTAGGCCGAGTTAAGCCCCAGACGAGAAGCCGCGACACAGGCGTTAGTAGCGTTCCCGACTGCAGGGACGATCTTAACGAATTTATATGGTATCTTGTCGCCAAATCTAACACAAAGTTCTTGTTGTTGTTTGGCTTCGTCCAGATGCAAATCAGCATCACGGAGTCTGATAAAAGCGTCAGTAACAATGTCTCCAATTCCTACAAAATCGAAATTCTTCATCCGCTCGATTATAGCATATTGGGTTGGATTCTGCTAAAATATTCCTATGATTACATTAAGAGAAGCCATAAAAGATGCGGAGAAAAAAAAGGTCGCCATAGGACACTTTAATATTTCCACGATAGACCAGCTTTGGGCTGTTTTTAATTCTGCCAGAAATTTAAATGTGCCGGTTACAATAGGAGTTTCTGAAAAGGAGCGGGATTTTATAGGAGTTAGCCAGGCGGTTCATCTCGTCGAGAGTATCCGCGATGAATTTAGTTATCCGATTTTTATAAATGCTGACCACACATACTCTTTTGAGCGGGTTAAAGAGGCGATAGATCTCGGTTACGATTCTGCAATCTTTGATGGCGCAAAGTTGCCACTTGAAGAAAATATAAAAATCACAAAACAGTGTGTTGATTACGCGAGGGCCGTCGCAGAGAAAGAAGAGCGAGAGACTTTAGTTGAGGGGGAACTTGGCTATATAGGAAGTTCGTCGAAAATTCTAGATGCTATTCCTGAAGGAGCAAGTATCGGACTTAACCAACTGACGACCGTTGAAGACGCGGAAAGATTTGTTACCGAAACCGGTGTTGATTTATTTTCTCCCGCGATCGGAAGTATACATGGACAGATGCGAGAAGGGTACGATCCGGATATAAATATTCAAAGGCTGTCAGAGATACAAAGGGCACTTAACGCCCACCCTGTTCTTCATGGTGGTTCGGGACTTAAGGACGAAAATTTTACGAAGGGGATCGCGGTTGGGCTCCTCATTGTTCACATTAGTACGGAGATTAGGGTGGCATGGAGAAAAGCCTTGATGACAAGTCTGGCGGAAAATCCGGATGAGATTGCTCCATATAAACTTCTCGCCAATTCGGTTAAGGCTGTCGAGGAAGTCGTTACAAAAAAATTAAAATTGTTTAATGGAATTAGCTAGAGACACCGGGTTGGTTATGCCGGAAAGTCTCCATAAGTCATATTAACTTTTTCTATCTATGTGATATGCTTTTAGTAGATTCTCGGGGCGGTAGATAGACTTTTAAACATTGATCTGAAAGGAAGGTGGGAAGTTGACTTGGGAGCAAGTGAAGACGGAGCTCGGCGGTCTTGCTAAGTTACTTCTTTGGATTCTGGTTTTTTGTCTCATAATTTGTCTCTTCATTGACAAGCGCAAGAAAATTTCGACGAGAAGGCTGGAGCGTGATGGGGTCGCAATAGAGGCTCAAAACGACCCTAGGTTTTGAGGCGTCACAACTACGACTCAAGAGTCCTTCAGACTGCCGGCTAACCCCCGGCGGTTTTTTTTGTTGACATTTATGCGTAAAAATATATAATGACAAACCATGTTAGAACTTAAGGCCAGAAAGCGAGAGATACTGGGCAAGAGGGTTCGATCGATAAGGTCTGCCGGCGATTTGCCCGTTGTCGTTTACGGAGCCGGCGAGTCAGCGTTGCCTCTCACAGTAAATTCTCAAGAATTCGTTACGGTTTGGAAAAAGGCCGGGGAATCTTCGGTTATAAAGCTGGATACGGATGCCGGCAAGAAAGATGTTTTGGTGCAGGATGTAAGCTTTCACGCAGTTACCGGACAACCTCTCCACGCAGATTTCTATTTGGTGAAGGCTGATCAGCTGATCAAGGTTTATATACCTATTAGATTTGAAGGGGTGGCTCCAGCCGTCAAAACTTTCAGCGGAGTCATGGTTAAGGTTTTGCACGAGGTTGAAGTTGAGGCCCTGCCGGCCGATCTGCCCCACGAGCTTGTTGCAGATGTCTCTGGACTCGAGAAGCTCGAGGATCGAGTGTTTGTAAAGAATATCAAATTGCCGAATGGTGTTACCATCGTCGGTTCTCAAGACGGTGTTGTCGCGCTTGTCTCGGTCGGTAAAGATGAAGTTGAGGAGGTTGCCCCCCCAGACTTAACGGCCATAGAGGTTGAGAAGAAGGGCAAGAAGCCAGAAGAGGGAGAAGATGCGGAGGCTTCAGCTGACGGCGACAAGGCCCCAGCTCCTAAAAAATAAATCCAGCGTCACTCTTACTTCCAATAATTTTTTTCTGATATAATTAAAGGGCACAACATGTGCCCTTTAGCATGGCTTTTAAAATTACGAATCTTTTATTTGTAATACCTCTTTTTGTTGGGCTGTCTTTTGTGTCCACAAAACAGACTTTTGCCGAAGCCACTTGCGATACGGTGTTTCAGAATGAAACCCCGGAGATGCTTCAGTCGCGTTTAAAACAATGTGAAGAAGAGATAGCCCTACAACAGCAAGCGCTTCAAAATAAACAAAGAGAGTCCACCAACCTTGAGCGCGATATGGCGATTCTTGGTCATAAGATAGACAAAAGTAAGCTTGAGATAAAAGCCCGTAATATAGCGATACTCAATTTGAGCAACGAAATAGACGACAAGAATGAAACAATTGAAGAGCTGGGTGGGAAAATTTCCGATCTGGAGAGATCCACGGCGGAACTGCTTCGAAGGACGGATGAAGTTGAGTCGACTTCTATTGCGGAGCTTCTGTTGAACGATAGAAATATATCAGACTTTTACCAAGACCTTGGAACTTTTGAACTTCTCCAGCGGTCTATCAATGAAACTTTCGAACAAATCAGGGGCGCTCGCGCCGAAGAACAAAGGCACAAAAGAGAGCTTGAAGCAAGAACAGAAAGAGAGAGGACGCTCAAGGCAAAACAGGAGATAGAGAATCGGCAGCTTCAGGTTTTAGAGAGGGAAAAGTCAAGTATTCTCAAGGACGCGAAGGGCCAGGAAAAGATTTATCAAAAGATTTTGACGGAGAAACAAAAATTGGCGAATGAGATAAAAAATAGAATCTTGAGAATTACAGGCGGAGGAGAGTTAAAATTTGCCGACGCCTTAAAAATTGTAAGGCTCGCGGAAAATGCGCTCGGGGTGCGTTCCGCCTTTATTCTTTCCATACTTACGCAAGAGTCGGGCCTAGATGGTGTGGTTGGTAAAAATATCGGCCGATGTTTTTACAATCAAGCGTGGAAAAACAGCAGTGGCACGGTAATGGCCAATAGTCAGAAGGCGTCGTTCCTATATATTGTTCAAAATCTTGACCGAGATCCCGGTACCACCCCTGTTTCTTGCCCTATTTCCAGAGATGGTCAGTATGGAGGCGCAATGGGCCCCTCTCAATTTATGCCAAAAACCTGGTGGGATATAGGCGCGCAGACCGGCTATAAGCGCAGGGTAGAGAGTATAACCGGCTCACCTTTTGCCTCTCCTTTCGACAATCGTGACGCTTTTATCGCGACCGCTCTTTACTTGAATGATGCCTTGGCCGGTTGCGAAAGGATTTATCAGACGACCTTTTCTCGAGAAAGTTGCGCCGCCGCGAAATATTATTCCGGCGGTAACTGGAAAAAGCACATGAAGGGTTATGGCGCAAGCGTTGCCAATCGCGCTAATGAATTTCAGAAGGATATAGATGTTATCGACGCGCAGTAGTAGAATGAACCGATGAAAGAAGCTGTTTTAACAATAAAAATACCGGAGCTAAAGGATAGGTTTATGGAACTTATGGAAAAGCGTCATGAGGGCGCGCTTGTTGCCATGGAGATAGAACGTATTTTAGGAGAAGAGATTCCCGACACAGGCGAATATCCAACGATTGTAACTTCTGATAGTGAGATGATCGAGAAAAAAGCCACGAAGGCGCTTGAACCAATTTTACAACAGCTGGAACGTGAACATATTGTAAGAGGAGACGACAGTTTGGCCGAGGACCATCTGGTGCTGAATACCCAGAAGCGGGTGAACAATAACGCGCGAGCGAAGCAGAAGATTGTTTATAAGGAGGCCGCGGTTTTAGGCGTTGTCGGTAACTATTTGAATAAAAAAGTTGAAGCCAAGAGGGCTGAACTTAAACTTAAGACTTTACTTGCGCAAAGAGGCATTAAAACTGTTTTGGATAAGACAAGGTCTTGGGCGATGGCCAGACTCTTGGGCAAAGAGTTGTTTAAGTTGAAGACGAAAAATGAACCGCGAGGACTTGTACAAGTGGAGAGGATTGAGGGGTACCTTTTGGTTTATTTGTCTGACGCTGAAGATTATAAAAACTTTAAGGGAAGCGCGAGAGAAAGCGGCGGAGAGTTTCATCGCGCCATCCGCTCACCGGAGGTAGGTGCTGATTTGCTTATAATTTATGGTAATCGCGATAAGGAGCACCGGAGCAGTATTGTTCGCCACGAGAGACAACACTTTATAAATCACTCTATGTTTACACCGACCACTGGCCCAGTTGGAGAAAAGCTTTTTGGAGATATAGAAAACGCCTCTCCCTTGGGTAAAAAGATGTACTATTCCGGCGCCAATCTCTCGGCGCTTGAGATGAGCAGTGAAGGTTACGCTTTTCAAAGGATGGATGCTGGACTTCGGGCGATAAAAGATGAAGTTCTTGCTTATATTCGAGGCGGCAGTTCATCTATTGATGCTACGAACTTTATAGATGACCCACTCTATGCGCACCTTAAACGGCCATTTCATCAGTTAGAAATGCATGAGGTAGATAACCTAATGCGGAAGATAAGGGACGAGTTAACTGTGGCCTTCGAGACTGGGCCCTTCGGCGGAGGAGATGTTCCCAGGGGAATTTTAGTTTATCATCTGATCGATATACCGCTTATAAAATTTCCCGAAAGGATAAGGGCGGTGGTAAGGTTTTATGAGACGAAGGGCGTAGTACCGGGCAAGGACTAGCCTGAAATTTGCATAATTTTCCACTTTTTGGTATATTGTTCCGACAATGAAGGACGGCATACATCCTAAATATTTTCCAGAAGCTTCCGTTACCTGTTCATGCGGTAACGTTTTTACTGTTGGCTCGACTAAAGAATCTATAAAAGTTGAAATTTGTAGCGCTTGTCATCCACTTTACACCGGCGAAGGCAGAGTTGTCGATACGGCCGGCAGGGTGGAGAAGTTCAAGGCGAGACAAGCTAAGGCCTCGACCGTTCCCAAGGCCAAAAAGGCTCCAAGGGTAGCTAAGAAGGCTAAAACATCTAAGTAACAAATTAAAAAAGTTTAGTCGCGAGAATAGGCGCCTAAACTTTTTTAATGTAAACTTAATCCAATGAGTACGGATATTGAACAATATAGGAACAATCTCAAAACCACTTATCTCTTTAAGGAATACGATCGTATAGTAAAAGAGATTTCGGAAGCCAGGGACCTTGTCGCCAGTGATCCTAGCATAATTGGTATTGCCGAAGATGAAATAAACAATCTCGAGGTGGCTCGTAGCGCGATAATAAAAAATATAGAGGCTATCGCGGGAGAGGAAACTGTGGCCGATGATGACCATAAAGAGATGATTTTGGAAGTTCGGGCCGGCGCCGGGGGGGAAGAGGCTGCCATTTTTGCGATGGAGCTCGCGGAAATGTATGAGAAGTACGCCACGCTTAAGGGTTGGTCTTGGAAGCCGGTAGATGTGTCACGGGCTCCACTCGGCGGTTATAAGGAGGCCACTTTCGAAATAAAGGGAAGGGGCGTTTATTCCAGTTTAAAATACGAAATGGGGGTGCATAGAGTTCAAAGAGTTCCGGCAACCGAGAAGCAGGGGAGAGTTCATACTTCAACGGCGTCTGTCGCGGTTATGCCTATCCGGCCGAATAAAAAGATCGAGATAAAAGATAGTGATATTGATGTGGATTTTTCCAGATCAGGCGGCGCCGGTGGGCAGAATGTTAACAAGGTTGAGACAGCCGTTAGAGTTTTTCACAAGCCGACCGGTATCATGATTCGCAGCACAAGCGAGAGAAGCCAGCTTAAGAACAGGGAGAAGGCCATGACTATTCTTGCATCTAAGCTTTTGCAGTTACAGGAGGAAAAAGAGGCCAAAGAATTGTCTTCAGAAAGAAAGGGCCAGATAGGAACCGGCGATAGATCTGAAAAGATTAGAACTTATAATGTTCTCCAGGATCGTGTTACCGACCACCGCATAAAAGAGTCTTGGCACAATATTGAGAAAATCATGCTTGGCAATTTGGACCCAATTATAGAGGCGCTTAAGGGTGCGGGGGAAAAGGGAGTTCTTCACGCAGAAGATGTGGAAAACTAATTTTTTCGTTTAGATATAATATACCAATGAGACACAAGACATTATCTGCCGTTTTAGTTTTTATCGTATTTCTCATTACTGCCTCCTTTTTCTCTAACTCGAGGGCTGCCGGCGTGGTGAAGTATCTGTCCGGTTACGCTTGGTCGTCAAATATTGGCTGGATTAGTTTTAGCGGCGTTAATCCGAATTACTATGTTTATCTGAATAATTATGATCCGGTCACTCCTTCCTATTTAAACGGTTACGCTTGGTCGTCAAATATTGGCTGGATTAATTTTGGATGTGGGCGATTAGATCCCAGTGTTGGTAACACTACGCAGACCAAATTATGTAGTGAAGACAATGTTTCCGGAACAGCGCCAGCCTATCCGACCGGCGGAGAGATTGCCTCCGGTCCCGTTCTGGCCCCGGACAATAAACTAAAGGGTTGGGCCAGGGCTTGCTCCGTGTTTGAGAGTGGTTGTAGCGGGCCACTTAAAAATGACTTTGTCCGTGGTGGGTGGGATGGCTGGGTTAGTTTATCTGGATTGACAACTGGCGGCGCGCCTTATGGGGGGGTATTTGATTCTGCGACGAAGAGATTTTCGGGCTTTGCTTGGGCGGGAGGAGTGGAACTGGATTTGAGCAGTAATAATGTTTCGCCACAGTTTCCCGGTTGGATAAGTCTTAGCGGAAGCAATTATGCCGTGAGCATGCTTGATTCTCTTCCTAATAACAATACGAGATCTGTATCGTGCACTCATAGCCCAAGTGTTATTAATGTCGGTGCAACCGTGAACTGGACGGCCTCAATTATTCCCGCGGACGGTGTGGCTCATACTTACGTTTGGACTGGGTCGGGAATTACTTCCGGGCAAGGAACTGATACCATAACTGTTACATATGGAACTCCAGGGTCTGTTTCGGCCCCTAGCGTTACTATCGACAGTAATTCACTGTTGATTTCTGATTGTGGGGGATCGATTACTATCGGTCCGAAAGAGTTTACTGTTATACCGTCGGGTTCTATGTCGGCCAGATTCGTCAGGAGTATAAATTCGACGACGATTCCGGCTACGGTTTCCATTGCGGTCGGTAAGCCAGCGGGACAAGTCTCTTCTTTCGGTAGTACTGTGGACATAACCTTCCATCACATAAGTTACAATGTAGATAATTCAATAAAGGCTGGGGTTGGTGCGTCGTCGCCATCAACTCTGCTTGTAACCCCCATATTCACCAAGGCTCCCACTTCAGGACCTTTTGTCAATCTTGACCCCGATCAGGCCGAAAGCGCGACAATTGTTTTGCAATTGACTAAGAATCAGGACCCTGGCGTGTCCGATACGTCTCTTTCAACCGGTGATTACACGGTAGTTCTTCTCGCCACACCCAGAAGCGGCGGGAGTATAAAAACTGTTTCCATCCCTCTCCAGATTGATAACCCTAGTGGACGGGTTAGGCAGCTTTAAGGCCATCTCTTGCAATTCGGACCTCGTTTTGGTACACTTTCTCCACATATGAAAACCGGCGAAAATTTGGATGGGGTTAAGGGCAATTATGGAGTAACAGTTGATGATCTTTTTGCGGCTGGCGCCCATTTTGGTTTTTCCAAGTCAAGGAGGAATTCTTCGGTAAAGAATTATATTTTTGGCACTAAAAACCGAATGGATGTCATAGATCTAGAAAAAACTCTGGCGACATTTGATCGCGCCATGACCTTTATTGAGCAGATTTCTAAAGAGGGTAAGCAGGTTCTTTTGGTTGGCAACAAGAAAGAGGCCAGGTCTTATGTCGTGGAAGCGGCGGAGAAGATGGACATGCCTTATGTCGCGGAGAGATGGATTGGTGGGACTCTTACGAATTTTGGTGAAATCAGGAAAAGAATTGCTAGGCTTGAGGATCTGCTTGCCAAAAAGGAATCGGGTGAACTCAACATATATACCAAAAAAGAAAGGACTCTTCTCGATAAAGAAACCTCTGACCTCCTTAGGCATTTCGGTGGCATTGTAAGAATGAAAAGATTACCGGCGGCGATTTTCGTAATTGATTCCGGTAAGGAAAAAATTGCCGTTGCCGAAGCGAAGAGGCTTCAAATTCCCGTTGTTGGTTTGTCTGGGTCTGACTGCGCAATCTCAGAGATAAGTTACCCAATTATTGGGAACGATTCTTCGGTTACTAGTATAAAATATTTTGTGGACAAACTCGTTTCGGTTTGGCGCGATGCTAAAAGTTTGAATCCATCTACTACGAATATCTCTTTGGCCCCGGCTGTATCAGTTAAGTAGATTGCCTTTATCCATCTAATTGTAGATAATATAAGGGGTATGATTACTGCAGATCAAATAAAACAGTTAAGAGATGCCACTGGCATTTCGGTTATGCAGTGCAAGAAAGCACTTGAGGACGCGGGAGGGGACACAGACAAGGCGCTAGTCTTTTTGAAAAAAAAAGGAATTGAGGTCGCGGCTAAGAAATCTGATAGGACATTGAATGCCGGTGTCGTAGAGGCGTATATCCATCCGGGTGGCGCGGTCGGCGCGATGGTTGAGCTTAATTGTGAGACAGACTTTGTTAGCAGAAATGAGGAATTTAAGGCGTTGGCCAAAGACCTTGTTATGCATATTGCGGCTTCGGCGCCTATTTATTTGGACGACACCTCCATTCTCGCCTCGGTTTTACAGGCGACGAAAGATACGTTTACAAAAGAAGTAAGTGAACTGGACAAACCCGAAGAGATGAAGTCTAAAATTTTGGAGGGTAAGGTTGCCGCATATTTGAGTGAAAGGACCCTGTTAAAACAGCCATTCGTTAAAAATCCGGACGAGACAGTTTCCGACCTCTTGAAAAACAAAATTCAAAAATTCGGAGAAAAAATTGAGATAAGAAGGTTTGCGCGGTTCTCGCTTTTGGACAAATAATTTATATGCAAATTTTAATTATAATATCACTTGTATCTCTTGGCGCGATTGTTTCCATATTTTATAAAAAAACTCAAGAGATTAACTGTCAGATTAGAGAGGGGAGACATTGTGGAGATGTCCCGAATTTCTTTGAACAATATATAAAAATCATTAAAATAAAATTGCATGAAGTATGCGATGAGGTTAGCGTTTACATGACTCCCCATGTTCACGCAATCGCTTCTGTTGCAACCAAACAATTGTATAAAATTAGTTCCGGCATGGCGCAAGAAAGTCTTCGTGTCTATAATTTTATTCAGGGCAAGAAGACGTTGAAAAACGCGCGCGGGGCGTCGCTCTTCATTCGGGATATGGCCAAACACAAGTAGTCCCGCGGCATCAGGCGTAAGCCACTTTAGCTCAGTTGGTAGAGCAACGCTTTTGTAAAGCGTGGGTCCTCGGTTCAAGTCCGAGAAGTGGCTCCAAGTTTTATAGAAAAGTATTTTAGCGTATGGTGGGAGGGATTGGGACTTATTTTTTGGAACCTTGCGAGTTGTTTTTTTATCCAAAATACTGTATATTATGGGCCGTGCCTGAAATATCGATCAAAGCAGAAGAGATTTTTTATTTAGGCAGTTTTCCGGTAACGAATGCTCTTTTAGTCTCAATATTAGTTCTCATATTTATTCTTGCTGTAGTGATGGTTTTCAGAAAAAAACTTTCTATAATCCCGGGAACTCTGCAGTCAGCCCTTGAGATTGTCATCGAAGAAGTATTGGGACTTTCGGAACCGCTCATGGGGAGCATGAAAAAGGCCGAAGAATATCTGCCACTCATTGTAACTATTTTTTTCTTCGTACTTTTCTCGAATTGGGCCGGCCTTCTTCCGGGATTTGGATCGATTGGACTCTACGAGCCCCATGGAGAAGACAATATTTTCATACCGCTCCTCCGGGCGCCGTCTTCCGATTTGAACCTTACTCTGGCTCTGGCGATTATCGCCATCCTCTCGGTCAATATTTTTGGAGTATTGGCCATAGGGCTTAAGGGTCATCTGAAAAAGTTCTTTAACTTTAAAGACCCTATTATGTTCTTCGTCGGGATACTGGAGCTACTTTCGGAGGGGGTAAAGATTGTCTCGCTGGCCTTTAGGTTGTTTGGCAATGTTTTTGCGGGAGAGGTGCTTCTTACCATAATAGGAGTTCTCGCGCCGTATCTTTTCCCCTTGCCGTTTCTTTTTATGGAGGTTTTAGTTGGAGTAATTCAGGCGTTTATCTTTTCGATGTTAACTCTGGTTTTCGTAAGCATGTCTATCAGCCACGAAGAAGCGCATTGATACAAAATTTTAATTATAAATTATTAAAATAAGTAAAAAAATAATATGACAGAAGAAATGATAAAGATTGTGGCTATTGGTTTAATTATGGCGGTAGGTACAATAGCTCCGGCGATCGCCATTGGTAAAATAGGCTCTACTGCCTCAGACGCCATTGGTAGGAATCCGGAGGCCTCTTCCAAGATTCAAACAGCGATGATTTTGGCCCTCGCGTTTGCCGAGGCTATCGCTATTTATGGATTAGTTACAGCGCTTATTCTCAAGTTTGTTTAAAAACCATAAGCAGTGGGGACTCTTTTTAGCCAATTGGGAATAAATGGGAAGTTGCTTTTAGCTCAAGGCATCAACTTTTTCATAGTGTTTATTGTCCTTCGGGTCTTTGTCTATCGTCCGCTTCTCCAGATGATGAAGGCTAGGCGAGAAAAGATAGAAAAGGGATTGCTTGACGCGAAAGAGGCTGAGGAAAAACTTCTCGAGTCGGAGATTGTTAAGCAGAGAAAAATAGAAGAGGGAGAAAAAAGAGCCTCTATTATCGTGGAGGAGGCGGGGAATATAGCCAAGAAACACGCTAAGTCTATTCTTGCCGATGCGGTTTTGGAGTCGCGTTCCATAGTAAGCAAAGCGGGAAAGATTGGCGCTAAAAAGATAGAAGCTGAACTTTTAGCTTTTGAAAATAGGGCCAAAGAGATTATCGTAGAGGCTCTATCTTCCGCCGTCGCCCTAAGTCCGGAGAGTATAGATGAAAAATTAACAGAAGACGCGCTTCGCATGGTAAGGGGTAAAAAAGTCTAACTGTCATGAAATATTCGCCAACAGTTTATTCGAGGGCATTAGTCTCTGCTGTCGAGGAAGAATCTAGGCTTCACGCGGGCACTCTTGAGGTTAAAAAGTTGACCCATAATTTTGTAAGACTTCTTGAGAAAAATGGCGATGTAAAAAAGATAGAGAATATTGTGGACGCGATAGAAAGAGTCGTCGTTAGGGCGAGAGGGGGTCGGCTGATAACCGTAATTATGCCACGAAAATTTTCAGCCAGACTCTTGTCCAACATAAAAGAAAGTTTTCCTCCCGAAGATAAATTAATTGTAAAGATCGACGAGAGAATTATTTCGGGAGTTAAAATTATTTTTGATGATGAGGAGATTATAGATAATTCTTTAGCAACTGCTTTGAAACGAATGTTTATATGAACTATGACATTATAGAAAAAATTAAGGGCGAGATAAAAGGATTTAAATTCGGTAGTCGGCTTGAAGAATTTGGAAGAATTATCGAAGCGGCTGATGGCATCGTCAGAATTTCAGGATTATCAGGAGCTCTTAGCCAGGAAATTCTAACCATAGAGACAGACAGCGGGGATGTTCCGGCCCTTGCTTTCAACTTAGAGGAAACTGTGATTGGCGGGGTGCTTCTTGGAGACGTAGAGCGAGTGAGGGTCGGTGACACTGTAAAAAAAACCGGTAAGGTTCTTTCTATCAAGGTCGGGGAGGAGATTGTCGGTAGGGTTGTGGACTCACTTGGCGTGCCGGTAGACGGTAAGGGTGTAATCTTTAGCGGAAAAAAGGAAATAAAAGAAAATCCTCTAGAAAATAGCGCGCCATCTGTATTGTCTAGATCTTCTGTCAATGTTCCTCTTCATACAGGCATAAAAGCTATTGACGCCATGATTCCAATCGGGAGGGGGCAGAGAGAGCTTATAATCGGCGATCGGCAAACAGGGAAAACTTCTATAGCGCTTGATGTGATATTAAATCAGAAACAGGATATAAATAACGGTCAAGTTATCTGTATCTACGTTGCCATCGGGCAGAAGACATCTAAGATTGCAAAAATAGTAAGGTCACTTGAAGAGTTTCGGGCCATGGATTATACAGTTGTTGTCTCAGCCCCAGCTTCGGCGCCTGCCGCTATGCAGTACCTCGCGCCTCTTACTGGTGCTGCGATCGGCGAATATTTTAGGGACAAAGGGCGAGACGCTTTGGTTATCTACGATGATCTTTCGAAGCATGCTGATGCCTATAGACAACTCTCGCTTCTTTTGCGAAGACCGCCGGGCAGAGAGGCTTATCCGGGAGACATCTTTTACTTACACTCAAGATTGCTCGAACGATCGGCGAAGCTCGATAAGGGACACGGTGGCGGCTCTCTTACAGCCCTGCCGATAATCGAAACCAAGTTGGGAGATGTTTCAGCCTACGTTCCGACCAACGTCATTTCTATCACCGACGGACAGATATATTTGGAATCGGCCCTTTTCTTTAAGGGGGTTCGTCCGGCAGTCAATGTTGGACTTTCGGTTTCAAGGGTTGGATCTGCGGCGCAGACAAAAGTTATGAAGAAGGTCGCGGGGAAATTAAGACTCGATCTTGTGCAGTTTCGCGAACTTCAAGCGTTTCTTCAGTTTGCTTCCGAACTTGATCCTGCTACCAAGAAAAAGATTGTGCGTGGCGAACTTTTAACGGAACTTTTAAAACAAACTGATGGTGAGCCAATGAGCTTTGAAAAACAGGCTACGATTATTTACGCGGCGCTTAATGGGTTTATGGATAGTATCCCGGTTTCCGATATAAAACCATTCGAAACTGAATTTATAAAGTTTATATCGAATATGCACGATATCGACATCCTTTCTCCGCTAAGGGAAACTGGCGCGCTAGATGAGGCCACTGAAACAAAATTGAAGTTAGCCGTAGAGGAGTTTAAAAATATTAAAAAATAGCAGGATGGAGTCGCTTCAGTCAATAAAGTCCAGATTAAGGGCCGTAAAAAATATCGGGAAAATAACAAAAACGATGGAGGTTGTCGCGGCTACAAAAATGAGACGGGCGCAGGAGGTCGCGCTTGCTTCAAGAAACTATTCCTGGGAATCTTTAAAACTCTTGCTGAAGATGACCGCGAACTCGCCGAAGATTTCGCCTCTCACTGAAGAAAGAAAGATAAACTCGACATTGATTGTCGTGATTTCATCCGATAGGGGGATGGCCGGTTCGTTTAACGCACAGATTTTTAAGGCTGTCGATAAGTTTATGCGGAAAGTGGTCGGTGGGCTATCTCCAGACTATAAATTTAAGTTTTTCCCAATAGGTAAAAAGTCTATCAGTTATTGCAGGAAAAATGGTTTCATGGCGGAGGACGTTGTCTCGGGTATTGGCGACGTCATTAGCGTTGATACTGCCAGAACAATTTCTGCCGAAGTGATCGCAGGGTTTACAGACAAAAAATGGGATAGAGTTGTTACTATCTCGGCTAATTTTAGAACCACGTTAGTCCAGGACGTTTTGATAAGACAAATTCTTCCTCTTTCTCTCGATTCTATTACCGAAACCATAATTGAAATAGTGCCGGAGTACGGCAGGTATTCTGACGTTGAGAGGGTCAATTTAAAAGAGATGATGACCAAGAATATTGATTATATATTTGAGCCCAGTTCGGATGTTCTTCTCGATGAACTTATCCCGCATCTTATAAAAATGCAGTTCTATCATTTGATGTTGGAAGCTAACGCGTCGGAACATTCTGCCAGGAGGGTCGCGATGAAGTCAGCCTCGGATAATGCTTCCGATGTTTCCAACTCGTTAGAAAGACAGTACAACAAAGCCAGACAGAGTGGTATTACCAAGGAACTGATAGAAATAACGTCGACACAAAGCGCATTACAATAATAACCAAGTGAAAAATATTATGACAGGAAAAATAGTTCAAATAATCGGACCGGTGGTCGATGTTGATTTTGGAGAAGACGTTGGCGTCCCATTTATAAATAATGCTCTCTCTCTTGAACACAACGGCAAGACTATCCTGTTTGAGGTCGCGAAGCATCTTGAGCCGGGGAAAGTGAGGGCAGTTTCGCTTTCATCTACCGATGGCCTTTTTCGCGGCCAAGATGTGATTGATACGGGTTCTCCTATTTCCGTTCCTGTAGGCAAGGAGACACTAGGTAAACTCTTCGGTGTTACCGGCAAGTTAATAGACGGGGACCAGAATGCTAAGTTCAGTACCTATTGGCCGATCCATAGATCCGCTCCACCGCTTATTAATCAGTCGTCCAAGACAGAACTTTTTGAAACCGGACTTAAGGTCATCGATCTGCTCGCCCCGTTCATCAAGGGCGGGAAAGTTGGGCTCTTTGGTGGCGCTGGAGTCGGGAAGACTGTACTTCTAATGGAGCTGATTCGTAATGTAGCCGAGAAATCCGGCGGTAACTCAGTTTTCGCTGGGGTTGGAGAAAGGACAAGGGAGGGCAATGATCTTTATAACGAGATGAAGGAATCCGGTGTTTTGGATAAGACCGTTTTAGTTTTTGGACAGATGAACGAGGTTCCCGGCGCGAGACTCCGAGTCGCGCTCTCAGCGCTTACTATGGCCGAATATTTTAGGGACGAGGATCACAAGGACGTTCTTCTTTTTGTTGACAACATTTTTAGATTTTCACAGGCGGGGTCTGAAGTCTCAACCCTTTTGGGTCGGCTTCCGTCGGCCGTAGGGTATCAACCGACACTCGCGGAAGAGATGGGTAAACTGCAGGAAAGAATAACCTCAACAAAGGATGGATCAATTACATCGGTGCAGGCCATCTATGTTCCGGCGGACGATATTACTGATCCGGCGCCGGCCACTACTTTCGCGCACCTCGATTCAACCATTGTCCTTTCGAGATCATTAACAGAAATCGGAATTTATCCGGCGGTAGATCCGCTCGCGTCTTCTTCCACCGCGCTTGATCCAAAAGTTGTTGGAAAGGAACATTACGAAACAGCTAGAGACGTTCAAAAGATACTGGAGAGATATAATGAACTTCAGGACATCATCGCGGTTTTGGGTATGGAGGAACTTTCAGACGAAGACAAAACCACCGTGAATAGGGCAAGAAAGATTCAAAAGTTTATGTCCCAACCATTCTTCGTGGCCGAAACATTTACAGGCAGGCCGGGACAGTTTGTCACTCTTGCTGAAACAATAGCCGATGTTAGGGCTATTATTTCCGGGAAGTATGACGACAAACCGGAGGATTTCTTCTATATGAGGGGTAGTCTAACCAAAGAATAAAAATGTACCTCAGGATTCTTTCTTTACGAGGAGTACAGTATGAGGGGGAAGTCGCCGGACTGAGTGTCAAGACTTTGTCCGGTGAAATTACCGTTCTCAATAATCACAGGCCGCTTATCACCTCGCTAAAAAAAGGTACCGCGCATATAATTACTAGCGGAGGGGAAAGAAAGCCGATAGAAATAAGTTCCGGTTTTTTAGAAAAAGACGCGAACAATAAATTGAACTTGCTGGTTGATTGACATATCTTGACACCTTGAAATTGTTAATTAGAATGCACGAGGATAATTTGGCCTAGTTTATGAAAAACAAAAAGGGGGTGAAGATGAAAAGAATTGTCAGCCATGCGGTCAAACTAGACCATTATAGGGCTTCGGCCTGTCTGTTTTGGTGTTTTGATAATCGGTTCCAATCTTTGGTTGGAAGACTTATGGCACATTATGGATATAAGGATGTCGACGAGGTTAAGGTTGCCGGAGGCGCAAAAGATCTGCTCCACGGCAATCTTGCTGTTCGCAGATATATCCTTGGACAGATCGAGGTTTCCGTAAGGCTCCATAGGGCGGAAGAAGTGATTCTCATGGTCCACCACGCTTGTGGCGCGTACGGTAGAGATTTTGATAGTCACGATGAAGAGATCGCCTTTTATGTGAATGAGCTTAATTTAGTTGAAACAGAGGTTGTAAAATTTGCCAAGACCAAAAGGCTGAAGCTCAAGGTAAGAAAAATTTTCGCCAGTCATGACGGATTGTTGGAGCTAGAGTAGCCGTTTCATAGATTAACACCGGGGGAGACGATCTGCCCGGCTTTTTTGTCGCGCGAAAGGTAAGGTGTTATAATAATCAAGTAAAAACTAACGTTAGCATTATGGACAGTTCAAAAAAAATAAAGGTTGCTATAAATGGATTGGGGAGGATCGGTCGAGCGTTTTTAAAGACCGCCATGAAGGAGGATCGTTTTAAAAATCGGTTGGAAATTTCGGCAGTTAATGATCTTGGTGATGCCGACAATTTGGCTTATTTGTTGAAATACGATACGGCCTATGGCCCGTCCGGTCTTTCGGTCGCGGCTGAAGATGGCTTCTTGAATATAGACGGTAAAAAAATAAGATTCTTACAGATTAAAGATCCAAGCATGTTGCCGTGGAAAGATATGGAGATAGACGTTGTCGTTGAGTCCACTGGGGTTTTTGATAGTTACGAAAAGTCCAAGGTTCACTTGGTAGCCGGGGCGAAGCGAGTTGTTGTCTCGGCCCCGGTTAAAGATAATCCCGCCGACAGTGGAGTAGCTGGGGCGACCGTTCTAATGGGGCTCAATGATGACGCGCTAAAAACTTGTAGCATTAGTTCGAATGCGTCTTGTACCACAAACGCCGCAAGCCCAATAATCGCAATAATGCAAGAAACGATTGGCATAGAAAAAGCTCTGCTTAATACCGTCCATGCGTATACTGCGACGCAGAGCCTCGTTGATTCTCCCGCCAAAAAAGATTTCAGAAGAGGGCGAGCGGCGGCGCAGAATATCTCTCCGTCTTCTACCGGCGCGGCAATTGCGGTAACTAAAGTCGCGACAGAGCTCGAGAATTTTTTTGATGGTATAGCGATTAGGGTGCCGGTTGTAACCGGCTCTATTGTTGATTTAACTTTTATCGCTAAAAGGAATACAGACACCGCCGAAGTAAATAATATTCTCAAAAAGGCCGCGAGCGAAGATAGATGGAAAAACATTTTTACAACGACAGAAGAACAGCTGGTCTCGTCAGACGTTATCGGCTCAAAGTATGGCTCGATAGCTGACTTAAATTTTACCAGAGTTGTTGGCGGTAATTTAGTTAAAATTCTCGCTTGGTACGATAATGAAGTAGGCTATACGTACACCTTGGCCGACCATGTTGTGAGGACAGGAGAGTTTATAGGACAGTAATCTTAACTTGTACTCCCGAATTTCAAGCTACCTTTTTGTCTTCCTTCCTTTCGCAAGTTTGGTGCCATCACTTACTAGAGGGTCGTCTGATTATGATGACACCCTCTAATTTTAAGTGTCAGACTTTTTTCAACGGCCGTAAAATAAATGTTGACATTTTGACTTTACAAAACTAGGCGGTCGCCTGTAAATGTAAAAGGAGATGTAAATAATTTGGGAGTAAATGTTTGTTCCATCGCGCAAGACTGCTTTGTTGAGTCGTAGGCGACCTATCTACGAACCTTTGCGAATCTTTCTTCTGCCACCTTCCAGTTTATATTCGAGAAAAAGGCTTCGATGTATTCTCTTTTTTGTGATGGCAGATAGTCTAGAAGATAGGCGTGTTCCCAAACGTCCATGGCGAGAATTATAGGAAGACCCGCGAGATGTCCAACTTCGTGATCTGTTATCCAAACGTTATGCAGTTTTTTTATTTCCGGATCATAATAAAGTATCACCCAACCTATGCCACGAGCCATGCCGGCTGTTTTAAATTCTTTTGACCAGTTATCTGGCGTCCCATATTGGCTCTCCACCATTTTGGCAAGGTCGGATTCTGGCGATTGATTGTTCCCGCCAAGATTTTCGAAATAATATTCGTGAAGTCTCATTCCATTAAATTCAAACCCGAGCCTTCTTCTTAGTTCGGCGATGGTGTATGCGTCAGCATTTTCCATCTTTTGCATCGGGTCTAACTTCTCGGCTAGTCCGTTTACGTTTTTTACATAGCCGGAGTAAAGCTTAAGATGTTCGCTTATCTGTTTGTCAGATAGCCCCCTTAATCCGGTAAGATTAAATTTTTTCTCTTCGTACATAAATATTTTGTTAAGTTGTTTACAAAATTCTAACATATATACTTCTTCCTTCATAGTATTGTGCAGTTTCTACTATTTATATAGCATTTAAATAGGGCCCGTTCGTCAAACGTGGGCGAGCCTTAGCGGGGGATCGGCTAAACGGTAAGCTGGCTTACCTTGGGGTGGGCAGATGCTGGTTCGAATCCAGCCCCCCCGCGCGAACTTCGCTCTTTGAAAACTTTGTCAGTCTTATCGGCCTCTCCGGCCGGTGAAGGAGGAAAAATGGTCGACAAGAAAAGGCTCGATGTGAGGTGTTTTAAAACTTACGGCGCGGCGATGAATCACCTTTGTGAGGAGGTATCTCTATCCGGATCCGATCCGGAAGATATTCAGATCATGATCGCCGATGTGGAAAATGAGGTCGAGCTCGTGGAATATATTTTTTTCGTTGCGGTTAATGAGAAAACTGAAAAGGTTGTCCAAGATACAAGTCTTGCGAAAGTAAGCCGAAGCAACTTGACAAGAGATGATCTCGGAAAGATTGAAGAGATGGGGGTCTATGGAGAGGGTATGGATTATTGGGATGTTATTCCCAATAATGTCCACAAACTAGAGAGACAACTACAATCTCAAGATGATCCTACCGCCCCCAGAAAACACAAGGCGAATTGAGGTGAAGATATGGATGCCAAAGATGGGATGATCCGCGTTATTTTCATGGATAACCTCGCTTTCGCTATGGACGTGTTGGGCGGTGTCATCGAAAGGTCCGGGTTGGATCCAAGAATTTGTCATAAGGTGATTGTCCAACAAAATGATGAGGACCTGGTTGGTCACGTGCTTTTGGCCGTGATTAACACAGTTGATGTTAGTTTGGTGTCGGATGGTCCGGCCGTAGCGCTTGAGATAAAGAACCTCACCAGGGCGGATCTTGCCGTGATAGTACCTACGCAAAAGCTTGATTTATCCCCAGCCGTACCCATTGCGCTTTCTGTTCATACCAACTTACGCCAGTTTTGAGCCGTTCGAACTCGAGCCTGATGAATGCCACGAAACAAGAAAAGATGTGCGTGAGTTG
>JACRKD010000034.1 GCA_016215345.1 Candidatus Vogelbacteria bacterium | reverse complement strand
CATTCAACAAAAAAGAGACAGAATCATCGCCATTAATGACCAATTCAACATTGGCGCCTTTTTCTTCGCACGCCTGATAGAGGGCGGAGCATCTGGCTAGATGGCCGGCACCGATTGATTTACCGCCTTCGGTCAAGATCAGTACCTTCATTCTTGATTTTTTCAATTTTCTTTTGTCTGCGATCATACCTTTAACTATCCACCTTCAAAGTCATCGGATAAAGATTTTAATAGCCCCTCATTTCTAACGATTGAGCTATTAAGAGATCGGATTTCCGGATGCTTATCTAGGAATTGTTTTATTGCTGTAATATCAAAGAAATGATTTTGATCAACATAAAGAGCCGCAAAGATATTCTTGACCACCTCAAAATCCGCAGGCTCATCCACTGTGATCCGGTAATTACTGTCATCAGTTTTATTTTCGATCTTTACGAGCTTGAAAATTTCCGAATTGTTGTGAAAATATTGTGTAACATGCTCTCTTTCCGATCTCTTTTTAGCTTGCAAGAAAGCATCTTTTAAAGCATTAAAACTGAACACCTCAGTATCCAAACCTTCAGCCAAAAGGGAGGTCCCGCACAAATGATCGGCTCCGCTCATAAAAAACTTGGATACATATTGGTCGACAATATTAGGATCGATTAGGGGACAATCGGCGGTCAACCTGACAATATATTTCAAGTTGTATTTCTTAGCCGCCTCGTAAAAGCGCGCTAATACATCATTCTCGCTCCCTCTGAACACGGTAACGCCTATATTATCAAGATAGTCGCATAAAATATTATTTGCTTCGTCAATCGAGGTCGCGACAATTATTGGATCGACCAATTTTGCCTGGCGCAGCCTGTCGATCATATGGCCTATCAATGGTTTTCCTAAGATCGGCATCATCACTTTGCCGGGGAGCCTTGAAGAGCCCATCCTGGCTTGAATAATGGCGCCTGCTTTGCGCTTTTCAAGGCTCATTAAGTCAACCTCGCAAAACCGGAATGGCATATTGGACCGTCAAGCATTTTTTTTAATTTTCCGTTAGCTTTCGCCGTCTTAATTTTATTGAATACCTCACGCACATTTTCCAAATACTTATCGATAATCGATTCGGTATGAGCGACAGAAATGTATGTTAAATTTGAAGCCAGATAGCCTTTTTTTAACATTTCCTGGGTAAATAGTGTCTTTATTACCAAAGGATCATCTTCTTTAATTGCCAGAACTGGGACCGAATTCATTCCAACAATATCGATCGAGACGCCAAGATCATGGAATATGCAGGCTAAACCGCTCCCCATATACTTGCCTGTTTTATTTATGTATTCCACAACGTTATTTTTCTCGAACTGATCGATCGTTTCCAAAGCCGCTGTATATCCGACCCGTTCAGTCCAATAACTGCTGCTAATAAAAGAATCTTGAGCAGCTTCCATAATGGACTTTTTGCCTAATACCGCTGAAATGGGATGGCCATTCCCTAAAGCTTTGCCGATAACTACCATATCGGGCTTAAGCCCGTAAAGTCGATATAGTGCTCCAACAGATAAACGAAAACTTGAGGATACTTCGTCAAATATTAATACTGCATTTATTTTATTTGCAATTCCCCTTACCTTCTTTAAGAATTCGACATCCGCTTCCCTGCCTCTTTGGACTTCGGTAATAATAACGCCAATTTCATTGCCATGCTCTTTGACGATCGATTCCAATTCTTCGATCTTCCCATAATGGAACGGCAGTGTTGTACCCCTCAATTCTACTGGTACGCCCGCAGGATCCAATCCAGGCAGCAATAGATCGCTCAATCCATCTTTCTTTATAAGATTAGCAGCCAAATACCAGTCATGCCAGCCATGATAGCCACAAATAGCAACTTTATTTTTACCACTGGCGGCACGGGCTATCCTTATGGCTAGAGTATCGGCTTCACCGCCGGTTCTTGCAAACCGCGCCATGTCCATATGCGGATGCATTGCGACCAGTTTCTCGGCTAATTCGAATTCTTCATAACAATTAAGGGAAGAGATGCATCCATTGTCGATCGCTTTTTTCACTGCGGCGCCTATCTTCTCATTTGCATACCCTAATGGGCTGGCGCCTATCGCCATTATGCTCATATCGATATATTTATTATTATCAAGGTCCCAGATCTCAACGCCTTTAGCTTTTTTAAAATATGCGGGCCAATTGTCGGGCAAGAACATCTCCGGCCTCTTCGACAATAATTGGTTGCCGCCTGGGATTATCGTCTTTGCTTTTTTATACAAATCCTGTCCTTTTCCCATTTTATATCTCCAGTCCAATTGATATCAGATTCATTTTGTGGCGCCTGTCGATATGGCGTTATTCCATTTAGATGGGATGAGTATCTCCTCATCATCTATTTTAAAAATGTTTAAATTTTTGACAATATCAATTAATTTTTCGGTATTCCTTGAAGACGAAATAATATCTTTTAACTGACTCAAACTATCTACGCCAAATACGACTTTATCAATGAAATTATTCGTTATGCCATAAGCCAAACAAATATCCACGATCGAAACATTCTTTGAAAGCGCCAAATTATTCAGATATGTTATTTTTTCTTTGATCTTTTCGAAATTACCAGTCAATGTTCCTGGATTTTTAAAGGCCAATCCCTGAAGAAAAATAGACCTGACATGAATTTCCACACCAAGAGATTTTAACTTGTCGAAATAATCCACGAACCTCTGGTCAAAAACGCTGAATGGGACCTGTACCAAGTCAAAAGCTATCTTTTCGGATAGCAGGCGGTCCAAATCATCCGGGTAATACAAAGAAAATCCGATCTTATTTATTTTTTTGTTTTGTTTGAATTCTATTAATTTATCCAAACCAGAAGGATTATGTAGATAAAAATTAAAATCATGGAAAATATATCCGTACAATGAAGACAAATTTAATATGTTTAAAGATTTATTTAGATAATCTTCAATTTCATCCGGCTTGCAATTTGGGACCTTTGATACAACATTAAACCGCTTCCCTCTAGATTTTGCATATTCTCCGATCACTTTTTCACTGGCCCCATATACAGAAGCTGTATCAAGTATTTCAATTAACGAAGACTTGGAAGCTTCGTCCAAGATCAAAAACACTTCATCTTGTGGAATAATACCCCCTACATTATTAATGCCATAATTAAGCCCGAACTGCACAGTCCCAAGCGCCAATTTACTCATTTTTCAAGCCCTCTAATAATTTGGCTATCACAAAGACCACATCATCTTGGGTCATTTTAGGATACAAAGGCAAAGTTATCGCCCCTTCATAATATTTTTCCGCATTTGGGCACAGTCCGCGCTTGTACTCGAGACTCTGATAATACGGCTGCAGGTAAACCGGGATGTAATGAACATTGCCCCCTATCCCTTCGCTCCGCAAATCTTCAAAAACTTTCCGACGATTGTTCTTAATTTGTATCGGATAAAGATGCCAAGACGATTTGACCTGCTCCTTT
>JACRKD010000033.1 GCA_016215345.1 Candidatus Vogelbacteria bacterium | reverse complement strand
CGCAGATGTTCGAGGTTGAAACGTTATCAATTAGGAGACGGGGTCGGTTTACCGGAATCCTCTTCGCCCTTCTTTTCATTCTTTATCTCACAGAGCGCCCAACCGAAAAGGACGGCCGCTCCAAAGACTCTGGAAGAGACATCTCCCAGAGATCCGTCTACCGCCGCATCCCTGTCCAAAAGTTCATAAAGCCTTTCCATCTCTCGGTCTCCAAATTCAGGAAGGTGGTCAAGGACAGCGAAATCCTCGCCCTCAAAGTTTCCTTCTCCAAATCTGGAAACCAAATCGCGTCTCACGGTCTCCGGTTTATCAAATCGAGAAAGTACGGCGCGGGCTGTCTTCCCGCCGAAGAGCCTAACCAAAACGAGCGAATAGAACATAGGCTTAGGCACAGGACTCACCTCCTATCCCGCGACACATTAATTCGGAGAGTTGTCCCCACCTGACTCCGGTGGCTTATGGCCAATCGCGGAAGGAAACCTTGGAACAGTTGGAGCATTAGGTCCACCGCGCTGGACGGCAATTACGTAGCCAAGATTCATTACCATATGAAGCAATGTCGTGACAAGAGCTCCCTGCGAGTCAGGTGATTCGAGATTATCGTTAAAGAAATTGTAGACCCTGTCCATCAGTGGATCACCTATTGGAGGTTGACTGTGCAGAGCCAGCGCCTTAAAAATTTTCCAATTATCTTCGCCGAACAATCGATCTAACTCTTCGGCAATCAGTTCAAAAGTATCACCCTTCACCATAATTACGATCTCTTTGTTCTGATTTATGATGCCCAACCAAACAAATGAGTAATACACTCCGCGCCTCCTTATTTATGTTGAAGACCTCTTTATTTAATCTAGCACGCCTGCTTTTTATTTCAATTCGTCCCAGCTTTTTCCAGAAGAAGCCTTAAGTGTAATCGGAATAGAACACTCTACGTTTATGTCGTGATAGGTTACAGCAGTTTCCATAGCATTTTTAATTATAGAGATGGCCACCGAAAACTCCTTACCGTCTTTTATCTCGTAAAGAAGCTCGTCATGAATCTGAAGCAGAAGAAAAGTTTTCTCTGAAAGGCCAGCGTCTGAAACAGATTTTTCGGCCTTGGCCATCGCGATCTTAATTATATCGGCGGCAGTACCTTGAAGCGAGGCATTAATTGCCATCCTCTCCGCCTCGGCGCGAATAAATGGCAACTTGGAATTTATCATCGGAAAATATCTTCTGCGACCAAAGGCAGTTGTAACGAAACCACTTTTTCTCGCTTCATTTTTTACCTTTTCAAAATACTCTTTTATCTTCGGAAATTGTTTAAAATAGTTCTCATGAAACTGCTCGGCCTCGATTCTCGTCCCACCCAGATTTTTTTGAAGGGCTGACACTCCCATGCCATAAACAATCCCGAAATTTATAACCTTAGCCTTACGCCGCATCTCCTTTGTTACATCTTTCTCGGAAACTCCAAAAACCCTCGAGGCAACGGCCGAGTGAACGTCTTCGCCATTTATAAAAATCTCCTCCAAATTTTTATCCCCCGCGAGCCACGCCAAAACTCTCATCTCGATCTGCGAGTAATCGAAGGCCGCCAAAGAATAGCCCCGAGGAGCAATAAATGTTTTCCTAATCTTCTTAGCAATCTCGCCTATGGACGGAATGTTCTGAAGATTCGGCTCCGAGGAAGACATTCGTCCGGTTGTCGTCCCTGTCTGATTCAAGTGTGTATGCAGTCTTCCCTCTGTATCTACAAGCTCCGGTAGCGCGTCTATGTATGTGGAAAGGAGTTTCTGAATTTCTCTATAAGAAAGAAGCTCTTCGATAATCGGATTACCTTCTTTAAGCTTCAAAAGCTCCGACTCCCTCGTTGAACGAGCCCCGCCAGCCGTTTTCTTCAGACCTTTCGCGGTCAAATTTAATTTATCGAAAATTATCTCCCCCAATTGCTTTGGAGAATTTATATTAAACTCCTCGCCAGCCAACTCCCAAATCTTTTTTTCAAGAACAGTCAGTTTCTCATGATATTTAATCGAGAGCTTCTTCAGTTCAGATACATCGAGAAGGATTCCCCGGCCCTCCGCCTTTTTTATAATCGCAATGAGCGGAAGCTCTATCTCTCTATAAACCTTCTCCAGTCCCTTAACTTTTAATTCTGCGTTTAAATTTTTCTCGGCTTCTTCAAAACTTTTTGCGTGGCCCACAGATAAAATATCTTCTTCTTTGGGATTTGTTATATCTGAATTAAGAAGCCAGACGGCAATGGAAAGCTCTTTAAATAACTTGGGATCGACAGCGGTGTCCAAGGTAGGACCTCCCACGGGAAGTACGACCTTAGATACCGCTGTATCGTCCTTGGAGGTTGAACCTCCACTTGGAGGTTCAACCTCCAAAACACTTTGAAGCCTCGGGAGTAATGTCCTAAATTCTAATTCCTGAAAAAGTTTTTTTACTTTCTCAATATCTATCGCTTTTTTTATTGGGCTTTTCGGTACCTCAAAATCGATCGGGGCATCGAGACGTATCGTTGCCAACATCTTTGAGAACAACGCCTCCTCCTCGCCAGCCCCTAAAAGTTCTATAATCCTAGGCTTCATACCTACTTCCGAAAGCTCAGTGGGGTCTTTCTTCAACTGTTTATAGATATTCTCAATAGGCCCGAAGTTTTTTATCAACTCCTCGGCAGTTTTCTCCCCTATCCCCTTTATCCCGATAATGTTATCCGAAGGGTCACCACGCAACCCCTTATAATCCGCCATGTACTTCGGTGCAAATCCAAACCTTTCAACAACTGCTTTTTCATTATAAACAATCGTATCGTTAAGCCCTTTCTTTAGTGTATAAACAACGACTTTCTCACCATCTACAAGCTGAAGGGTATCAAGATCACCAGAAGCGATGATAACCTGCATGCCTGTGGTATGTCTTTTGACCTGCTCAGCGATTGTCCCCAATATGTCATCGGCCTCAAAGCCTTCCTTCTCGTAAATCGGAATATTAAAGGCGCGAAAAATATCACGTGAGCGAATCATCTGCGCAACGAGTTCCTCGTCCGGTTTTTTTCTTCCCGCCTTATAATCATCATAAAGTTTCTTACGAAAGGTTGGCGCCGGTAGATCGTAACAAGCAATAATATAATCCGGATTAAGTTCCCCTAAAATTTTTATAACAAAAACTGAAACACCATAAAGTCCCCCCGTCGGCTCACCTTTACTCGAGGTAAATCCCGGGAGCGCGTGGTAAGCGCGATGAAGAATCGCATGGACATCGAGAAGAACTATTTTTTTTGTTTTTTCGAACATTCTATCGCTATTTTTCTTTTATCTTCATCTGTCCCCATTGATTCAAACTTTATCTTTATTAAATTTTTCTGGAGCTCAGATGAAACTCTCTCTGGCCATTCTATTAAAATTAAATTCTTAGGATCAGAGATGAGTTCTTCCCACCCGAGTTTCAAAATTTCTTTCGGTTCATCTAGGCGGTACGCGTCTATGTGAACAAGCCTTTCAAAATCCCTATTGTATTTTTTAGATATTTTGTAAATCTTTTCCAAGACAAAAGTTGGACTAGTTATATCTCCCTCTACACCAAGCGCCTTAGCCACCCCTTGAGTAAAGGAGGTTTTGCCCGCGCCGAGCTCGCCAAAAAGACCAACCACGGTCGCCTGATTTTTAATATGGCACAAGCGCGGTAACTCCTCCAGAACGAACATCCTCGCCAATTCATAAGTTTCTTTTAGACTATTCGTCTCGTAAACCATTGGGGTTATTTTAGCATTAAATTCTGAAAAAGATTTCCCTATGTTGGAAACAAAAACAAGAGTAAAATATATTAGTGGGTTGCGCAAACAAATTTTTTATTTCGCAAACTCATAAAACTTGTCCTGGATAACTTTAGTGCTAGTATAAAAAAATAAATGTCGAATCTATCGAACCCAAATCAAGATGCCAAAGTCGAAGAGTTGCGAAGGCAAGAGGCGGAAGACCTTGCCCGACTACTCGCCGAGAGTAAATATCACCTTCCCTACGCCGACCTTTCAACCATTTCGATAAACACCGATGCCCTAAAGATAATAAAAGAAGCCGACGCTAGAGCCGCCGGAATGGCTGGCTTCAAACTTGTAGGAAAAAAAGTTTTTGTTTTGGTTTCCGCCCCCAGTAACCCCCTTGTTCCTCAAATTATTCAGGGGATAAAGGATAAGGGCTTCGTTCCGGATTTATATATGGGGTCTATCACAAGTCTCGAACGTGCGTGGGACAGATACAAGGAAGTTTCCTACGCCGTAGAAACAAAGGCCGGCCTAATCGGTATCTCGGACGAGGAACTTCAGATTTTCATGGACAAAACCAAGGGGATAGATGAGATCAAAAAGCTTATCGCCGAAACAACTGAATCAGAAAAGTCCCAAGGAGTTTCCGCCGTATTGGAAATAATTATAGCCGGCGCCTTGGGGCTTAAGGCCTCGGATATCCATATAGAACCGGAAGAAGCAGGGGACACCAGACTGCGATTCAGGCTGGACGGAGTACTGCACGACATAAGTTTCTTTAATAAAGAAACTTACAAGCTGATACTATCGAGGCTAAAACTTATCTCCGGCTTAAAGTTAAACATAAAGAAGGGGGCGCAAGACGGCCGATTCAGTATTGTAACCCAAAAGAAAGAGATCGAAGTCAGAACATCCGCCCTGCCGGGACCGTACGGTGAATCAATCGTCATGAGACTTCTCGACCCAGATTCAATAGCCATTCCCCTGGAGAGCATGGGGATGGAGCCTAGACTCTTAGAGATTGTCAGCGAGGTGATACAGAAGCCCAATGGCATGGTTCTTATAACCGGTCCAACCGGTTCGGGAAAGTCTACAACCCTTTACGCATTTTTAAAGAAAGTTAACAACCCCGGCACAAAAATAATAACAATCGAGGATCCGATAGAATATCATCTAGCGGGCATAACTCAAACTCAAGTTAATGAAGACTCCGGATACACTTTCATGGAAGGACTTCGCGCGGCGTTAAGACAAGACCCGGACATAATTATGGTCGGAGAAATTAGAGACACGGAAACGGCGAAAATAGCCATCAACTCTTCGCTAACAGGACATTTGGTCTTTTCGACTCTCCACACCAACAGCGCGGCCGGCGCCATCCCCCGTATGATAGATCTGGGGGTTAATCCCAAGGTGATAGCCTCGGCCTTAAACACGATGATCGCGCAGAGACTCGTGAGAAAACTCTGTGGCGCCTGCAAACAAGAGGCGGTACCCGGAGAGAAACAGCAAAAAGTTATCGCTTCGGTAATGGCATCGTTAAGGTCAAAAAATATCCAAGCAACGGACATAGACGTGAATAAAATTTGGGTCGCCGGGCAAGGCTGCGCAGAATGTAGCGGACTTGGCTATAAAGGGAGAATTGGGGTTTTCGAAGCAATACTCATGGATGCCGCGGTAGAAGCTCTTATAGACAAAAATCCGAGCGAAAGAGAGATCCTTAAGGCCGCCATTCCCCAACAGCTTCTTAATATGAAAGAAGATGGTATATTGAAAGTGTTAAAAGGCGTTACGTCCATGGACGAACTTGAGAGAGTCGTGGAAGTCATAACCACGGAAGATTATTAAAGTTTAGAAATTTGTCTGTTTCTTAATCGGAAGTAGACAGATAAGCTGATCTTTAACAAAGGTGTTAAATAAATGGGGGTAGAACGCGAAGAAAGTGAAGCTTATAACGGGCTATACTAACAGTACAGTAAGGAATAACTGGAACTTTCGACAAAGTTATACGCCATTTATTTAACACCTTCATCGAGGCTATGAATCTCTAAGCAATTCTTTTAATATTCAAGATATAAAAAGTTAAGTTAATCTTGGAGGATAGTTCCAGCGGGTTCCACTACGAGGCGGATACCAGAACGTCCTTCTTGAAAAACCATCTAAGCCAAAGGCTCAATTGCTTAGAGATTCATGATCTCGATTACGACTATAATATATCACAGTCTTATCAAAAAGTCAAGGATAGTAGGATAATGAGTATGCCAAACAACAATACAAAGGCTCGGAAAAGTAATATACCAAAAAGAGATAATGGTTGGCAAGAGGGTGGACAAAACCCTGTTTCTGACGAAAAATCGCTGGATAGCGCTCTTCGGCCGTCTCATTGGGCCGAATATATAGGTCAAGAAGGGATAAAAGAAAATCTGCGGATACTTCTTCACGCGGCCAAGGGTAGAAATCAACCGCCGGAACATATCCTTTTCTACGGCCCGCCTGGACTTGGAAAAACCACCCTGGCCCATCTGGTCGCGAGAGAAAACAGCTCTCAACTCAAAGTAACATCCGGCCCCGCCATAGAAAAAGTTGGCGACCTTGCCTCTCTTCTGACGAATCTCTCGCCCGGCGACATCCTATTCATTGATGAAATCCACAGGCTCAACAAGATGATCGAAGAAGTCCTATACCCAGCCATGGAAGCGGGGTCACTAAATATAATAATTGGAAAGGGACCATCAGCGCGAACAATACAACTGGAACTTCCACCTTTCACTCTTATCGCCGCGACAACCAGGATAGCCCTACTTTCCTCCCCTCTTCGTTCAAGGTTCGGCGGGGGGACTTACAGGTTGGAATTTTATACGCTGGATGAAATAAAAAAAATTATAGAGAGAAGCGCAAAAATTCTTGGGGTTAAATTAGACGACAGGGCGACAGAAGAGATAGCCAAAAGGAGCAGATTCACACCGAGAATCGCGAATCATCTCTTAAAGAGATGCCGAGATTTCTCTGACGTTCACAAGCTTAACCTAAACAAAGATACCGTTTGTAAGGCCTTGAAGCTGTTAGAGATAGACGAAGCAGGACTCTCATATTCAGACAGGAAAATTTTAGAAACCCTTATAAATAAATTCAACGGCGGGCCAATCGGCTTAACAACAATCGCCGCCGCTACCTCTGAAGAAACCGACACAATAGAAGAGGTAAATGAGCCATACTTGATACAGTTGGGCTTCCTAGAAAGAACACCGAGGGGACGAATCGCAACAAAAAAGGCCCATGAACATCTGGGCTTAAAATACGTTAGTCACTAACTCCTAAACATATGTCAGGCCATAATAAATTTTCAAAAATAAAAAGACAAAAAGAGGCAACGGATGCAAAGAAGAGCAAACTATTCTCTCAACTGGTGAAACAGATTATAACTGAATCTAGATTGGCCAAGGGTGATAGAAATTCCGCGGGGGTAAAGGTCGCCATAGAAAAAGCCAAGGCCGCCAATATGCCATCCGACAATATTGAACGCGCCCTAAAAAAGGGGGCGGGAATTGGGGCTGGCTCCATGGAAGAGATAATCTGCGAGGCCTATGGTCCGGGCGGAGTAGGAATTATTATAGAAGGCGTAACCGACAACAAAAATAGAACCATAAATGAAATAAAGTTCATCCTATCTGAAAGCGGATCCGGCCTCGCCGGTCATGGCGCCGTAACCTGGGCATTCACTAAACAAGACAGCGAATGGGAAGCAACGACAAGAATCCAACTGTCAGACGAGGACCGAGAAAAACTCGATGAAATAATCACCACGCTAGAAAACAATCCTGATATAGAAAATATTTATACAAACGCGCAGAGCCTATACAATTAGAAGGTTGAACCTTCTTCGGAAACTTCTGAAATTAAAAAGCCGCTGTTCAAAGCGGCCAGTGCAACTACTTCGTTTCACTTACTGGGCAGAAGAGGTCGAGCCAGTGATTTGACATCAAGTGGTCATAGACAACGCCATCGCGATCAAGAGAACAAAGGTGAGAAAGAGAACGCCAGGATATTGCACCTTCATAGACCGCCTCCTTGTTTCAGCAACCTTGCGTGCCGAAAACGTCATCTCCGCATGGCCGACAGAACCTATCAACCTTCTGGCTATTCGCCCGTTGCATTTCGAAAACTTGGGTTTTCTTGCCGCACACAGAACATTTTCCGATTTTGGGTCTATTGTTTATTCCGGAAGCCTTCAGAGAATCTTCCCCGCCCACACTTCCAAACAAGCCACCGGTGCTAATCAGATCCTCGGGAGACATAGGCGGCCACTGGAGCCCCGGACGATTTTTCTTCTTCACAGCAGGATCCTCCTTTCTTCTGGGAGTAAATAAGGGCCAAATAATCTGCCACTATATTACAAATTTTTAAAATAAAGTCAACACCGCGTCAGTTTCCACTGTACAAGTCTGCCTTGTGCAGTAAACTACCCAGGTTATAATACCCTCATGCGAGTATTAGGAATTGATCCGGGATATGAGAGGCTTGGGGTGGCAGTTTTGGAAAAAGAAAGAGATTCGGACGCCTTGCTGTTTTCAGATTGTCTAAAAACAAGCCCAAAACTAGAATTATCTGAAAGAATTTTTACGCTAGGCGAAGAGGCCAAAGGGTTGATAACAAAATGGAAACCGGATGCTTTAGCCATCGAGAAACTTTTCTTCACCACTAACCAAAAAACAGCCATGGGGGTATCTGAAGCTCGCGGGGCACTGATATACATTGCACGAAGCGCCAAGCTTAAAATATTTGAGTATACCCCGCTCCAGATCAAGATCGCCATAACGGGGTACGGGAAGGCAGACAAAAACCAAGTTGCTTCCATGATTAAAAATCTTATCAATCTAAGGGGAAAAACAAAAATTATAGACGACGAGTATGATGCTATCGCTGTCGCTCTCACTTGCCTCGCGTCGACAAGACATTAAAGGTGTAGGATATCCACAGAAAGGACGGCTGTCCTCTTGCAAAAAAATATAGGTTTGATAAAAACTAAATATTATTATAAGTAACAAGTAATAATATGAGTGAGGATGATACTGACTTTAAATTAGACTTAAGCCAGGTAGGTGGGAACGATGATGGACTGCCAATCGACGACGCGGAGGAAGGCGTCGAAGCAGAGCTAGACGACGATGAAGAAGATGACGAAGACTATTATAGTACCTACGCAAAAGCTTGATTTATCCCCAGCCGTACCCATTGCGCTTTCTGTTCATACCAACTTACGCCAGT
>JACRKD010000031.1 GCA_016215345.1 Candidatus Vogelbacteria bacterium | reverse complement strand
CGCACATCTTTTCTTGTTTCGTGGCATTCATCAGGCTCGAGTTCGAACGGCTCAAAACTGGCGTAAGTTGGTATGAACAGAAAGCGCAATGGGTACGGCTGGGGATAAATCAAGCTTTTGCGTAGGTACTATAATAACGGCCGCCCAAGGGTTGTTAAATCCGAATATCGAGTTGACATCTGAACAGTCGGTTCAAGTCGCTGGTCTTATACGGGCGGCATCTGCTCTTTTGACCCGATGCGCGACGGTCCCAATCGCGGTTGTTGCTCCACCTTCTTTTGCCGACCTTATTATTCAAGATGTGACTGTCTCTCCGTCTTTCAACGTAAATGGCGGAGTGATAACAGCTCAGATTAAGAATAATGGGGTAGTTAACGCGCCAGCAAGCGTTGCGTCTTTTGAGTTTTGGGCTACAGGTAATTCAGTTAATGGCATTACTAAAGCACGCAACATACCCGTCCTTGCTCCAGGTCAGGTAACCATTGTCGAGGTGGGTTATGATAATCTCGGCGTTCGCCCGGCTGCCGGATATAATTTAAAAGTTCTGCTCGACATCAATAATGCAGTTAACGAGGGGACGGCCGGCGGAGAGACTAATAATTATAATAATATTTATGGGCCAACTTCTTCAATCTGGCCGGCGGTAGTTCCCGTCGCGCCAACCGCGGTTATTCCTACGCGAGCGCTTCCAGTTTCCAACTTTACCGCTGTTCGTCAGGTGAATGGAAGTATCCTCTTAAGTTGGGTTAGACCGGAGACGCTTCCTGCTTCATCGAGCTATACCGTTTATAGGAGAACTACTAATGTTTTAGGGGAATATTTATATCCATCAGTTGGCATTGGTTCCGCTCAGACTTCATATACTGACAATGGCGTGGATATGGGTTCACTTGATTCCGGCGTCATATATTATTACTGGATTTTCGTGATTAACTTTAATGACCAATCGAAGAATTCCGTGCCGGTAACAGCTTCGGTATCACCGGTTAGTACATCTATCCTTAGTTTATCCCTCACCCCGCCCTCAGCCGGCACAATTTTCAGCAACGCACTCAGTACCATGAACCGCATTGGCGTAACGCGTACCGGTGGCAGTGGGCCACTTGTTGTTGACTATTGGGCGGTGAAAGCAGGGGGGAGTGTCCCGGGACCAAATCAAGCCACTCTTACAGATTCCGTCCTTAACTTTGGGACGGCTATGATGGAAGCCGGTAGCTACACTCTTTATGTTAAAATTCCAGGAACCAATGTACAGGCCACTCTGCCGTTTACGGTAGCGGCACCCGCAATAACATCTCCAGTTACTGTTACTTCAGCTTCTCCATCTTCTGGGCCGGCAGGAACGGTTATAACACTTATTGGAACCGGGTTTTATGCCGCTAATGACCCGGGGTATAATGATTTCCTAAACTTTTTGGCAGGTGATGTTAATATTCCCGCCTATAAAGTACCAACATCCGATACTCAAATTCAATTTACCGTTCCAGCCAGTTTGCCAGCCGGTACATATGATTTAAGGTTAAATACGGTTAAGGGTGGCGCAACACCGCTTACGCAGAAGTTTATTGTAACGGCGCCTACTCCTGCAGAGGGCACTCCCGCTCCTGACCCGGCGGTTACTGTTACTGCCGACCCTGCCAATAGTTCTAATTATCGTATCTCGTGGAATTATACTCCGCCGGTGGAGAAGGCTGTCGTCTATTATCAGATGATTCGACGGGCAACAAATGACAAACCACAACCAGGGACCTTTAGTAACTGCGCTGGTTCCAGTGCGCACGACACATTTATAAATGAAAGTTGGGTTTTAAATTGTGCCGGTACTATTGCCAGAAATGAGAAAACCGGTAAGGCCATAAGTTTACCTAAAACACTTTTTGGTAGTAACCAATATGTTTGGGTTCGTGCCGCCATATCGCCATCCGGTTTTGATTCCGAAGTATCTTATTCTATTTGGTCAGATGGTAGGGTGGCAACAGAAGATGGAACAACGGTAACGACTCCTGCTTCGACACGGCTCTATCCTGAAAATGATACTGACAGCCCTACTCCAAGCACTTCCGGAAACTGTTCCGGACGTATTAGTTGGTGGTGGAATGAGACAACGGGTGGTAATTTCGCCAATGGGGATCGTGGCATTCTCTGTTATAATGGGTCTTTCTATTCGCCGGGGCGTAGTTGGGGTGGGCAGGCTTATCCTGTAGATTCCTGCGTCCAGAAAGGTTCTTTCTATTCAAAAATTGAGAGTGGCTCAACGGAGGGTACATGGATAACAGGCAGTAAGGCGACCGATTCTACATGTTCACCAACTTCTCTCAATCCGCTAGAAAAAAGTCGAATGGCGTCGGTCCTATTCTCAATAGAAGCTATACTGCGGTCAATGAAGGCCGGGTTCGGAAGGTAGGCCTAAGAAATGGGGTTAACGCGGTAGAATAGGGATTGCTACGGCAACGCTAACTTTTTACCGCATAATCCCCAACTTCTTTTTTGATTGACAATATTAGCCGTTTTGGTAGGATATGCCATACATGTATTTTCGTGTCCTATTTTATATTAAAAAGAAATTATAAGTCTTAATTATTAAACGATATGGCAACTTTCGATAGGTCTAAACCACACGTTAACGTCGGTACAATTGGCCACGTTGATCATGGTAAGACAACATTAACAGCCGCTATCCTTCATGTTTTGGGACTCGCTGGAAAAGAGGTGAGGCTAAAGACAGTAGATCAGATCGATTCTGCTCCGGAGGAAAAGGCGCGAGGTATTACTATCGCTCTGTCTCATAACGAATATTCGACGGACAAGAGACACTATGCTCACATAGACGCTCCCGGGCATGCTGATTACATTAAGAACATGATTACAGGCGCGGCCCAAATGGACGGCGCTATTCTGGTTGTTGCTGCCACGGATGGTGTCATGCCACAAACAAGAGAGCATATTCTTCTTGCTAAGCAGATTGGAGTTCCTAAGGTTTTGGTTTTCCTAAACAAGGTAGATATGGTTGATGATCCGGAGCTGATAGATATCGTTGAGGAAGAGGTGAGGGACCTTCTTGCCAAATACGAATTCGACAAAGCCGCTCCGGTTATTAGGGGATCAGCTCTCAAGGCGCTTGAGGCCACTTCAGCTGAAGATCCGAACGCTAAGCAGGTTTTGGAACTTGCCAAGGCCTTGGACGAGTACATTCCCGATCCGGTTCGAGACACAGAAAAGCCATTCCTTATGCCGGTAGAAGACGTCTTTTCGATTGAAGGTAGGGGGACGGTAGTAACTGGAAGAATTGAAAGAGGCAAGGTTAAGGTGGGAGAAAACGTTGAGATCGTCGGTATTAAGGATACAGTCGCCACTACCGTTACGGGCATTGAGATGTTCAACAAGTCTCTTGACGAGGGAATAGCCGGTGACAACGCTGGTGTTCTATTGAGAGGTACGAAAAAGGAGGATGTTCTTCGAGGTCAAGTTTTGGCTAAACCTGGATCGGTTAAACCGCATACAGAATTTGAGTCTGAGATCTACGTTCTAAAGAAAGAAGAAGGTGGCCGACACACCCCATTCTTTAATGGCTACAAGCCACAGTTCTATGTCAGGACAACAGATGTTACCGGAGAAGTGATTTTGTCGACCGGCACAGAAATGGTTATGCCGGGTGATACCATAAAAGTAAATGTTAAACTGATTGCTCCGGTTGCGCTTGAAGAGAAACAGCGATTTGCTATAAGGGAAGGAGGAAAGACTGTAGGCGCGGGTGTTGTCACTAAGATTCTTAAATAACAAAATGGCTACAGTAGTATCCGAAAAATCCAAGACAGTGGTGAAGAAGAAATCCGTTTCTAAACTTGCTCCAAAAGAGGTTCCGGTTAGTGACAAGATGAAACTCCGGATAAGAATCTCCGCTTATGAACATAAAATTTTGGACGCAAGTGTCAAACAGATAATCGATACCGCCAATAGGTATGACGCGACGATAGAAGGTCCGGTGCCATTGCCCACAAGCATAAAAAAGTACACAGTAAATAGGGGTTCGTTTATAGATAAGAATTCAAGGGAGCAGTTTGAGATGAGGACGCACAGAAGGTTGATAGATATAATAAGTCCTTCACAAAAAGTTGTTGAAGCTCTTACGAACCTTAATCTTCCGTCAGGTGTGAATATCGACGTTAAGATGCTATAACAGTTCGACTGAATATGAAGTTTATATTAGGAACAAAACAAAATATGTCCCAAGTCTTCGATGAAGATGGGAATGTCCATCCCGTTACTGTCATTTCTGCTTCTCCTGTAACCGTCACTGATATAAAGAGCGCGGAAGGTAAAGATGGTTACTCGGCGGTGCAGGTTGGATACGGAGAGAAGTCGCTGAACAAAATGAATAAAGCGGAGAGAGGACACTTGGGGAAGAAACTCGGTGTCAAAGCCAGAGGATTCAAATATCTAAGAGAGTTCAGAGTTAACGACGAGCCGGTTTTAAATATCGGAGATTCAGTTGATCTATCCGCTTTTACTGAAGGGGAGAAGGTTACAGTTTCCGCCATCTCCAAGGGCAAGGGGTTTCAGGGGGTCATAAAAAGACATGGATTTCATGGGGGTCCCAGATCTCATGGACAAAAGCACTCTGAAAGAGCACCGGGTTCCATAGGGGCTGGCGGACGGCAGGGCGTTATGAAAAATATGAGGATGGCGGGCAGGATGGGATCTGACAGAGTAACCATTAAGAATTTGGAACTCGTTAAGATTGATAAAGATAATAACTTAGTTCTTATTAGCGGCGCAGTTCCTGGTCGCAGGGGTACTCTAGTCGAAATTTATAACTAACAACGGAATGGAGGCCACAGTTTACAACAACAAAGGGGTAGAGGCAGGGAAGGTAGAATTGCCTGAAGCGGTTTTTGGTCGCAGATGGAATGGCGACCTTGTAAATCAGGTTGTACTTTCCGCCGAGACCTCCAAGAGAAAGCCCGTTGCTCACGCGAAGGACAGGGCTCATGTGTCTGGTGGCGGAAAGAAACCATGGAAACAAAAGGGTACCGGCAGGGCCAGACATGGATCGACAAGATCTCCAATTTGGGTGGGAGGAGGTGTCGCTCATGGGCCGACTAATGAGAAGAATTTTGATCGAAAGATAAATAAAAAGATGAGAAATGGCGCTCTCTTTACAGTTCTTTCAGCCAAGTTAAGAGACGGCGAGATAATGTTTGTCGACAGTCTTGGTGTCAGCGAGATAAAGACTAAAAACGCCGTCGCGCTTTTAAATACGTTGTCCGCGGTCAGGGGTTTCGAAAAAGTTGCGTACAAGAAAGGCAATAGAGCATTCATAACTCTCCCGAAAAGTGACACGAGAGTCGTGAAGAGTTTTAGGAATGTTCCTTCAGTTTTTGTTGACGAAATCAGGAATTTAAATCCGGTCGATGTTTTGAAATATAAGTATTTGATTATGGAAAATCCGGAGCTAAGTCTTAAGGCGCTCCTTGCTCGATCAAAATAATTTTATGTCTAAACATTATAACAATCTAGCGTCTTCTTCTCTGGTTTTAAGAAGACCGAGAATAACCGAGAAGGCCGCGTCAACTGCGCAAGCCGACAAGAGTGTCTATACTTTTGAAGTTGCAGCCGGCGCCAATAAATCCCAAGTTAAATCGGCCGTTAGGGAACTTTTTAAGGTTACCCCCGTTAGGATTAATATGATAAATACTCCAGAGAAGAACATTTTTAGCAGAAGAAAGAGAGGGGTTGTTTCTGGGATAAAGAAGGCGATGATTTATCTGAAAAAAGGCGATAAGATAGATGTCATATAAACTACGATGAAATTTTATAATCCGACAACCAAGTCAAGAAGGAAGATGTCTACTGTTTCGTATAGGGGGGTTTTGACCACAGCACAACCGTACAAGGCTCTCACTCTGGGTGGCAAGAGAGACGTCGGACGGAATAGCGCTGGACGCGTAACGGTAAATCACAAGGGTGGTGGTAACAAAAGGCAACTTCGAATCGTTGACTTTATTTATGACAAATTCAATATACCGGCCAAGACAGAGTCGGTTGAGTACGATCCAAATCGAACATCTTTTATATCTCTGGCTCTTTATGCTGATGGTGAGAGACGATATGTTGTAACTCCTAAATCCCTAACGGTTGGGAGTACGTTTATAGTTTCCGAGAATGCTCCAGTTAAACCGGGGAATAGACTAAAACTCAAGAACATACCTGTCGGTACATTTATATATAATATCGAGTTGCATCCGGGTGGGGGGGCGAAGATGGTAAGGTCGGCGGGAAATTATGCCGAAGTGCTTTCTAATGATCAGGGATATACCAATGTTAAAATGCCTTCATCGGAAGTCAGGAAAGTAGATGAGAATTGTTATGCTTCTATAGGTACGGTATCAAACGAAGAACATGGTTTGGTAAACTTGGGAAAGGCCGGACGATCCAGATGGCTTGGAATAAGACCTACAGTTAGAGGAACAGCTATGAACCCGGTAGACCACCCACACGGCGGAGGAGAAGGAAGGCAGGGCCGAGGAACAAAACGACCAAAAACCAGGACAGGTAAGATAACCGGCGGACACAAGTCCCGTCGCGCAACCAAGTATTCAAACATCTTTATAGTCTCAAGAAGACAGAAAAAAGGTAAGAGAAAATAGCACACGTTTAAAAAGAAGTATTTTGCCGGTGAGCTGTTAGCATCTGAACGATCTCTATTGGCTGGAACTATTGATGAGGCGGTTGGCAAGGTAGCAGACAATGTTAATTAGTCTAAATCTCTTTGTCAGTTCATCTTTACTTTTTCTAGCTGTATGTTATTCTGCCCGAAGAGTTGTGACCTTTTGAATCCGCCATTTGGCGGGAGAGGACGAGCGGATATGACAGATTTTTCTCCATCGAGGAGCGCCAAGTGTGTCTTGGCTGGTATCGTGTCTAGCGCTTTTTGCGGTTCGCGAAAAGTTTTTGTCAGATTCTCACCCGATGGGGGCGGCGCGACTCGCGTCGGCCTCAATTGTCTTTTCCTGACTTCCGCAATCCTCATTTGAACACCTGATCCATTCATATTCTTCCGTAGATTACATTGAAAAGTGGGTGTTGCAGACGTAGAATATACCCATGTTCATCCGCCGGAACAAGAACAGAAGCGGCACCATATCG
>JACRKD010000032.1 GCA_016215345.1 Candidatus Vogelbacteria bacterium | reverse complement strand
TCGATTACCATTGGCAATGAGGAAGTTCGTGTACGTTTCAAGATTAAATGTTTTAGTCATAATGTGTCCGGGTTATGGACACCCATAGTATTGCACAAAAACTCGTGGTTTGGTATTGTTTGCGTAGGTACTATATTAAATAAAACAACAAGCCCCGATCACCGGGGCTTGTTGTTTTTCATATGGTTACCTTCAAAAATCTTTTCTTGCCGATCCTTAAAATTCCGCCCGTGGTCAATGAGAAATTTGGGTCAATAATTTTTTCTCCGTCCAGCGACATCGCCCCCTCTTCAACTAGTCTTCTAAAATCACCCGCAGATTTTACAAACCCCTCATTAAGGAGTAAATTTTTCAGGCCTGTCCCATTCTCTATCCGTATATCAGGTATATTATCCGGAACACCCCCCTCTGAAAATATTTTTATAAACTCTCTCTCGGCCTCTTCCGCTTCCTCCGGTCCGTAGTAAGCCTTCACGACCTCCCTCCCCAGTTTCATTTTCTCTTCTTTGGGATTTCCGCCGGCATTAAGGCGGTCTCGCACCCCCTCGATATCTGCTAAAGAGAGCTTGGTACAAAGCTCCAGACCGGAGATAATCATATTGTCCGTCCAACTCATCACCTTGCCATACATTTCAACCGAAGAATCAGACAACGTAACCATGTTCCCCTCGGTCTTTCCCATTTTTTTCCCAATTGCATCGGCAAGAAGTTTCATCGTTAAAACAAATTTTTCCTTGCTCTTCATTTTCTTCATAAGGTCGCGACCGGCCAACATATTAAATGTCTGATCATTACCTCCAATCTCACCATCAACATCCATCACAACGCTATCATATCCTTGCATCAAGGGATAAAGAAACTCATGCAGATACAAATCCTTATCCTCTTTAATCCTTTTCTGAAACATATCTCGTTTAATCGTCTGCGCATACGTCATCTTTGATGCGAGATTTAGCACATCCGCGAACGACATTTTGGCTAGCCAGTCAGAATTATATTTTATAGAAGCAGGATTTTCTCCACCAAAATTAATAAAATGGGAGGCCTGTTCTTTATATAGGCGGGCATTCTCAAGAACCTGTTCTCTGGTCAGAGCTACGCGAGTTGCTGTTTTATCAGTGGGATCGCCAATCGTAGCGGTAAAATCGCCGATGAGAAAAATAATTCGATGCCCCAAATCTTGAAACTCCCGCAACTTAAGAAGAGGAATCATGTGCCCGATATGAAGAGATGGCCCCGTGGGATCAACACCCAAAAAAACAGTAATCTGTTTGCCATCTAAAAGGCGAGATCTTAAATAATCCCTAGATGGATAGACCTCTTCCACTCCTCTAGTTAAAAGCTCATCAATTGCTTCTTCTTTGGTAATCATCTTATTTAAAAATTTAGCACAATTTATAGATTTTGGGAACAAAAAAGGCGTGTCGCATCCAACACGCCAACCACTATAGACCATATTCACTGGCCCCTTCCCTCGTGCGGGCCGCACATGAGAAACATCGCTATCCAGCAGATAGAATTGAATTCGTTCGCATACTGCGGACGACAGAACATGATAATCGCCGAGGAGATGCCTAGGAGAAAGGCGAGTACGCGGAGATACATAGGCTGTCCTCCGTGCTCAAAACGATGAACACAGAAACGACACCAAGATGACCCACGCCACACAAAGTAAAACCATAAGGACTAGATCCCTCAACCCACTGTTGTCCTGTGGCGAAAGAGAATTCGAAGAACTGACCGAGTCTCCCGCACCCGATGACCCATCTTTAGGATTGAAATCCTTACTTTCGTAAAGAGCGGGGCCCTTATGCTGAAAGTGTCGACCATGACTACACGCCGAAGGTGCCATACTCTCGCTCCTTTCCCAATGTTACAATGGACGTTCCAGATAAACACTACCACCTTAGAAACATACGTCAAGCTTAGACGTAAAAGACATTTTGTGGTACTGTATTTAATACTAATGGGTAAAAATGAAACTTATAAAGAAGCTCAAGAAAGGCCTTAGTAGATATAACTGGCAGGAGTGTCTGGCTTTCCTCGCCAGTGGGATTTTAGTACTTTCAGGAGTAATAATTCTTTGGATCAGCACTCTGCAAATACCCGACTTCAAATCTATCGACGAAAGAAAAGTTGCCGAATCAACCAAAATCTATGACCGAACGGGAAATGTCCTTCTTTTTGATATCCACCAAGATGTCACGCGAGAATCAATTCTCTTCGAAAATATATCGCTTTATGTAAAGAACGCGACGGTGGCGATCGAAGACAGCTCCTTTTATCAACATTACGGGATCGAACCAATTTCCATTCTTAGGTCCGTTTTGGTGAATCTGGGAGCAGGGTCATTAAAACAAGGTGGTTCCACTATAACCCAACAGGTTATTAAAAACTCACTCTTAACCAGTGAAAAGGCGTTCTCCAGAAAAATTAAAGAGGTTATTCTGGCCCTAAAACTCGAAAGGATCATGACAAAAGAAGAGATTCTCACACTGTATCTCAACGAAGCGCCGTATGGAGGAAACATTTATGGCGTCGAAGAGGCCAGTAAGCGTTTCTTCGGAATTAGCGCCAAGGATGTAAGCCTGGCTCAATCAGCATATCTAGCGGCCATCCCGAAGGCCCCGACATACTACTCCCCATACCGTTCACACAAAAAGGAACTCGATACCAGAAAAAATGTAGTTCTAGACAGAATGCTAGAGCTAAACTTTATTTCCAAAGATGAAGCGGATGCGGCCAAAAAAGAGATAGTAACATTTTTACCACTAGAAACGAATGAAATAAGGGCCCCGCACTTTGTCGAATTTGTTAAGGTTTATTTGGAAAATAAATATGGGGAAGAAGAAGTTTTATCCGGCGGACTTAAGGTTACAACAACTCTAGACTGGACTCTCGAACAGAAAGCTGAAGAGATAATCAAAAGATACGCCGAAGACAACAAAAAAAAGTTCAACGCGAATAACGCCGGAATGATCGCCATAGATCCCAAAACCGGCCAAATATTGGTCATGGTTGGATCCAGAGATTATTTCGATACCGAAAATGAAGGCAACTTCAACATCACAATCGCCCACAGACAACCCGGTTCGGCCTTTAAGCCGTTCGTTTACGCAACTGCCTTTAACAAGGGCTATACGCCAAACACAGTCCTCTTCGATCTTAAAACTCAATTCGATACGAACTGCTCCCCAGAAGGCAAACCACTAGATCCAGAAGCTAAAGAGGAAGAAACTTGTTACACTCCGGAAAACTATGACGGCAAGTATCTTGGGCCAATTACCCTGCGAAATGCCTTGGCGCAATCAAGAAACATCCCAGCGATAAAAACCTTATATCTAGCCGGGATAAAAGACTCAATAGCCACAGCTCAAAAAATGGGAATAAAGGGGTTAGATGATCCCAGCCGTTATGGCCTTACGCTAGTGCTGGGAGGAGGAGAAGTTTCTCTTCTTGATCTAACCAGCGCCTATTCCGTTTTCGCAAATGACGGAATAAGAAACCCTTATAGCTTTATTTTGAAAGTAGAAGATAAGGATGGCAACATTTTGGATGAGTATAAAGATAGTTCACAAAGAGTAATCTCCGAAAAAGTATCAAGAGAAATATCCAGCATTCTTTCCGATAAAGTAGCCAGAACGCCACTCTACGGCGCAAGTTCACCTTTGGACTTTCCTGGCTACGATGTGGCGGCTAAAACAGGAACCACTAACGATTATCGAGACGCTTGGATAATGGGATACTCACCCAATCTGGCCTTGGGAGTTTGGGCTGGGAACAACGACAATACACCAATGGAAAAGAAAGTGGCCGGATTCATTGTGGCGCCGATGTGGAATGATTTTCTCAAAGAGGCCCTGCCTAAAATGCCAATAGAAAGGTTCAAGAAACCGATTGTGGACTCTGAAGATAATATAAAACCAGTATTAAAAGGTTTATGGCAAGGGGGCGTCCAATATTTTACCGACAAGATTTCCGGCAACTTGGCTACAGAATACACCCCTCCGGAAACTAAAAAGGTGAATGTTATACCGGAAATACATTCTATCCTCTATTGGTTGGACAAAAATAACCCGATGGGAGAAAAACCGACACTCACGGAAACTGACCCCCAATTTAAACTCTGGGAAACGCCGATAATGAATTGGGTAAAAGAACAAGGCCTTGGAAACTTATCGACGTTTAACATGCCAAAAGAAACTGATAATATACATGGTCCAATGTACTCCCCCACCGTCATAATAACTTCACCTGCCGGGAACAAAACTTACGACGAAAATGAAAAAATATCTACTAGCGTCATCGCTCAAGGTAAATTCCCCATCGCTCAAGTTGATTTCTTCGTAAATAATAATTACTTGGGCGGAACAAAAAAAGCACCGTTTGTATTTAACTTTGTTCCAAAAGAAATTCAAAATATATCAGAAACAAACGAGATAAGAGTCGTTGTTTATGACAGCGTATTCAATAAAAGTGAAAAAACAACGCCTTTTATAGTTACAATCAATTGATATCTTTAATAGTATTATCGGGCAATTTTTCTTTCAGCTTTTCTATAATACCTTTCTTTTTTAAAAAAATCTCTGATTTAAAAGACGAATCCCCAGCGATATACACAACTTCATTTCGCACAGATATATCCTTAAGTTGAATATTCTCCCCCATCATTTCCCCAACAATTTCGCTTATGTTCTTCCTCACATCAAAATCGGGCGGTTTTATATTTTTTATTCTCTCCAAAAATCCACCAATCTTTTCCATTCTTTAAATACGCCGACCTTATTTTTTTTAATTGTTCATCGGCATAACCAGATACAAGAAACTTTTATCGCCCACACCTCTAATTATTACAGGTTTGTTACTACCATTAAAAATAAAATAGACGCTATCTCCCTCAAGATAAGGCACACACTCCAAAAGATATCTCGCGTTTATATTTATATTCAAGTCTTCACCTTCCACCGTACCTTCAAGTCGTGTCGAACTTTCCCCCTTATCCTGATTCTTGGAGTTTATTTCAAAAAGTTTATCGCTTGGAACTATTTTAAGACTTATCTGATTAAATTTATCGGAAAAAATATTAGATATTTTTATAGAATCAACAAGATCGCGCTTCAAAACAATAACCTCACTCTTCTTTTCTTTGGGAATTATCTGTTTATAATCTGGAAATATTCCTCCCACAACCCTAGACGTAAAATATATCGACGGAGAAACAATAAAAATCTGATTCTTATTAAAATATACATCCAAAACGTCGGTAGACCCCTCGAAAGCCCTTGAAATCTCTATCGCATTTTTATATGGCAGTATTAACGATACCGAGTTTTCTCCAAAATTCTTTATATCAAAACTTTTCTCTGAAAGTCGAAATGAGTCAGTGGCAACAAAAAATAATCCGCCACCATCGTTATATAGATAAACAGATGATATTTCCGGCTTCATATCCGAAGAGGAAGCCGAATACGAAGTAGACTTTATTCCGTATACCAACTTTTCAGCAGGAATAGAAAAACGGTTCTCTCCTTCAATTTTTGGTATAATTGGGAAATCTTCAGCGGGATAATTTTTTATAACGGTCGAATTCATCCTGGTAGATATGGAAAGATTATTATTTATCATATCCAACCTTATAGTCTCATCACCCGACAAACCAGACAAAAAACTGCCCAATACTCCACCAGGGATAGCAACTGACCCATGTCTTTGAACTTTTGCCGGTATCTTAATTTCCAGTCCAACATCTAAATTCGTTGCCTTAAGCACAAGGTTATTGTCTTTTGCTTCAATCAAAATGGATTGAAGAATAGGAAGAGAAGAATTCTTTACGGCTACCCTCTCAAGATTTATAATTGCGTATTTTAATTTGTCTTTGGTACACTCTGCTTTCATAAGTAGTAGATAATTTTCTTATTAAAATTTATTAGTATTATTAAGGTTGTTGATAAGTTGATAACTCAAAAATATGTTGCCAGTTAAAAATATTTTAACAAAATTAGTAGGGAAAAAATGTTTATAAATTCTTATAAATAAAGTTAATCTTTTATTCATAATTATTTTTTTGAAAGTGTTCATATATTTTACACAAGATATCAACTCATTCTCCACTGTTTAACACGGCCTGGCTGGTTAACAACAAGTTTTTTATCTGTTCGATCTCTTGTCCGAGGATATCGCTCTTTTTGATGTCTTCTTTTATTTTTTCACAAGCATGAATTACTGTTGTGTGATCCCTTCCCCCCATTTTTTGTCCAATATAAGGGTAAGAAGTGTCGAAATCGTTTCTTAATATATACATTGCTATTTGGCGTGGCTTCACCACCTCCTTCCTTCTGGTTTTTTCATAAATTGTTTTTTCTTCGACATTATAAAAGTCGGAGACAGTCTTCACCACATCCTTTATAGAAACGGTTTTTTTCTGTTTCGAGTTATTTTTTATGAGTACCCTTACCTCATTGATCGTGAGCTCCTTGTTTTTGAGTTGGGACTGGATTATTATTGAATTCATAACCCCTTCGAGCTCTCTTATATTATCTGAAACAGAGTTAGCAATATGGTCTAATACATCATTTGGCAGAGAAAAACTGTTTTGTTTCAATTTAAGTCTTAAAATAGCTACTTTTGATTCGTAGTCCGGACGAGAGACGTCTACAATCATTCCTCCCTCGAATCTGGAACGCAGTCTATCTTCCAATTTGGTTATTTGTCGTGGCGGTTTGTCCGAAGAAAATATGATTTGTTTATTATTTTCGTGGAAATAATTAAATAGGTGGAAAAGTTCCTCCTGATTCTTCTCTTTTCCGGAGAAAAATTGGATGTCATCCATGATAAGCAGGTCATATTTCTTGTATTTCTCTTTTATTAGATGGATGGTATTTGTTCTCATTGAATCCACTAATTCCGTAACATACCTTTCCGAAGTTATATAAAACACTTTTTTATTTAGGACATTTTTTAGGTGATTCCCAATCGCTTGTATGAGGTGCGTTTTTCCAAGTCCGGTCCCTCCGTATATATAGAGCGGGTTATAGGCTACCCCCGGTTTTTTTATAACGGCTTGGGCGGCGGCGTGGGCCAATTCATTGAAGGATCCCACAATAAAGGAGCCAAAAACGTATTTTGGGTTCAGATTGTCCTCTTTATTTACATAAAGTTCGTTGATTCCAAGTTGATTTGGTAGATTCGGTCGGTCAATCTGTGTCGATATTTGAGCCAATCGTTCTTTATCCCCCTCTCTCTGAATGATATACTCAATTCCTCTCACATTCTCTGACAATTCACGAAGGGTGTGGAGGATGGTTTTATGATATTTATTGAGAAGCCAGTCTCTTACGAAAGCATTTGGCACAGACACATAGATAATATTGTCGTCTTGTTTCGCTATGTATGTATTTTTAAACCAAGTGATGAAGTTGGCCTTGGAAATGGTTAGCTCGATTTGCGCGATTGCGTCTTCCCAAAGTTTTTTGTTATCGAGCATGGTTTGAAATTATTTCTAAAAAAATTACACACTAAGAATAACAGACTCCCTTAATTGATTACAACCGCCACGTGTTTTACTCTATGGAATAATTATATTCGCAAAAGAAAAAATCTCTAATTGTCAAAAATGTTAATAATGAGTGGATTAAGTGTGGATAAGATTTTGCTTCCATTGCTTTTAATCTGAAGTTGTTATATTGTTGATCTATGTCAAAAACTTATAAACCAAAAAAAACGAAGAGAGCTAAGGCCCACGGCTTTTTAGTTAGAAAAAGGACTCCTGGGGGGAGAAAAACAGTATTAAGAAGGAGGAGAAAGGGGCGCGCCAAGCTCACTGTCTAAAATATGCAATAATCGGGGGCACTTTTTCGTTTATTCGCGCCTCAAATTGCATCCGGCCCGGTATATTGTAAGGAACTCGAATGTCTCACCAGCTAACAAAAAGGGACCTAATTGAAAGGGTGTTAAAACTCGGACAGTCTTATTTTACTGATAATATTCAGCTAAGATATCTCAACGTGAAGGAGGATGGGCTACTACTTCCTCTTTTTGCGTTTGTTGTCTCCGCTAAAACGGAAAAGTTGGCAGTGAATAGGAATCTGCTAAAAAGAAGAGGGCGGCACATCCTCAGAGATATTGGAAAATCAATAGGTCATAATGTCGCCTGTGTTTTTTTCTTCAAAAAAGGTGCCGTCCAACTTAAGTTTGAAGAACTCCGCTGGCAGATTGTCCTTTTATTAAAAAAAGCTAAACTTATAGGGTAACTGTTTTTTTATGTACAATACTTTAGTTTATTATCCGATATATAACGCCTTGGTTTTTCTCACTGCGCTCATGCCGGGAAATGATATTGGTCTCGCGGTAGTCGTCCTAACTCTCTTAGTGAAGACAATCCTTGCCCCACTCTCGCACAAGACGATATCCACACAGAAAAAGATGAAGGATTTGGAACCTCTCATCGCCGAAATAAAAGAGACCCACAAAAAGGATCGTGAGGCGCAGGCCGTAAAGATGATGGAGCTTTATAAGGAGCATCGGGTTAATCCTTTTTCGGGAATTGTCCTTATGTTTATTCAAATCCCGATCATTTTGGCCTTGTTCTTTGTTTTTCAAAGTAAAATCGATCTTGCGGCCGATTTTATTTACAGTTTTGTCATGAAGCCGGCGACTATCGGCATGAGTTTCCTTGGATTGATAGATTTAACGCAAAAAAATCTCCTTTTGGCCGTTTTGGTGGGGTTCACGCAGTTCATACAAGTAAAATATTCACTCCCGCCAACGGTTAAAAAAGAAAAAAAGAAAGATGGCGAAGAGGACTCATCTTTTGGTTCCGACTTTGCCGAGGGTATGAACTTCCAGATGAAATATGTACTCCCTATCTTTATAGGTTTTGTCGCCTATGGTCTTTCGGCGGTCGTTTCGCTCTATTGGATAGTAAATAATGTTTTTACTATCATCCACGAGTTTTATGTTAGGAATAAGGCGGGGAAGATAGCGGACGAGTTGGACATTTCACGATAATTAATTCGGTCTTTGGCGTGTGTTTATTGACGCGTCTTGATCAGCCATGGGGTGGAGTCTTTTTTATTGGTGAAGGTGAGATACTCTTCATCCGGACTAAGCACAAGGGACGAAACGTCTACCCCCCCGTCTCTCTCGAAGAGATTTTTAGAGGCTATTATCTCTGTTTTTGGTGTTTTTATATCAATTTTCCAAATTTCATCATTGAACGATATTCCTCCTTGGTACCAATCGTCCGGATAATTTCCCGTAGGTATGTCTGTCGGTATCGCGCAATATACTATGTTAGAATCTAAAAAGCTCCAAACGCATTTATCGGCGAAGGTTTTAATCGGCAAGCTGTCGCTTATATTGGTGTCTGTGCTATAGACATAGGTGGAGATTCCTCCTTTTCCCCCATTGGTATAGAGAATTTTTTTCGCATCTCTACTTACCAAGGCCGTGAGTCCGTTTATCCCTCCCAAAATCCTTTCGAATAGTTGGGCTCTAATGTTCAAAAAGTAGATAGAGCCCGGTATTGTGCCGGATGGCCGAGTGAGTAGGCTTATTATATTAGAGTTGGGCCAAGAAATATTCCAACTGCCTATCGGCGATGAAAAGATCTGGTTTCTTTTGGCCGGTAGGGTTTGTGCTGTGAAGTCGGAAATATATCCAACAGCGTCGTCGTTGACTTTATTCAGATAAAAAAACTTAGTTTTGTCTGGGGATACAGTTATAGCGGTTATATCCCCGGAAACTTTTGAGTAATCAAGGTTGCCGACGTCTATTTCGTCTCCGGTAGTTGTTTCAGCAATAAATCCATAAAGATTTTCTATTAGTCCAGTGTCGCCGAGCCTTCTCGTGATGACTGTTTTGCCGTCTTCGCCCCATAGGGTTTCGTAAACTTTTGTGATGGTGGTATCGGAAATTTTTCTCGGCTCATTTCGATCAACTGGAAGTTCATAAATATGACCTGTCCCGCGTTCCATGTATCTAACGGAAAGTTTTTTTATTTTGGTTTTTGGGTCGTATTTCACTGCGAATGACGGTTCGCTGGTCGGCTTGAGAGAGATATGCCTTGTGTCTAGAATGGTTACTCCGGTACCGGTGGAGGAGGCCCCATTGTCTTCTCTGTTTTGCGCCTCTGCCCCACCATCTATTCTTTGAGTACTAGTTCTAGCGCCTGCTTTAACTGGTGAGTTTTGGACCGCGGGGGGAAATAATTCTTTCCGTACTGTTTCTTCGTCAGTGGTTGCTTGCGGGGTGTCATTGCTAAATAGGTAAAAATAAACAGAGATTACCGCCGAGAATAGAATTAGGGACAGAAGCACAATTATGGCTATCTTTGTTGTTTTTTCATTCATATTTATACTATGGGATTATGGTGTGGGGCTTGATGTTCCCCCCGTCGGTATATCGGGGATTGATAAATTTCCGGCCAAGATGTCTGGATTTATAACATTTAAGATAAGTACGCTAGAAATTCCTATTATTAGTCCGATTAACGCGTTCTGTATTCTTTCTTTGGCCGCCGCCGCTTGTTTCTCGCTGGCCGATGATAATACATATTGTATTCCCCCGAACACAAGTTCTGCGACCGCCAAAAGCCCGGCAATGGCGATACCGACCCTTAGAATTTCCGTCATATAGTCTTTAAATTCTGGAGTAGATCCGGCCGCCATTGTCCCGACTGATTCCAAGAGTTTGTATGTCCCACTGTCGGCGCTTGCTAACAGGTACGATGTTAGGAATGTGGTGGGAAGCAGTATTATCGAAAATTTATTTTTCATATTTAAAAGTTAAAAATGTTTTGTCCGAATTTTATGAGGAGAGAACCAAAAGCGGATTGGCCGGACTGATTTCTGATTGTTACTCCTAGGGCGGACTCTCCTTTCCCCGCGCCTTGTCTTAGTGTTATGGTTCCAATATCTCCACCCTCTGGAACAAATGGGGCGCTGTTTACCGTCCAGTCGTAGGCTTTTTCTTGTTGGTTTGTCATATAAAAAGGTTCGGCCTTTATAACTGACTCTTTGTTTACCATATTAAATGTACCTAAAACAGCCACATTGTAAATTGGACCGAGAAGAGAATCGACCTCATAGAAAATACTTTTTGGGGTCGCTCTAGTTAGAGTTAGCGTTTTGGTCGCCATTGTTTCGTCTGAAGCGTCTGAAACATCAACGGTGATTTTACTTTGTGTGGTATCTCCCATAATTAAGTCTAGGGCGCTTTTTTGGTCGCCAGAGTTGGCGCTCTGGTAATTTACTCTCCACTTATAAACTAAGTTTGCTGGGTTTATACGGCTACCTGCGTTATTTTTGAAATTCGGCACAGCGTGAATCCGCAACCTACTGCCGACCGAAGGCAGAGCGGCTCCTTTGTAAAATACAGGAACATGGCTATTAGATTCCCATAGCAGATCAACGTCGGCGGGATTTATTTCTATGGTTTTTGTAACCGTTTGTTCGTTTGGGTCTGTTGCGGATACTGTAACCGTAACAATTTTTCCCACAGCGCCAGTCTTCAGGCCTATGTTTTTCGCGCCCAGACCTTTTTTGGTCTCCTTGCCATCTATGAGCCAGATAATTTGGGAGCGATCTAGGTCTACCCCGAAGCTTTTTATAGATATCTCTACATCTGAAAATGACCCCGGGCTTTTTGGATTAACCACTGCGATCATCTCTCCCCCGTCCGTTGTTTCGCTGTATGCAAACGAGGTCGTCGGCATTATCCCAAGTAGTATAATTATGATTGTTAAAAAATATCTTTTCATAAATTAAAAAGCGCTTCCTCCCTTCAGCTCCGCCTTGGCCTTCTTAATTGCCAAGACTTGAGATGGATCGGAGGTTATTATTTGGTCTTCGGTATATGAGGCGATGACCTTGATGGCAACGTGTTTTAATCCGGCGAAAAAGATACCCTCGCCAACGTTTGACTCTAAGAGTAGATATTTTTCTTCGTCTGTTAGGTTAAAGGTTTTTTGAACCAGATCTATGGATGCCGGTGCCTGTTTCATGAGAAATTGTATTGATGAGTTGGTGATAATCGGGACTCCGTATGGCGAGGAGAGGAAGTCTCCTACATCTTGGGTGATCGTCGCGAGCCCAAGGAAGTACTTTCGTCCTCTCTTCGCTAGGCTAAAGAGAAATGATGCAGTGTCGGGAGATTTCATCATCCACCACGCCTCATCTATTACGAGTAGCCTTTTTCTTAGGTCTTTTCTTACGGCGTTCCATATATAGTTCATGACAATATGCATGGCCACTGGTTTTAGCTCATCTTCCATATCTCGAACGGAGAAGACGATAAACTTTTTGTTTATATCAACATTGGTTGGCTTATTTAAGAAACCCGCCCATGTTCCTTGCGTATATTTGAGCAGTCTTTGGGCAAGAGATGCTCCTCCCTCCATTCCGGCCAGTACTAATTCTAAATCAGAAAGTAGCGGGGCCTCTTTTCCGGAGAAATCGGCATCAGCGGTGATATCTTTTAATGCATAAGTTTCCTTTATTGCGTTGTCCATGATTGCATCTTCTTCCGGAGATAGTCCCCCGAGCATGATTCTGAAGAGTCCGACGAGATTTATAATGTTGGACCTTAGGATGTCAGACGGCGATTCATCTTCTCTCACGAACGGCAATTCGAATGGATTTATGTGGTGTTCAGAAGTTAGCGAGATATTGAAATATCTGCCTCCCACTGCTTCAGCCATGTATTCGTACTCTTTCTCTGGGTCTATAACGATAACTTCAGTATCAAACATAAGCGTTCGCAGTATCTCTAGCTTGGTCGCGTAAGATTTTCCAGCGCCGGCTTTAGCGAATACCACGGAGTTGTAGTTTTCCAAAGAGAATCTGTCGAAGAGAACAAGACTAGAATTGTGCCTGTTTATCCCATAGAGAATTCCCTTATCGGACGTAAGGTCGAAAGAGATGAATGGGAAGATGCTCGAAAGAGGTGAAGAGTTGAGCTTGGTGTTTACGTTAAGCAGATCGGACGCGGTTGGCAGGACACTTTTGAACCCTTCTTCTTGCTGAAAGATGGCCGGTTTAATGTAAACCAGCTTAGACTCAAGAACGGTTTTTATCTCCGCTTCGGTTTTGTTTAGAGCGTCTTCGCTTTCGCCGTATATCGTGATGTAAAGGCCGACGTCGAAAATTTTTTCGGTTGCTTGTTGGAGTTCATCTCGCAGTTTTTCTATGTCTCTGTAGGCAGTATCTAAGATGGGGTCTCTTACCATCCCCTTGGCCTCGTTTATACCTATCTGGCTTTGAATCTCAGTTATTTTTTTCTGGAGTTTGTGGAGCATCGCCGTGGAATCAATTGGATGGATTTGTACGGAGATGTCGAATATTTCATCCAGGTTTATAATTGGTGAGAACCAACTTTCTGAAAGAAATCTAGGGTAAGATATTACGAAGAACGTTCTGGCTATCCTCTCCCCCAGAGCGATACTGTTGGATGTTATTTTTAGAGCCGATGGCGCGATAATATCTTTTAGGGATAGAACTCCTTCACGATAAATATCTTTAGGCATTATTGCCGATATTGGCGTTTCCTTCTCTTCTTTTTTTCCAAATAAAGCCATTTTATTTTTTATACTATATACTCAATACCAAATACCGAATACTAACGCGCTATTCCGCCGGTTTCTTCCGGATTGAATATTTTGAAGAAGAGTTCTATCAGCTCTTCTGTTCCAAGGGGGATCGTTCTAACACCGAGCCTGCCTAGTCCTTGAGTTACGACAGACGCTCTTTGTTCTAGCTGTGTCCTGTTGTCTTCGAAGCTGGCCAGTTCTTCGGAAGAGCCCACCTCTGGCTTTTTCCCGAATAAACTAAAGAGCCCTGAAGCTGCGCTTTTGCCGGCAGGAATAATTGGCGCGTTGTATGGCACTATCACAAAGAACGTTTTGGACATTATGCTTACGTTCTCGGTAAATTTTTTAACAAACTCTTTATACTCTTTGGTTTGGATTCGTAGAAGTTCTTCGCTTTGGGCGGCAATTCGGTCGTCAAGTGTGCCCAGATATGGCCTGATGTCTAACCTTCTGGATTGGACAAGAATTTGTACGGAAAAATCGAGCGAGTTTAGGAAGTTTTGGTACTGAATTATTATTGCCTGTTGTTCATCTTTAGATTTGAGCGCGAAGTTGAGAGAAGAGGCGATAAGGACCATCTGCATGGAGCCATCTTTCAACACGACAACCCCATCTTTTATCTCCTTAATGGGAATGAATGTTTGGCTTGTATTGGTTATGGTCGGCATGTTTTATTGCTTGGGTGTTATATTGTTGATCGGCGCCGGAATCTTTCCATGAATGTCCAGGCTCCAAGAGAGGTCTTTTAATTTACCGGCAGTGAGTTTTGGTGTATAGGCGGCAGGCGTTTCGCCCGTTGTTGTCTCTTTCGCTTTTTGTGTTTCTTTCGGCTCTTTTCTCCAAACGTACAGTTTATTCCCAAGGTAGAACCTAACGGCCGATTCGAGATAGTTTATAAACGGCCTGTCGTTTACTTTAAGGAATGCCAGCGCTAGTCCGAAACCGGATACCGGAGCTATCAGTAGCACCTTTGTGTAGAATCCTTCAACATAGGTGTAGACTATAAAAGCGAATCCGCCAGCTCCCAATAGGTAGACGAACTGTTTGAACGTGAATGGGCCAAAAAGCTTGTCTTCGACCTCTATGAATTGTGGTACCTGAAACTGCACTTCGTTTTATTATATCATCAAAATGTCTCTCTGTACGGATCCCCCGTCCTTTCCCTCTCCACTTTTGGTATTGAAACTACTCCAGACAATTTTTGGTCTAATATACTTGTTCGGCCGCTATTCGGCGGGGCTGGTTCAGGATTCTTGGGGCGGGTGTACATATCTGGTTTCTGTATGGCTTCTAGCAGGTCCTCTTTTTTGGGTATATAACTTCTCGAAATTTCCTCATCCGATATTTCTCTTCCGGCTTTTTCGGCTCCATGTAAGTTGCGAAGGGACTCCCGAATTTTGGAAAAAATCTTCTCGTTTATCTCTGCCGCGACCTCGCTTGCTCTCACCCGCTCTATTCTCAGTCTAGTTTGTAAGTTGTCTACGAATTCGGTTGGTCTTGAGATCCCAAGCAAGATATTCCCTGTTTCTTCGGCCGCTATACCTATCTGATCTATATGCAACCCATATTTTTTCCCAACCTCGTTGATTATTTTTGCAGAATTGACAGAAAATATCGCGTCTTTTACATCGCCGGGTAGTGTTTCGACGATGGCATCTAGCTCTTCCGTTGTATATTCTTTGTCTTGCATTTTCTTTTTTTTAACTTAAATTACCCCCAGAATTTCTTTCCCGGTCCGGAGTTTAAGTAATTTTGGCCATTGACATTCATGGCGTTAGCCATGACCGCCTGCTTGATTGCCCTCCTTTGTGAAGATTTGAGCTTGTCTTTTCCGGCTTTTACTAGGGCCTCCAGGTGATCTTCCGAGAGATTTCTGGCAACGAGTGTGTTAGTTAATATGTTGGTATCTAGTTCAGAAACAATATCTGCATCTGCGCCAGCGAGTAACGCTTCGATGGCCGCGTTACCTCCTCCGCCCGGAGCATTCGCCGCGTTTATTTGGACAGTTAGAGTTTGCGCCGCGGCTTTATTGGCCGTGGCTTTTTCCTCTGCCCGGATATCTTTATAATGTTTATTTCCGCTCGAGTTGCCTGCGTTTCCTTCGATCGCGGTTCGCATTGTCGCCTTTTCCGCCGATGTTAGTTCGCCTTTTTCTTCTAGGGCCTTTACTCCCTTGGCATCTAGATTGGCCAGCATTCCGTTTACATCCGCCAGAATTTCGGATTTCATTTTTAGAATATCTTCCGGCGAGAATTTCTTTAATGCCGCTTGTATCGCGGTGTTTCTTGCCGAAACCTGGACCGGTGTTGCGGTCGGCATAGCTCGGGCTGCTTCTAAGTCGGATTCATTTTGGAGTCGATCAGCAACCTTTTTTTCTTCAATCTCTTTTTTCTTTCTTGTTTCCGTCTCTTTAGCTTGTTCTTGGGCAAATCCGGTGTCTGTTCCCGCGTCTATTTTAATGCCAGTTGCCTGTGATATTCCACCTGATATTTTTTGACCAACTTGACTGCCTCCAATAATCGGTACTACGTCAGGAACTTTCGCGTTTCTGATATCGAGACTTGCTTTGGACAAATAATCTGCCGATCCGGCAATCGCTCCACTGATACCCCCTTTTTCTCCCTCAAATGTTTTGGCGACACTAGCGGCGTACTTTCCAACCGTTGCCCTTCCGGCGGAGGCCATTCCAGCGGCGCCCAGACCGAGGGCAGATCCAGCCGCGGCTGTCGCGAGTTTGGCGGTTGTTCCGCCCAGCTTCTGCGCCGCTATGACTGCCCCAACCAAGAAACCCATAGCCAGAGCATACTTTATGAAGACAGCTATAACTAATGGATTGGTCGGCGCGGTTCCATTTATCATGGCGACTATCGCAGTAGCCATATTCGTTGCGCCCGGGTCCATAATTATTTGTGAAGATAGAATGTATAGGGCTAAGTAGATGAAGAATAAGAATGCAGGCGCGACGAAAGATTGCTGGAAAAGCTTTTGCCACCATTCTTTAGCATAGGGTTCCGTTTGTGGAATTATTGACCCGATAAAAGCTACGGGGGCTAGGACCAATATTATGGAAAGAGATATAAATCGTAGTAAAAACAGAAATGCTCCAAAGATTATAACTATTAAAGCAAGAAGAATAAATATATCTAGGAGCATATACATTATGGCCTGTTGTGTGAAAGACCCGTCGTTTTTACCGGCAATCTCTGGGGGAGGATTCGTGGTAATTATATCTGTAAGGTTGGCCGCGGCCAGTATTTTAGTGGAGAGAGACGAGGTTGGACTGCTAACTTTAGACCAAAATTCGTTTGCTAAAATGTTTGAAGAGTCTATGACGGTTCTTCCGATAGCCAGGCTGAAGTTTATAAGAAGGGCGGCGGCTATAACTTGGCCTAGAAGCTTATAAGTATTGGGTCCATTTTTACCTATTATTGTCGTGATGGAAATATACAAGAGAATAAATATAAAGAATATATTTGAAATATCTCTGGTTACAATCCAGCCTGCCTGAATAGCCGAGGTGTCGAGTGGCGGACTGCTAAGACCGAATTTTATAAAATAGTCTAGAAGGTAGCTTGATAGCCAGAAAACTAGTCCTAGGACCTTAAATATCAAGAAAAAGAAAAGGTAGATGGCTCCGCCCAAGGTTGAATCAGCTACTGTCATCGCGGCTTGGGCCACAACTGCTCCGCCTCCCCAACCGACAAGAGCTGTTCCGGCCATTATGGCGCCGCATGTTATCCATCCGACCGCGGGGATGAGACAGGCTAAGGACCCAACTGCGGCTCCTGCTATCGCCCAATTTCCGCCATCGGCCGAGACTCTTTGTGGGACAGTTAGTGTGTATAGCGTTGTTCCTCCCACAATGACAAAGAGCAGGAACGTGGTAATTATTTTTTTGTAATGCGTGGAAATGTTCATTGTTAGTTTAGAAACTTACGGTTACATTTTTTGTTCTTGTTCCTTCATCGCTTTCGCAACTCATCCCATATTTGGCACTCGCCGTGATTGTTGCCGATACTGGGGATGCGTTCTTAATCACCAATTTGTTGCCACTTGTAGTAATTGTATACTCTTTAAATCCAGCAACCGTCGCGCTGGGTCCATTTTTTATTTCGTTAATCAGGCTTTTGACAAGTTCGGCCGGAGACATTGATGAGAGATTACCAAATGCCCTTGTTGTAGCGGTTGCGCCATTAACCTGAAGAGTTATGACATCATCAGCGTCTAGGGCTTTGTTTGGGACTCTCATAGTTGGAGTGTATTCGGTTGTTTGAGTAACCCCAGTTGCCGTTTTGGATATCTTGTTTGTCATATCGCTTTGTGTTGGTGGTGGTAGGTTATTTATGTCGCTTGCCCCTTCGTCTATGGAGACGCTGACTTTAAATGAAAGAGGTCTTTGTATCAGTTTTGTTCCAGCCTGATCGATGTGTCCATCAGTTGAGACGATGGTAGATTGAGACGTTGAAACGTTTTCTTCATCACCAAAAGAGATCCAGTCAGTTGTCGCCCTACAGGACGTTACGTTTTTAATTTTGGCTGACGACCATGTTATTTGGGAGAAGTCTATACCGCGAATATTTATTGGGCGAACACTCATCTCTATATTGTGTTTTGGTTGGGGTGGTGGAATTCCTCCTCCGCCTTCGCTACCTCCTCCACTGGAACCACTTCCGCCGCCTGATCCTCCGCCACTACCTCCTCCTCGTACTCCCAAATTACTTCCACCGGAAGGAAATTTTGTACCGCCGACCGCACCGCCTTGCGAAGCGTTCCCCACAATATTTTGTACGGCCTGTGTAGAGTTTCCCTGTGGCGTTTTTCCGTTATAGTCTTGTCGCCCCTGTACCGCTTGAAGCTCTTTGATGGGCGAGGTCGCATAGGCCTTTTCAATCGCGGATATTTCATCAGCCGGAGTTATAATTTGAGCTCTTGTTGGCGGACAGATTGTTGTCCCATCCGCAGTCGTTATCATGGCATCTGGATGGCAGGTAAGAACCGGCACTACTCCTCCGTTACCTGCTAGCGCGGCCCGCGCTCGATCACCAGCCTCTTTTATTTCTTTTTCGAAAGTTGATTGCAAGTTGGCACCAGCCTCCGCCCAGTTTATGGATTTTGCTATTATTGTGTCGATTTTGGAACTTATTTCCGGGTCTTGAGCTTTAACTTGGGAATCAAGTTGAGCCAGGAGTTGCTTTTTAGTTTGATCGCTGAAGGTTGTATTGTTTTTTAGATTTTCTTCAACTGCAGTATAAATCTGTTTAGCTGTAGCCAATTTCATTTCTGCTTCATAGTTGGAAGCCGTGGGCGTAAAGCTTCTCTTGTCGTTGCCAAGTAGGTCGGTTCGTCCCTCATTCTTAAATTTTTTGTATTCATCCGCTCCTTTTCTGATGGCTTCTTTGGCCGCGGTTATTGCTGCCGGATCATCGGTGAAGGTCTTCTGTTCATACTTTTTGGCGATTCTTACCAGTTCGGAGGTGTCCAGTTTTATTTTTCCGGTATCGGCTTTTATTTCTACTAGAACCTTTTTGGATTCCTCTATAAGTTTCCTTGATGCTTCAACCTTTTGGCAGATGGCTATAAGTGTCGGTGAAAAGTTTGAGATAATATTTAGGAGCGGGCCATCTTCAACCACAGGAACTCCGGCAGCAGCCCAACTCCGAGTTTTGCCGACAAGAGAGCGGGCCAGTGGAGCCCTTCCGGCCGGTGGCTTTTTGGTGGGGTCAATGGGATTAAAATAATCGACTGCCGGTACGGTATAAGTTCCGACCGTAAGACCGGCGTCTATCCCGAATTTCACATCGGGAATGGCTTGTATGTCGCCGAATATATCTATTGGAATTTCCGGTTTGCAAGATGCGTCAATTGCAGTTGTTCCTCCCGGGCATTTCCCTGCGCTATCGCGTGGAACTCCTCCTGGACAAGGCGTTTTTGTGGTTGGTTTTCTGCCAGTATAAATGTCGAGAAACTGCACTGCCATTTTGAATGCTGCGGAAACTCTTTCGTCGTCCGTCAGCGCGCTGTAGGTTGGTAGAAGTTGATCGATTATATCCATCGCGCTTTTGACTAGCGGTAAATCGACACTGGGGTTGTATCCACCAAGTTGGGTTGGATTGAGAATCCAACCGGCTAACTCTGCCGGAGTCCCTTTACTGCTGTTGTTCGCGCTTTGTACACAATTGTCCAGACTGGCGAGCTGTTTGTCCCGTATATTATTTACGCAGGCGAGAAAATCTCTTAATTTCTGAATATCATCACCATGGGCTGACATCGGTCCTTTATAGGCTTCAAGAAACTGGATAGCCAGTGGACTTGAGGAGCGTAATCCTGCAAGGAGAAGTTTATCTGCTTTGGCCGCATCATAAGCTCTGTTCATAAATCCCCTTGCGCTGTCGGCTTCGTCTGTAAACGCTCCACTCGGAGGGTTTTTAATCCAGCCGGCTAATTGGGCGATGGTGGCCGGTTCCGCTTTGGTTGTGGAATCCTTTACGCAGTTGTTTAAGAAGGAGATATCTACGGCGGCCTCTTTGTTTACGCAGTTAACGAATATTTGGAATTTGATAATATCACCCCCCATACCACTACTCGCGTACCGGTTTAGGAACTCTCTTAATGTGGCCCCAACGGCTTCGTCTTTTGCTGCGGCAAGGTCGTTTAGTATCAGCTTAGCTGAACTTATCGCGCTTGCTGTCGCGCTTATGAATCCGGGGGTGTCGGGTGGAGGAGTTTTAAACCATGTTGCAAAGTCCGACACTGTATATGGCGCGTAAGCCGGGCCGGTGTAAAATTGAAGAATATTATCTAAATCCAACAGTTGTTCGTCTATGGCGGACTCGGTATTTATACCAAGAACTTTTGTTACGACTGAATTGAATACAACCGCCGCCGGACGTGAAGGAGCTGCCGCTTTGGTGTTTAGAGTTCCAAAAACAAATATGACCATAAACAGTAAGATTGCCAGAAGTGCATTGAGTTTTGCCATTTCGTATTTCATCGTATTACATTTTCATAAACATCAGCCTTTTCTGTTGAGCCGAAACTGATATTTTTATCCGCGTAGTATTTGTTTATCTCTTGGAGAAGCGCTATCTGTATGTTGGTTTCCAGCGCGAATTGTTTGGCGCTGGCTACTCCTAACAATTCATCGGATTCTATTTTATCCATATTTTCCAGAAGTTGTCCCATTCGATCTATATTGTTGATGAGGTTTAGATGTGTTACCGAGATATTCTTCGGGATCCTTATAGCTGCCAGGTCTTTTATCTCACTGAAATAAGATTCCTTAACCGGCAGAAGTTTAATTGTTTCAGAATAGTTTTTGGTTTCGTATATTTCATTTATAATTTCCACTGGGTTTACGATTTTGGCGCCGGCATATTTTCCTAATATCTTAGCTAATTCTATCCCGTACGATCTTCCTAAGGCCCTACTCGTATCGTCTATTATTTCTAACTCACCTAAAGCGTGCGGCTTAGGATCCCTGTACAGTTCAATCTTTGTCTCTGTCTCTCCGCCACTATCACTTTGCTCTGCTTCAACATTTTGGGCGTTATCATCGGAATTTTTGCTATAAGAAATTTCGCCTCCTGTCGCGTCTATATCACTTAGTGATGCTTTGTTTTGAGACGATAAAAATGCCCCGAAGATTATGAGGATTCCAGCAAGAACGGATACTATGACATTCTTGTTAGTTAGATTTTCCAAATGGTATGAATATGTGAGCAAAAGTTATACTTATGCCCAATATAATTATAGCACCTAATCCCCCTAACTTTCTCTAGTTTTTAGATAACTTTGTGGATAAGCATTTCCAATCTTCCAATCTTACATCTTCTGCTCGGGCGCTTGGGGAGATTTTGCAGTCCATGAACACCCGTTGCAGTTTTATCTTACTTGGACAATCCGTTTCCAAGTTTTTTATCAGAAACTTTCTTTTATGGGCGAATCCGGCGTGTAGAAGTAAAAAAAATATTTTCTCCTTATTTTCCGGAGATCGGATCTCCGGATTTTTAAAAAAGTTTTTCGAGATGTTATTTATCAGTAAAATAGCCGAATCTACTTTTGGAATTGGATAAAATGATCCTCTCTTGACAGTTTCTATGTATTTAGGTTGCCCATATACTTTAACGCTAATGGAAAGCAGGCTTTCTTTCTTGTCTTGGGCGACAATTCGTTTTGCCGCCTCTTTTTGGAGCATTAAAACCATAAACCTTGGTTGAATATGGCGAGGTTCGACCTCGCCAATTTGCTCACCGCTTAGCCAGTTTCGCAGGAATTGTCCGGTTATATAGTAGGGAATATTCGCGACGATCGCATAGTTTTCATCCAAAAGCCCTAATCGTTTAGGTGATAATTTTAAAATGTCCCCGTGGATAAGAATTAATTGTTTGATCTTTATTTCATTTGCGAATTTTTCACGCAGTTTTTCGAATAAGTTGTCGTCTTTTTCAACTGCGATGACTCTTTCGAACTTTTTCAGAAGTGCTTCGGTTAGAACCCCCCTTCCTGGCCCCACTTCGAGAATCACCGCGTTATTAATATCCGAGATCGGATCTCCAGGAGATCCGATCTCGGATATTACTGCCCTGACGGCAGTGTCTACGATTTTATTTATCGCTCCCACGGAAGTCAGGAAGTTTTGACCCAAGGACTTTTTTGGTTTTGCGCTATTTATCATTTTTATCTTTACGTTATTTCAGGCAGTCCCACTTGAGAATATCTTCATTGTCATCATCTGAACCCAAGAAGTTGGTTTTGCCTGCTCGGCCATAAGTAGACTTAAAAATACCATTTGTCTCCATTGCCACAATGTCTTCTGGCAAGTCAGCGAGAAAAGTTGATGGCAGGTTCATTTTTCTCTGCCCGAAAATTGTTCTCATCTGCGCGTATGAAAGGAAAACCTTCTCTTTGGCGCGGGTTATGGCGACATAAAAAAGCCTTCTTTCTTCTTCGGTGTCTACGGTTTCGTCAGATCCCATTCTTTTATGCGGGAAAAGATCTTCCTCAAGACCTATGACAAAAACATATTTGAACTCAAGGCCTTTTGAGGCATGAACCGTCATAAGTTTAATACCACTTTGTTTTTCCGCTAGAGAATCTTGATCGGAGAGTAGGGACGTTTCAGTCAGAAACTTTTCGACAGCGAGAGCCGGTTCGAGGAAGTCGTATTTGGATGCCAGGGTTACCAGTTCTCTTAAGTTTTCCAGTCGGTCCTCTTTATCCTCCGGTGTCTTGGCATAGGGTGAGTCCCCTTCCCCTTTTAGATATTTTTCCAAACCGGAGGCTTTCACAATATACTTTATTGAACTCGACAGTTTCTCTCTTAGGAGTGTCCCATTAATATTTTTGAGAGTGGTTCTGAAGTCTTCTATTCTAACCCTTATTTTATCCGGGAGTTCATATTCGCGCCCTTCGGCAATCTTTTTGAATGAAGTTTCTCCTATCCCTCTTGGCGGGACATTGATAATTCTTTCAAAACTTTGCATATCTTCTGGATTTAGGGCGCATTTCATGAAGGCAATGATGTCCTTGATCTCTTTTCGTTCATAAAATCTTATGCCAACTAGTTGATATGGAACATTGGCTCGCAGGAGATGCTCTTCCAATATTCTAGATTGGAAATTCGCCCGATACAGAACAGCGATATCTTCTGGGTTTGTATTCCCGTCCGCGATTATCTCTTTTGTTTTTTCAACAACGTATCTCGCCTCATCTCCTTCGTTAGTCGCTTCGTAAATATCTATTTTTGCCCCTTCACTACCATTGGTAAAAAGAGTTTTTTCCCGTCGATTTTTATTTTTCCTTATTATACTGTTTGCCGCCTTGAGAATGTTTTTTGTCGAGCGATAGTTCTCTTCAAGAAGAACTGTTTTTGTTCCCGGGAAGTTTTTTTCAAAATTTAGAATATTTCGAAAATCGGCTTGCCGCCAGCCATAAATCGCTTGGTCGCTGTCTCCCACCACGCAAATATTTCGGTGAGCTTCAGCCAAGAGCCTCGAAAATTCATACTGCGCGGTATTGGTGTCTTGGTACTCATCGATATGGATATATTGCCAGAGATTTTGGTATCTTGATCTGACGGCCTCGTTTTGTCTCAAGAGTAGAACTGGGACGCGAATTAGGTCGTCGAAATCGAAGGCGCCTTCTACCTTTAGCAATTTTTCATATTTTTCCCAAATGGAATGCACCATCTCCCCAAAGTAGTGATCTCCGGATTTTACTTCAAACTCTTCCAGATTTTTTAACCTATTTTTCTCTTTAGATATCACGGCTTGCACGGCGCTAGCATTGTAGTCTTTCGGCCCGAATCCAAGCTCTTTGGCGCATTTTTTTATGACGGAGAGTGATTCGTCCTTGTCCAAAATTGAGAAGAATCTGGTTACTCCCAAAGTATTCGCGTTTTCTTTAATTATCAGAACTCCTAGCGAGTGGAAGGTTGTTACGAGGGGTACCTTGGCCGTCTCCAAGAGTCTTTCAACTCTTTCTCGCATCTCTTTCGCCGCTTTGTTGGTGAAAGTAACTGCCAGAATATTTTCAGGATTTATTCCAGATTGGATCAAGTTCGCGATTCTATGCGCTATCGTCGTAGTTTTTCCGGCTCCCGCTCCGGCCACAACCAAAAGCGGGCCACTGATATGGCTCGCCGCCTCCCTTTGCCTCTCATTTAGTCCGTCCAGATGGCCCATTGATAGGAACAATATAGCACATGGCTGATCCTTTGACATTATCGCACAGTCGTATATGATAATATCATATTATAATTTAATATACATAAACTATGACAACATTATCTATCCCCATAACGTCTAATCTAGAAGAGTTTATAAACTCTCAGATAAAGACAGGACGGGGCGCCAACAAAGCCGATGTTGTAAGGAGGGCACTTAGGCTTATGGCCGAAGAGGAGGTTGTAAGACAGGTTCTTTTGGCTCAGCAGGAAGTTAAAGAAGGAAAAATTTTAAGAGGTAATCTGCGTGAGATAGCCAAAAATTTCAAGTAGGATGATACGAGTTTCTTTTGCGCCAAGTTTTGTTCGACAATATAGTAAACTTGATGAGCGTCTTCGGGATGAAATTGTAGAGAAAATTGAATCCCTAAAACAGAGAGGGAATTCTGAATATCTAAAAATTCATAAATTACATGGTAGTCTACGTGATTACTATGGACTTTCAGTAAACTACAGAGTCAGAATTATCTTTAATTACTTAAATAAGGACGAGATAGCCTGTTATTTTATAGGAGATCACGATATTTATAAATAAAAAAGCCTATCATTTTTGTTTACAGCAGTATCTTCACTAGCGCGATAAAACCAACCACTGACCAGATTATATTCAAAATTGCCGGTTGATAATCCTTTTTGTACAAGGTATCGGCGACTATTCCTAACGCTCCAGTTTATTCGACGATCTTTCTATTTTCCTGACTTCCGCAATCCTCATTTGAACACCTGATCCATTCATATTCTTCCGTAGATTACATTGAAAAGTGGGTGTTGCAGACGTAGAATATACCCATGTTCATCCGCCGGAACAAGAACAGAAGCGGCACCATATCG